>DASPMP010000275.1:0-54482 GCA_035626995.1 Gemmatimonadaceae bacterium
CTCCTGCAAGTCGGAAGGCTTCGCCGAGCAGGATCAGGATGCCCGCGATCAGCCAGCCGCGACGGGTCTGCTCTCCCGGAACGAACAGCGGAATGAGGAGGAAGGGCACGGGCAGGAAGCCGCGGTACCGGAAGAGCACAGCGCCGATGCGCGCTGCCTGGGTCTGCTCGGCGGTCGAAACTGGTGGAGAGGACACGGACGGAAATGTAGCGCTTAACGGGGGCGGCTTGTCGGCTTGTCAGGTTGTCGGCTTATCGGCTTGTCGAAAAGCTGACAAGCTCCGAAGCTGACAAGCATCGCTCGTCACGACGCCGTCAGCGAGAACAAAAACTCGGACAGCACATGGTTGAACGCCGCGGGCCGCTCGAGGTTCGCGAGATGCCCTGCGCTGACGATCACCTCCAGGATGCTGCCCGGAATGCGTTCGTGCATCGCACGCGATTCCTTCACGGGAGTCGGAACGTCTTCCTCGCCGACCACGATGAGGGTGGGGACATCGATGCTCGCCAGCAGTGGTGTCGAATCGGGACGCAGCATCATCGCCTCGAGTGCGCCCACGACCCCGTCCGTTGGAGCCTGCGCCATCATCCGGTGCACCGCGTCGTATGTGTCGGGCTGCTTCGCGCGCGTTGTCTTGCCCACGAGACTGGCGATCTGCGCATTGGCGACCGATACGGACCCTTCCGCACGCGCTGTGGCGATGAGCTGACGCCTGCGCTCCCTGGCCTCCTCCGAGTCCGCACCGGCACGAGTATCCGCGAGCACGAGTGCGCGCACCCGGTCGCGATGCCTGCGCCAGAACGCGAACGAGACGTACCCCCCCATCGAACACCCGACGAGCACCACCTTGTCGATGTGGAGCACGTCCAGCAGCTGCGCCAGGTCATCGGCGTACTGGTCCATCGAATACGGGGGCGCCGCAGCCGATTCACCAAAGCCGCGGAAGTCCGCAGTCACGCACCGGCAGCGCTCCACCAGCGCGCTCACATTCGGCGCCCACATCGTTCGATTGAGCGGGAAGGCGTGCGCAAACAGCACCGGCATGCCGGCGCCTATGTCGTCGTACCCGATGTCGAGGTTGTTGACGACGGCGATCAATACGCGGCCTCCGGCCAGGTGGGCAGCATCTCCCGCCAGCTGTCCGGGACCTTCACGGGCTTGCCGTCCTGGCCCAGCGCGACGAAGACGATGTTCGCTTCCGCGACCTTGGTATTGTCATGCGCCTTCCGCACTTCCTGACGCACGATGTAGCTCGTGTGCTTTACCGCGAGCAGTCCTGACCGGACGACGAGGTCCTCGCCGGGCAATGATTGCGCGAGATATCCGATGTCGACGTGCCGCACCACGGAGTACACCGGCTGTCGCGCCCAATCCTTCACGCTGACCTGCGGCTCCAGCAGCGCCCAGCGTGCGCGTTCGAGAAAGCTCAGCATCGTCGCGTGATTGAGATGTCCGAGCATGTCGCAATCGGTGGGATAGATGTGAAAGCGGACTTCTGGCAGTCTCATGGATGCTCCGGGGCACGTGCAGGCGACTCATTGTGCAGTAGTCGTCCATCGAACGTAAGCCACAGCAGCGTGCGGTGGCTGCGCCGAGCGGTCGCGGCCGCAAACGCCTTGCGGCTGTACGTGTCATCCAGGGTGATCCCCAGACGCGCAACCGATGGTTCGTCGTGCGGAATCTGAGACAGAGGCCTGCCGTACGCCCCACCATAGAACGCGTGCTCGACAGTTACATCCGTGGGATGCAGCCGGGGCACACGCTGCTGCGTGTGCCGCTCGATGAGTAGCGCCGTCTGATTGGCGAGGCGGCGCAGGCGATGCACATTCGCGACGACGCGCGGGACAACGCGCGCCACGACGACGTGGACCCCGAGGCCCGCGATGCGAAACCCGAGCGTGAGTCCGGCAGCCGTTCCCGCGGTGCCCAAAGGGACGACGACGACCTCCGGCAGTTCGCATTCGCCGCGTTCAACCTGGTCCGCAAGCTCGAGTGCCGCGTTGACGTGGCCGAGGGCCCCGAGCGGGGACGCGCCGCCGGCGGGTACCCATCGAGCGCCCCGCAGCCGTTGCGCACCCGCGATCAGATACGCGGCGAGGACCACCTGCGCGTCGATCACCTGCGCCGCACGTTGCAGTCGTGCATCCACAACCTGCGCGGCAGGATTCATCACCTGGTTCCAGCGGACGACGGTCGTGCGCGCGCCGAGGCGGGAAGCGTAGAGCGCCGTCGCAAGTGCATGCGTGGAGCCGCGCGCGCCAACGGTGACGACGTGTGTCCCCGAAGACACTCCGCCAAGCAGGAATTCGAGGGCGCGGAGTTTGTTGCCGCCGAGGGGTGTGCCCGAGAGGTCGTCGCGCTTCACCAGCAGCGTGCGGCCATCGTCGAGTTGCACCCGCTGCACCGGAGTGGGAAAACTGCCCAGCGACGCGCGGGGCAGTGCCGCGAGCGCGGGAAACCGCCGCAACAGCGGCAGCTCAGCCACTCTCTGCCGGCTGGGCGTCTTCGTGTTTCGTCACCACCGCGACGTCGTCACCAACAACGCGCTCCACGTACAACATCTTCACGGCAACCATCGTTGCTGCGAGCGCCGGCACCGCGACCATGAGGCCGAGGAAGCCGAACAGCAGCGTGAAGAGTGCCTGCGACACAATCGTGAGGACCGGTGGGACATCCACTCCCCCCTTCATGAGCATGGGAATGAGCAGGTGATTCTCGAGGAACTGGATGCCCATGTAGAGCGCAGCCACTGTCAGCGCCTTCTCGGGTGAATCCAGGAAGGCCATGGCGATCGCCGGAACGGCGCTGATGATCGGCCCCACCGTCGGGATGAACTCCATGAGTCCTGCGATGAGCCCAAGCGCAAACGCTGCCTTCACGTCGAGGATCAGGAGACCGACGGTCGTGACGGTTCCGATGACCGCCATGGCGATCAGCTGCGTCACCAGCCATTTGCGCAGTACCGTAGCAATCGCGGTGAGCACCTCGCCCGCGCGCGTTCGCATGTGATGCGGGAACAGGTGCATCATCCCGCGATGATACAGGCCGGGATCTGCCGCGATGTAGATCGCGATGAAAATGATGAGGATGATCCCCGCGAACACCGCAATCGTCTGCGACAGGAACGGGAAGACGTATTGCGTGACTCCACCGAGCTGTTTCCCAAGACTGCTGCGGAGCGTTTGAGTCGCGGAAGGAGCGCTGGCGTCCTTGGAGTCCTCCGCGGCGACACCCGTATCGGGTAACGGCGCTGGCAGTGCGGGAACGGCGGTTCCAGTCGTCCTGCCTACGCTGTCCGCCGCGGCCGTCGTTGCACCCTCGGACCCGCCGAAGAAGGCGCCAAGCATCCCTCGCTGGCGCCGATTGATCCATTCCTCCACGCGATCGACCGCTTCGGGGATCTTCGTGCGCAGGACGGTGCTTTGTTCGCGGATGGTCGGGGCCATCAGCGCACCGACGCCGACGAGGAAGCCGAAGAAGCCGATCACGATCATCGCGGCGCCCAGTCCGCGTGGGATCCGGAAGCGCTCGAGTCGGTCCACCCCCGCTTCGACGGCGAGGCCGAAGAGGATCCCGAGGAATGCCGCGATGACGAGCGGATTCGCGAACCAGAGGAGCTGCATGGCCAGGTAGATCGCCATGACCAGGGCCGCCGCGCGTGCGACGTCCTTGCTATGCCATCCGATAGCGCGCTCCCGGCGCTCTACACCATCCCACGGCCGTGGGCCGGGCGGTTCCGGTGTCATCATGTCCCCTGTGGTGGCAAGCGAAATGCCCAGCGCCTCAGCGATAACACTAAGTAATCTTCAGCGTGGCCACGCATACCCCAGTTTTCATCGACCGCCCGGACGCCGCGGCGCGCCAGCTCCAGACCCTCGGCGCGACCCAGGAAATCGCGATCGATACCGAGGGAGCCAGCTTCCACCGGTTCCTCGATCGCATCTACCTGCTGCAGCTGTCGACGCGCGAGCACTCGGCGATCATCGACCCCCTGGCTGTGCCGGCCGAGGCGCTGGGCCCCTTGGGGGGACTGCTCGAGGATCCTCGCGTGGAGGTCGTGTTACATGACGCAGACTATGACCTGCGGCTGCTGCACAGCGACTACACCTGGCAGGTGCGGAACATCTTCGACACGCGCATCGCCGCACAGCTGCTGGGGATCAAGGCTTTCGGCCTGGCGGCGCTCCTGGAACGCTACTTCGGGGTCAAGCTGGACAAGAAGCACCAACGGGCCGACTGGTCCATGCGTCCATTGTTACCCGACATGCTGGACTACGCGGCGCAGGACACGATGTACCTGCTGGACCTGCGCGACCGGATGCGGGACGAGCTGGAAGGGAAGGGCCGGCTGGCGTGGGCGCGCGAGGAATTCACGCGGCTGGAGGGAACGCGGTGGCCAGAAGGGGACGACACCAACGCCTTTCTTCGGATGAAGGGCGCGCGCGACTTGAGCCGTCGCGAGCTGGCAGTCTTGCGCGAGCTGTTCCCCTGGCGCGACAGGATCGCGGAGGAGCTGGATCGCGCGACCTTCCGGGTGATCGGGAACGAGCAACTGCTGGAGATTGCCCGCATGCAGCCGCAGAATCGGGAGGCGCTCGGGCGGATCAAGGGTATCTCGCGTGGCTTGCTGGAGCGGCGGGCAGAGGAGCTGCTGGATGCCGTACGGCGCGCGCAGGAGGTGCCCGAGCCCGATCTGCCCAAATTCCCGAAGGCCCCGCGCTGGGATCGCGACCCGGACTTTGACTCGCGCGTCAACGCGCTGAAGAGCGCGCGTGACGACGTGGCGCAGAAGCTCGATCTCGACTCCGGTGTGCTCGCCTCACGTGAGCGGCTCGAGGCAGTTGCGCGGAAGAACCCCAGGTCGCGCGAAGAGCTTCAGGAAGTGGACGAGCTCCGTGGCTGGCAGAAAGAGGTGCTCGGCGAGGGCTTCCTCAAAGCGCTGCGGAAATAGGCTCTCGCTTCGCGGCTCTCCGCCCTAGATGCCCATGTAGGCTCGCACCTTCGGCTCGATCCGGTCGGGAGTCCAGAAAGGCTCCCAGACCAGGTTGATCACGACCTTACCGGTGCCTGGCATCGCCTGAATGGTCCGCTCGACGTCATGCATGATCTGCGGGCCCGCCGGGCATCCCGGGGACGTCAGCGACATGTCCACGATGACCTTGTTCCCCTCGTCGACGGTGATGTTGTAGACGAGTCCGAGGTCGATGATGTTCAGATTGAGCTCGGGATCCTTGACCTTCCTGAGGGCCATGCGCACCGAGTCTTCGGTGATGTCGCTGGCAGGATCGGGGAGCGGCGTATCGGGTGAGTCAGGCATCACCTCTAAGAGCTTAACAGGTTGTCGGCTTGTCGGCTTGTCGGTCGCCCGACGCTCAGTTCCCGGCTGACGCGACCTTCTTGACTGGCTTTGCTGCCGGCTTCTTGGTCGTGGTCTTCTTCGCCGACGCCTTTCGCGAGCGGGACGAGCGGGAGCGGACCGGGCGGTTCCAGCCGGACTTCTTGTCCGCACGGAAGGACGCCGGCATCGCGGCGAGCTCGCCGTTCGATTTCCGGACCGACAGCGCCGCAGCATCGGCAACGTCAGCGCGGATGTCAGCGATGACCTTGGCGGGACGACCGGCGCGCGCCGCGTGCACGCGGTTGGTCAGCAGGATCACGAACAGGTCGCGATCGGGATCGATCCAGAGCGATGTGCCCGTGAACCCGGTGTGGCCATAGGCGCGCTCGCTCAGGTACTTACCGCAGCTGCCGTCGTGGCCGCAGGTATCCCAGCCGAGGGCACGCGTCCCACGCGATTCCGTGCGTGCCGTAAAGAGCGCGACGGCGGTGTCGGAAACGATGCGCACGCCATTGAGCTCGCCGCCGTTCAGCATCATCTGCGCGAACATCGCGAGGTCGCTGGCGGTGGAGAACATGCCCGCGTGACCGGCGACGCCGCCCAGGGCGAACGCGTTCTCGTCGTGCACTTCGCCGCGGAGTGGATATCCACGCGGCGGCGTCAGCTCCGTGGGCGCGATGCGATCGCGCAGCGTCCAGTGCGGGCGGAAATATGAGTCCAACATTCCGAGCGGTCCGAACACCCGCTCCTGCATGAAGACGTCGAGCCGCTTTCCAGACACTTCTTCGGCGATGAAGCCGAGCATGTCGGCGCCGAGGTCGGAGTAGATGTAGCACTTGCCGGGCAGGCACTCGAGCGGCGTGTTGATGGCCGCCGCGCGTGCTTCATCGGGCGTAAGTGCGATGCGCCAGAGGTCGCGGCCGGCCGGGAGGCCGGAGCGATGCTCGAGCAGGTGATAGACCGTGATGTCGTCCTTGGGGCCGCCGCCAAAGCCAGGGAGATACTTGGAGACGGGATCGTCGAGCTTGATCTTCCCCTCGTCGAAGAGGACCATGATCGCGGTTGTCGTTGCGACAACCTTCGTCAACGACGCGAGATCATAGATCGTCCGTGACGCGACAACGGGCGTCTTGCTGCTCCAGCTGAGGGTGCCGTAGCCTTTCTCGAAGACAGTCGCGCCTTTGCGGCCGATGACGACAGATCCGCCAGGGAACCCGCCCGCCTTGATGGCGCTGTTCAGGACGCGATCGATGCGCTGAAGACGGACTGCGGACATGCCGACTTCGGACGGCGCCTTTGTAGGCAAGCCGCCACCCTCACCCCCGGCAGCAGAGCCGGCGGCGAAAAACAGCGAGGTGAGCAGCGAAGTCAGCAAGGGTAATGGCTGTCTAGTAGGTGTCGCCGTGCCGTCCGTCAGCCTAGGTGGCTGGCGCTAAAGAAGATACGCCGAGCGAGCACAGTTGTTCCTGCCGGCCCAGCGGTGGGATTGCCATTATGGCGACCCATGGAGCGACGAGCAAGCACAAACCGCGCAACTGGTAGCAAACCCATGCGTTTACGAGGGTTAGTAACTCGGGGTAAACAAATGCCGTATAGGGGAAGGCTTACGGCCAAGAGCTAACTGCCAAGGGCTAAGGGCCAAAGGCTAACGGCCAAGAGCTGACGGCCAAGAGCTGACGGCCAAGAGCTGACGGCCAAGAGCGCATTTGGCAGTATGCGGTTGGCCGTAAGCCGTTTGCAGCAAACACTTGGCCGTAAGCCGTTGGCAGCAAGTCCTCCCATAGCGTAAACCATTATGCCAGCTCGTCGTGACCAATCCAGCGACGTCATGGAGAACGACAAGGTCATCATCCAGCGCGCCATGCAGGGGGACGAAGCGGCCATGCGGTCGCTCTGGACCCGCCATGCGCCGCACATCGATGCAGTTGTCCGCCGGCTGGTGGGCAACGACCTCGACCTGGCTGCCGATGTCGCCCAGGAGGTCTGGATTCAGATCTTCCGCGCGCTGCCGCAGTACCGGGGTGATTCGCAGTTCGGAACCTGGGCCCACCGCATCGCGGTGAACCGGACGCTGAATGCGCTTCGCAAGACGCGACGGCTGGCGAAGATTGAAACCGACGTGGAAGAAGATTCCGCGCTGGTGGAGCCTGAGCCCGAGCGCGCACTGATGCTGGCCACGATCGAGAACGCCGCGAACCGGCTTTCACCCGGCGCGCGGGCGGTGTTCATGCTGCATGACGTCGAGGGGTACACGCACGAGGAGATCGCCGAACGACTGGGAATCACCGCGGGCGGGTCCAAATCACAGCTGTTCAAGGCGCGAGCGAAGCTCCGCATCATGCTCGCGCATCTCGTTGATACACCCATGCGGAAGGACATGCAAAATGTCGCACCTGTCTATTGAACGACTGGCGGCGCTCGCGGATGAGTCGCCGACCAGTATCGAACACATGCACCTCGAGAGCTGCGCCGAGTGCGCGCGCGAGGTGGACGCACACCGGTCACTGCTCGTGATGGCGCATGGTGAACGGGACGCGATGGGCCTGCCGCTCTCGCGCTGGGAGTCGCTCTCGGAGAAACTCAGAGACGATGGCTTGATCGCGACGCCAGGCCGTTCGCGCTCGGGCGGCCGTGGTATGGCAGCGTCGAACCCCTATCTGCGGTACGCGGCTGCCCTGCTGCTTGTGGCCGGGGGCGCGCTGCTCGGTCGTGCGAGCGCTGGCGCTTCCCTCATGCCCGGGGATGGAGTTCGCGCGACGGCGAGCATTCCGTCGCTCGATTCCGTGCCCACCGACTTCGCGTCGGTCGAGCATGCAAGGCAATTCAAGGATTTTTACCGACTCGGGTACCAGCGCGCCGTGTCGTACATCGCCGAGCAGGACACCTCGATGCTCGCGGAAACTCCGGCGGTGATGCGCGCCCGGCTCTCCGCGCTCGATCGCGTTTCCCGGATCACGCGTGAGGCGCTGAACGACGCGCCCTTCGATCCGGTCATCAACGATTTTTACCTGAATTCGTACGGACAACGTGAAGCAACGCTACGCGCGCTGAATACTGCGCTCCCGCCAAGTGTCCGTCTTAACAGTTTCTGAGAACCGCGATGTATAAAGGCATGACCCTGGAAGACCATTCAGCCGCCGCGAGGATGCGGTGGACCCTCGCGGCCGCCGTGCTTGCGACGCTGCTGGCGGCGCAGACAGCACTGGCGTCGACGCCACTGCAGACAGGCGGCGGTGCGACGGCGGTGACGACGCGGCGCCAGTGTGCGGAATGCGCGATGACCGATGCGCAGAAACGCGCCCGTGAAGCGCTTGTCGAACGGCTCGATTCGCTGCGCTGGGAGATCGAGAACCGGCGCCTCAGCGACGCCGACCGCGAAGTGGTCGCCAAGGCGATGGCGCGCACGGTAAAGGAGCTCGATGCCGCGTATGCGGAAGCGGTGCGTCAGAATGCGGTGGCCGCGGGCCAGCGAGAAACCACGGTCCAGCGGCGGACGCCGCAAGCGCAGGCATTCGCATACTCGTATGAAACAGCGGTACGGACCCGCGGATATATCGGGGTGACGTTTGACGGCGCGATGGCCGAAGCCTCGCCGCCGAACCCCGATCGGATCATCCGCTTCTTCCAGTATCCGAAGATCGCGTTGGTCGAAGGCAACTCACCGGCGGAACGAGCCGGTGTCATGGTAGGCGATACTGTGCTGGCGCTGAATGGAGACGACCTGCGCGAGCGCGAATTTGCCTTCGCCAAGCTGCTGGTCCCGAACGCCATCGTCACCATGCGAGTGCGGCGGGCTGGAAACGCACGTGATCTCAAGGTAAAGGTTGGGGAAACACCGGAATACTACGTGCGCCGACTCGACCCGCGTCCGCCGACGACTCCAAGTGAGGCGCCGCTGCCGCGTTCCAGCGGCCAGGTTACCGTGCTCTCCGAGTCGCCGCGAGCTCCGGGGGCTGTCGCCATCTATTCCTTCGGCAACGAAGGGATGATGGGACTGCGGCTCGAGACGGTCACCGAAGGACTCGGGAAGCCGTTCGGTGTAAGAAACGGCGTTCTCGTGCTGCGCGCCGCTCCGGCGACGCCTGCCTACACCTCCGGGCTTCGTGACGGCGACGTGGTCATCCGCGTCGGCAGCCACGATGTCGCGACCGTTCGCGAGTTCCGGAATGCGTTGTCCGAATACCACGGCGAAGCGAAGCTCTCCATCGTTCGTGACCGCAAGCGTCAGGACGTCACGCTACGCTGGTAGGAGTTTCCGTCCCGCGGGGACCAGCGATTTGTGAATCGCGAGGGCGGCGATAGCGCCATCGGCGGCCGCTGCAATCGCGAGTTGCGACCCGGGGACAATGTCCCCGGCCGCGAAGACGTTCCGCACCGACGTGTGGTAGTGCTTGTCGACGACGATGTGGCCCCCCTCGTCGCGCTGGCAGCCAAGCTTCGCACCCAGGTCGTCAGCCGGATACTGGCCGATGGCGAAGAAGATCTTCTCCACGTCCAGCTCCATGCCACTCCCGAGCTCGAGATACAGCACGTCGCGATCGTGGACGCGGATCCGATTCACGCGGTCGGTGAGCACCGGGATGTTCAGCGCGTCGAGCTTGCTGCAATACTCTGGTTCGTCGAGCTGCGGCGGCAGGCCGTTGGTGCAGATGACGATGTCCTGCGTCCAGGTCGTGAGGTTGAGCGCCATGCCAACGGCCTTCCGTCCGCGTCCGATGACAACGGTCTTCTTTCCGCGGGCCTCATAGCCGTCGCAGTCGGGGCAGACGTGCGCGGTTGCGCCGTACGCGCGTTCCAGCCCAGGGATCTCTGGCCACACGTCCTTGAGCCCGATGGCGAGGAGCACGCGCGGCACGCGGAATTCGTCGCCTGAGTGGGTGATGAGCCAGAACTCGTCATCGCTTACGCGCACGGCTTCGTCGACGCAATCGTCCACGAAATGGACGCCATACTTGCGAGCTTCGTCGCGTCCGCGGGCGCGCAGCTCCGCTGGCTTGACGCTGGGAAGACCCAGGTATGCGTTGACGCCACGCGTTTCCCAGTTGCGAGGGTCGCCGCTGTCGATGAGCACGACGGAGTGCAGGTACCGGGCGAGGAAGATGCTCGCAGACAAGCCCGCGGGGCCGCCACCCACGATACCGACGTCGAACTGGTCACTCATTGCCGCGATGTAATCGGCAAGAAATGGCCCGCTATTTCATCGATCCCGGCGGCAGGATGTAGAGCAGATGCAACGTTGCGCGATCGGCAGCGCTGATCACCGTCGTGCGTGACTCGGGAAACATCACGTCCCCCGGGTTCGGTGAATGGCCGAGCCCGAGCGCATGACCAATCTCATGGCGAACAGTGCCAGAGATGGTGCCGTCGGGAAGCGGCTCGCCGATGCGGTCCGTCATGGCGACGGTAATCTCGGCGGCACGAATCCATCCGTGCTGGTCGCGCGTCTTGCGCGCCATGCCGAGCTTCTCACGTGCATCCGCGGGAAAAGCAGCAATCCACCTGATGTGAATCTCCGCACCCGCAGAATCGCGGACGATGTCGAACCGCAGCGGGAATCCCGCACGCTGCCATTCATCGAACGCGGCTTCGGCGGCGACGGCATGGCGCACGTCCCAACCGGGCAAAGTCGGGTGCCTCTCGATCCAGACACGCAGCGGCTCCAGCCGGCGCTCCGGCCAGCGCATGATGAGCTGGTCCTGGTCGACGAGCATGGATTCGAAGTAGGTGCCCGGTGCGCCATCCTTGATGAGCGCGCGCACGGTCTCGAGGTCCCGCGCCGGCGTCGTGACTGGCGTCGACGAGTCCGGCAGCAGGGCGCTGCTGTCAGCAGAAACCGCGGAGGGGGTGGACGACGCGCTGCCTGTGTTCCTTGCAGTGCCTTGGGGCGTGACAGGCGCCGTTTGTGTCGGCGCCATCATAGTACCTGCCGGTGGCGCGGCAGGCGATCGCGTTACGACCTGATACGCCACAAAAGCGCCAGCTACAGCGAGCAGTCCCAGGGGGAGGTAGTCGCTGCCCTTCACGGAGGAACGGGGTTAGCGAACCGCGTAGCGGATGGAACCCGCGGGCAGCTTGTAGAGCAGCCGCGCGGTCTCACGATCCGCCTTGGACAAGCTCCTGACCCGGACCTTCGGCGCCATCACGCTGGATGGGTCGAGGGTGTGGTCGAGGCCGAGGAGATGCCCGATCTCGTGCAGCGCCATGGCATGCATCGAGTCGTCTTCGAGGACTTCGCCAGTACGGTGGTGGACCGCGAGCATGATGCTGGCGTCCGTGATCCAGTAATTCTCGTCGCGAGCCCACCGGGTACGGCCGCTGATCGGCTCAGCGAAGCGATCGATGAAGTTCACGTGCACGTGGGCCGTGGCGGAGTCGGCGACGATCTGGAAGCGCACGGGAAGGTTCAGCGTGTCCCAGGCGACAAATGCGTTATGCACTTCGATGACAAAACGCTCGCGCCAGTCATCGAGATCCGAGGACGCCTGAATCCACACGCGCAGTGGCTTTCCTTTGCGATCCGGCCAACGCGCGAGCGCGGAATCGCGTGCCCGCAGGATTTCGGAGATGTAGGTGCTCGATTCGCCATTGCGGAGCGCGCGGCGAATCTCTTCGCGCTCATCGTCCCGCGTGACCAACCCACCGGAGGTCAGCTCCAGCGCGCCGGAAGCGAAGCGCTGTGCCTGCGGCGCGTCCGCCTGCATGCCTGCACCGGCGAGGCCGATGCCAGCCGCGGCAATCGAGATTGCGAGTATTGAACGTCGCAATGCACTTCGGGAAGGAGGTCCGGCTTCGTGCTGGCGAACGAACTGTTCTGGGCGGGTTCGCGAGGAGGAAGGGCCTCGCGAATGAACAGGCGTTCGTCAAAGGGATGACGAACAGCGCCACTATAAAGCTACGCGCCTGTGTCCGCCAGAGTTTCGTGAAAGCCGGTCCCAAACTGGCTTGAAACCGCGATATCGCGGCTTGAGCGTCAGGCTCGCGGAAGCGTGACCGTGAACGTTGCGCCGCCCTCGGCGCCGCTGGCGACAGTGACATCACCATCCATCGCCCGGGCCAGGTCCCGGCTGATCGAGAGACCCAGACCGGTGCCCTCCTGGATCTGCGTCAGGGAGCGGCCGAGCTGCACGAAGGGCTCGAAGATCGCATCCTGCTTGTCCGGCGGGATGCCCGGGCCGCTGTCCGCGACGGTGATGAACACCCGTTTCGCGCGCGCTGAGCAGGCCACGTTGATGAAGCCTCCCGGGGGCGTGAATTTCACGGCATTGGAGACCAGGTTCACGACGATCTGTTCGACCTTCGTCCGATCGGCGAACGCGATCAGCTCCTCGTCGCAGGGCAGCGCATTCAATTCAATGTCACGCGCGGCCGCCTGCGCGCTGAGGAGGGTGAGGACGCGATTCACCACGGAACTCACCTGTACCGGGCCGAGGTCATAGGAAATCTTGCCCGACTCGATCTTGTTGTAGTTCAGCAGGTCGTTGATGAGGGCGAGCAGATGTTGCTGCGCAATCCGGATGCGCTCCAGGTAATCGCGCTGCCGGCCGCTAATCGCGCCGCCGACCCCCATCTCGATCAATTCCGTGTAGCCGCCGATGGCGTTCAGGGGCGTCCGGAGCTCGTGGGACATCGTCGCGAGGAATTCGTTCTTCGCGCGATTGGCACTTTCCACCTCGGCGATCTTGCGGGCGTCTGAAATGGCGCGTTGTTCGGCGGCGCGGCGCTCGGTGAGGTCGCGGGTAACCTTGGCGAAACCGATCAGGGTATTGTCGGCAGTCCGGAGCGCGGTGATGACGACATTTGCCCAGAACAGCGTACCATCCTGGCGGACGCGCCAGCCTTCGTCTTCGAAGCGCCCGACTCTTGCCGCAACGCGCAGCTCCATCGCGGGCTTGTCGCGCTCGAGATCCTCGGGGGGATAGAAGATCGAAAAATGTTTCCCGATGATCTCGTCGTACGTGTAGCCCTTGATTCGCTCGGCGCCCTCGTTCCAGCTGGCGATGTGGCCCGTCGGGTCCAGCATGAAGATGCCATAATCCTTCACGCTCTGGACGAGCAGTCGAAAGCGTTCTTCGCTGGCGCGGAGCGCGTCCTCGGCGGCGCGACGCTCACTGAGGTCGCGGGTGACTTTCGCAAAGCCGACGTGTTGTCCGTCCTCGTCGAACAGGGCGGTGATGACGACGTCTGCCCAGAATCGCGATCCGTCCTTTCGCAGACGCCAGCCTTCGTCTTCGACGCGTCCATCGCGGAGCGCGGTATCGAGCAGCATGCGGGGGCGGCCTGCCTTCGCGTCCTCGGGCAAGTAGAACCGCGCGTGCGATTCGCCGATGATTTCGTCGCTGGAGTATCCCTTGATGCGCTGCGCGCCGACGTTCCAGCTCATGACCCGTCCGTCGCGATCGAGTGCAAAGATCGCGTAATCGCGGACACTCTCCACCAGGAGCCCTGGGGAGATGCTCGCCACCTGATCGACGGGGGAGGCCTTCTTCATTCAGTGGGTGGGAGGTGCAAGATGGTTAGCATCATGCCAGACCCGTGCCACGGCGGAGGTCGCTGTAAACTGCGCGGAGTTAAGGGGATCTTCCACGACGTCGGTTTGCCAGAACGATCGCGGCGTTCCGAGCCAGCCCCTGTCGCTTCGCCCGCTTGATCGGCGACTTCCTGAAGCGCGCGCGGAACTCGTCGTCGGACAGCGCAGCAACCGCCTCGATATCCGGAGCCACGTTTTCGTCGCGTGCGGCGAGAGCGGGATCGCCGATGTCCGTCGCAAAGCGCACGTTCCAGGGACACACCTCCTGGCAGACGTCGCATCCGTAAAGCATCTCGCCAATCAGCGGGTGCAAGTCAGCAGGGATCTCCGACCGGTGCTCGATCGTAAGGTAGGAAATGCATCGCCGGGCATCCATCACCCGCGGAGCGACGAAGGCGCCGGTGGGACAAGCATCCAGGCATCGCGTACAAGTTCCGCAACGATCGGCATCGAACGGCGCATCGGGGCGCAGGTCGAGGTCGAGGAGGAGCGCGCCAAGGAAGAAGTAGGACCCGCGTTGCGGATTCACGAGCATCGTGTTCTTGCCGATCCATCCCAGGCCCGCTCGTCGCGCCAGGTCGCGCTCGAGGATGGGGCCCGTGTCGACATACGCCTTGCCCCGCACCGGCGAACCGTGCTCGCGCTCAATCCAGCGATGCAGCTCGTTGAGCCGCTCGACCATGATGTCGTGGTAGTCGTCGCCGCGGGCATAGCGCGCAATCGGGCCAGCGGGCTGCTTGCCGCCGTAGTTCAGGCCAACGACGATCGCCGATCTCACACCTTCGAATGGGAGTCGTGTATCCGCGCGTTTGTCCGCACCGCGCTCGAGGTATCCCATCTCACCGGCATATCCACGCGACACCCACTCGAGGAATTGCGCGTGCGTTCCGACCCGGCCAAGCGACGTGATCCCTGTTGGGTCGAAGCCCAGCGCCAAGGCTTGCTGCCGGATGCGATCCTCGATGGAGACGCTGACGGTGATCACTGCCGGGTGGCCCAGCGCGCGTACCGCACGACATCGCGCGCGGGAGGAACGGCGTCGTCGCTGCCGTAGGCGGTGTGCATCCGCCAGCGCACGTAGTCCGCCGCGGGCAAGGGGAGGAAGGGAAAGCGCCGGAACCAGCCTCGTCGACGGAAGCGCCATGCGACACGCAGCAGCGCCACGCCAGTCGCGGGATTCGTGACGGCGTGGCCGAGCAGCGACAGCGTGAGACGGCTCCAACCCATGGATCGGAATCTACAGGTTCAGAGGAAGCTCTCACCATCCAGGCCAGGCGGAGCCGCCACCCGCAGCGCAGCAAGTGCACTCGGCATTACATCGGCGGTACGGCGGGGTGGACGCGACGGCGGTCGATCGAGAAGCAATGGGACCGTCATATGATCGCGATGCAGCGCACCATGCGAGCTCGCATGCGGAATCGGTTCATACCGCTCACGAAAATCCCAGCCACGCGTCGCGGACAGCACGATATCACCGCACCGCGAGCCACCCGCAATGCTCCCGATCTGCACGATGCCATCCGGGTAATCGGTGTGGCTCGTTGCCTCCCAGGCGACGACGCGATCCACGGCATCCAGGTCACGTCCGAGGCCGAGCGGGTCGCCATCCTGCCGTTGGTAGGAGAAACGGCTGTCACTTGTCGAGATGAGGGCTTCGCCACGGGCGCGCGACTTCACAATGCAGGTGTGCGCGTCGAGAGGGAGCAGCAACAGATCAACTGATTCCCGTACGAGGAGCATCTCCATGAACGAACGCCACCGGTGAGCCAGGGCGGTCCAGTATGGACGCAGGCGATGCGCGAGCTCGAGATAGACATGCGCCATCGCATTGCCACTTACCATGACGGCCACATCCGGATTGCGCTTGTACACCCATGGATGCGCGATGACGCGGTGACCCAGTGCCGCGATGAGAGAATGCAAGTCGTCGTGATGACGCACGGACGAATGGCCATGATCGCTCGCGATCCAGATTCGCGGAATTGCGGCGCCATTGCCGGGCTGACGCAGTTCAGCGACCGTGTCGTCGACGATGCGCAACGCCGGCGTCACAACAGACGCCTGCTGTCCGTGCGCATGCGAGAGCTTGTCCGTGGCCAGGAAGGCCGCAAAGACGAACCTTGTATCCCGGCGTCGAGCGCGGCGAATGACTTTTTCCGACGTCTCCCGGTCGACAACGAGCCATTCGTCCAGCTTTCCGCCGAAATGCGTCCGGATGGCGCGAGCGGCCGACCGCAGGTTGAGCACCGCGAGCTGACCGTGGGGGAGCAGGCCCCTGCTGATCATGCTGAGAGCCGCCGCGCTCTCCGGGACGAGATCGAATATGGTCGGCGCCTCGGCATCCAGGTCGCGATTCAGCGCGTTCATCTGATAGCCGACATAACTCCGCGTGTGGTCGGGAAACCCGGTCGCGTCACGCGCGCGATCAAACCATCGCAACCCTGGAATCCCTGCGCCGCCCGGAAAACGGCCGAGGAGGAACGGGACGTAGGCCGGGCCGGTGACGGAGGGAAACACG
The DNA here is from genome assembly GCA_035626995.1 of Gemmatimonadaceae bacterium. Lineage (GTDB taxonomy): Bacteria > Gemmatimonadota > Gemmatimonadetes > Gemmatimonadales > Gemmatimonadaceae > DASPMP01. The sequence continues at coordinate 16,384 of DASPMP010000275.1, forward strand.
GAGGTCACCTCACACAGGGCGCCTGCCTCGCGTAGCGCCGCCATGGCCGGCAGCTCGCCCGAATCGATCGCCTGGCGCAGCGTGTCCGGACGCAAACCGTCGGCGAGCAGGACAATCACTGGCGTGTGCACGTCGCTCCAAAGCTACTCGTCGCTTTCCCGCAGTGGCCTGCACGTCTAGAATCCCCGCATGCCTCCAAAGAAGAAGGCGAAAGCTCCGGCGCCGCGCCCGGCGATGCGCAGCAAGCGCGGCTCAGAGCCGCGCACCGCATCAGGGAAGCGCGCCAGCACCCAGTTGATGGCCATCGCGGAGCAGGATGCGCAGGAAGGGTTGCGCGAGCGCACCGAGGCGGGGCATCTCGCCGCGGGTCGCACCCCTCCGTCGCAGGAATCGAACGCGCGGCGCGCGGGAGCCGTCAAGAAGGTCGATCACGACATTCGCACCTTTGCGCAGCCCGTCACCGAGGACCAGAAGTTCCTGCAGGGCTCAACCGGTGATCCAACCGACTTCACGCGCCAGGACACGTGGCGGGTGATGCGCATCATGTCGGAGTTCATCGAGGGCTTCGACAATCTCGCGGACGTCACGAAAGGGGTGACGATCTTCGGCTCAGCGCGCACCCATCCGGAAGATCCGCAGTATCTCGCCGCGCAGGAGACCGCGCGGCTGCTGGCGCTGGAAGGGTTCGCGATCATCACCGGCGCGGGGCCCGGGATCATGGAAGCCGCAAACCGCGGCGCGAAGGAGGCAGGTGGCCGGTCGATTGGGTGCAACATCGAGCTCCCGTTCGAACAGGGGGCCAACCCGTATGTCGACACGCTCATCAATTTCCGGTACTTCTTCGTCCGGAAGACGATGTTCATCAAGTACTCGAATGCCTTTGTGATCTTTCCCGGCGGATTCGGAACCCTCGATGAAGCCTTCGAGGCGCTGACGCTCATCCAGACCGGCAAGATCAACCAGTTTCCCGTGATCCTGTTTGGCCGGCACTATTGGGCGGGACTCATCCGCTGGATCCAGTCGCGGGTTCTGGGTGAGAAGAAAATCTCACCGGGGGACATGGACCTGATGATCATGACCGACGACCCCGCGGAAGCGGTGAAGGTCATCGTCGGTGCATACGAGAGCCAGATGTCGCCGTACTCGGCGCAAGGAGACGTAGGCTAGTGGCGAAGAAGAAAGGGACCAGCAAGGCCTCGCCTGCCGGTCCGAAAGGGGAGCAGAAGCGCGCGGCGGAGGAGCGGGAACGGCTCTCGGCTGACGGCATCGGCTCACAGCCCCGGCGAAACAACGGTCAGGCCAGCTCAGGTAACCGCTTCCTGCGCGGAGAGGCAATTGCGCCGAGGGGCATCGACGGCCGCGAGACCGCGGCGGACTTGATCGACAGCGCGTTTCTCGCCTACAACGCCGCGCGCCTGCGGGAAGCCTGCCAGCTGTTCACGAAAAAAATGCTAGAGCCGGATGTCACCGTCGGGATGACACTCACCGGTGCGTTGACGCCGGCGGGACTCGGGATGGCTGCGATCATTCCGTTAATCGAAGCCGGTTTCGTGGATTGGATCATTTCCACGGGCGCGAACCTGTATCACGACACGCACTTCGGTCTGGGGCTCGCGATGCACCGCGGCAATCCGCAGGAGAGCGACGTCGTGCTGCGCGAAGAAGGGATCGTGCGCATCTACGACGTGTTCTTCGATTACGACGTGCTGCTGTCGACAGATGCGTTCTTCCGCGCGATCATCCAGGCGCCGGAGTTCCAGCGCCCGATGTCCAGCGCGGAATTCCACAATCTTTGCGGGAAATACATCCGCGAGCGGGAGAAGAAGCTCGGCATTGGCAGGAAGTCGCTGCTGGGTGCGGCATACGACGCGGGGGTGCCGATCTACACCTCGTCCCCCGGCGATTCCTCCATCGGGATGAACATCGCAGCGCTCGCGCTCGACGGGAACAAGTGCACGATCGACCCGAATGCGGACGTCAACGAAACCGCGTCCATCGTGCTGGAAGCGAAACGGAGCAATGGAAAATCCGCGGTCCTCATCTGCGGCGGGGGCAGCCCGAAGAACTTTGCGCTCCAGACGGAGCCGCAGATCCAGGAAGTCCTGGGCATCGACGAAAAAGGACACGACTACTTCCTGCAGATGACGGACGCGCGCCCCGATACGGGCGGGCTGTCCGGGGCGACTCCGGCAGAAGCGGTGAGCTGGGGGAAGATCGATCCGGACCGGTTGCCCGACGCGGTGGTCTGCTACCTCGATAACACCGTCGCGCTGCCGCTCCTGACTGCATACGCGCAGGCGCGGCACAAACCGCGAAGACTCAGGCGGCTTTACGATCGGCGCGCAGCAATGATGAAGCGTCTCGTGGATGAATACCGTGCGTCAGGGGGCGAGCCGGTTGCCTCGGAGGCTACGGATTCGAAGTTGCCGCGGCATCGATAGAGAGGTCTCAGGGTTTCAGGGTTTGAGGGTTTCATGGTAGGCGGCTTGTCGGGTTGTCGGGTTGTCGGGTTGTCGGCTTGTCAAACGTTCAAACTCTCAAACCCCGGACAGCCCTTACAAGGTTGCGCCGGGAGTACTCGCCCTGGCTCAGATACGCGGTTGCCTCCTCGCCGCCGAGGACTTCGTCCAGGATCTGGGAATCACTTTGCCCGGCCTCGAGTCGGCGTTCGATGTTCCCTACGATGTCCTGCAGCCAGCCTTTCTTCGCACGCAGCGCGAGCACCGGTGTGTTGACGAGCCCTCGATGTGCGTCGAACATGCGCTCGGGTTGGAGCGCGATCGCGCGATCGAGGCTGTCGATGATCTGATACGGATTTTCGTCACGGCCGACGACGCGGACGCGTACGCCGAGCCAGAGGTCGCCGGAAAAGAGCGTCCCGCTGTGCGGCTCGAAGACGACGTGATGGTCAGGTGAGTGGCCGGGCGTGGCGATGCACTCGAGTCGTCCAGTGTCAAACGATCGCGGCTCAACGGTGAGCGCCGGCGGTCGCCCCCAGGTGAAATGCCGGTACAGCTTCACCTGCTGTCGCTCCCGCAGCTTTTCCTCGGTGTGCGATGGCAACCACAATGGCAGCGAGGGCGCGAGCGCCGGCGCGTTGCCCGCATGATCCTCGTGCCAGTGCGTCACAATGGCGCCCCGGGGTCGAAGCTCCGCGACCGCCTTGTCCAGGTTCGGGAGCACACGCGGGAAGCCGGTGTCGATGAGCACGCCGTCCATGAGGTACGCGCTGACGTCGTAGCCGACCATCGCGCTGCGTCGCGTCCACATGCGCAGCCGCGTGACGTTGCCGTATCGCGTCGCTTCGATCATGCTGCGCGCTGCAGGTCTGGACGCCCCCGGTGCCGGGGGGTATGATGAAGGAGCACTTGCCGGCGCCCGGTGTTGAACCGGGCGCTGCCCTTTTTATGTACCGGTGATCTTGAAATGATTGAAGAACTGAAGCGCAAGATGGCTGCCGAGGTCGAGAAGCTGCAGCACGAGCTGAACGTGACGCTCCCGAACGAGATCCGGAAAGCGGTGGAGCACGGCGACCTGCGCGAGAACAGTGAATACAAGGCCGCGTTGGAGCGACAGCAGTTTGTGCAGGCGCGACTGGGGCAGCTGCACACGCGCCTCAGCAAGCTCGCGTCCATCGACATGGCGCAGATTCCACCCGACAAGGTGGGGCTCGGTTCACGCGTCGTTGTGGAAGATGAGAAGACCAAGGAACGCGAGGAGTACCACCTGGTCTTTGGGGACGCGGTGGAGTTCGAAGAGGGACAGGTCACGATGTCATCGCCGATCGGGCGCACGTTGCTCGGCAAGGCAGTTGGCGAGTCATTCGTGCTGCGGCTGCCGAACAGCACGCGCAAGCTGAAGCTCGTCGAGCTGCATACCATCCACGACGACGTCACAGCGTAGGGCTCAGGGGTCGATCCGGAAAATCCGGTCGACCTCGGCGTCGTAGCGCGCCAGCTCGCGGGTGCGGGCGGCCGCGTCCCACTGGAGCAGCGGCGCAATCGCGTCCGCTACTCGTCGAGCTGCGGCGCGACCATTGTCGCGCGTCTCGTAGGCGACATGGGTGCGTCGGATGAGCAGATCCCCAAGTGTACGCGCGAACTCGTGGGTGACCGCGTGGTGCATGGCGCTCATCCGGTAGGGGAGCCCAACCTCGATCTCGCGACCTTCCTCGCGAGCGTTCGGTGCCGGGAGTGGTCGGTTCTTCGTGGTTCCGGTCGCGCGCGGCATCTGCAACGCAACGCGCACCGCGTCGACGACTTCACTCGCCATCACGCGATAGGTAGTGAGCTTTCCGCCGGTGACGGTGACGATCCCTCCCGCGCGGGTAATGGCATGTTCCCGGGATGCCTGCACCGCCGATCCGCGGCTCGGCATGAGCGGCCGGATTCCCGCCCAGCCAGCGATGACGTCGTCGCGTGTGAGTCTCGCATCAGGGAAGAAGGCGTTCGCCGCGTCGAGCAGATAGGCAACGTCGGTCTCGCTGGCGCGGATCTCGTCCGGTGATACGTCCGTGAAGGAGTCCGTGGTGCCGATGATGGCGTGCGTGCCCGAGGGCAGCGCGAACATGACGCGCCCGTCGCGCGGATGCACGAGGGTGATGGCTTCCTGGTTGCCGACGCGGTCGCGCTTCACGGCGATGTGCGCGCCCTTGCTCCCCTGGACCTTGCTCGCCGTCGCCTGCCCCGCGAGGCTCGCGACGCTGTCACTCCATGGACCGCCGGCGTTCACGAGGACGCGGGCGCGGACCTCGAAGCGGTCGCCGGTGAGCGCGTCTTCCATGATGGCGACGTGAATGCCGTTCGCACCGAAGCTGCTGCCCGCGAACGTCACGTGATTGGCGACTGCTGCTCCCAGGTCCGCGGCGTCGATGACATTGGCCAGCGTGAGCCGCGCATCGTCGGTGGCCGCGTCGAAGTAGCGGACACCGCCGCGAAGCCCTTCACTCCGCAACCGCGGCTCGGCGTCGAGCACGTCACCGCGGGTGAAGCGGCGATGGCGCTCTACGTTCTGGAAGAGCGCCAGGGCATCGTACAGCGTGAGGCCCGCGACAAGCTTCCACAGCGGCAAACGTTGCCCCTCGTACACGGGCCAGACGAAGGGGAGCGGGCGTACGAGCCCTGGCGCAAGCCGAAGCAGACGCCGCCGTTCCGTGCTGGCTTCGAACACAAGGTGCAGGTGACCATGTTCGAGATACCGTACGCCTCCGTGTACCAGACGCGAAGACCGGCTCGATGTCCCGCTGCCGAAATCAGATTTCTCGACGAGCGCGACCGATAGCCCACGCGTTGCCGCGTCGCGGGCGATGCCGGCGCCAGTGATTCCGCCGCCGATCACGAGCGCGTCAAACACCCGCGTGGCCAGCTCGTTCAGATGAAGCGCGCGGTCGCGCATGGCGGGATACTAACGGCTAATTTCATCCTATGGCGCCATTCGGAACCAACGGCCGTCGCATTGCTATCGTCGCGGGTGTGCGCACCCCGTTTGCGCGGGCGGGTACCGCACTCAAGCGGCTGACCGCCATCGAGCTTGGCAAGCTGTGCGTCACGGAGCTGATCCAACGCACGGAGCTGGACGGGCATGACGTGGACGCGCTCGTTTACGGGACGGTCGTCCCTTCCGTCATCGCGCCGAATATCGCACGAGAGGTTTCGCTGCTTCCCATCCTCCCGAAAGGAGTGGAAGCATTCACGGTGAGCCGTGCATGCGCGTCCGCCAACCAGGCGATCACTGACGCAGCAGACCAGATCGCCCTCGGCCATCATGACGTGGTCATTGCGGGTGGCGCTGAATCGCTCTCGAATGTTCCGATCCTGCATTCGCGGTCGATGTCGGAGAAGCTGGTGCAGCTGTCGAAGGCGAAGTCCATCGGCAAGCGCCTGGGCATCGTAAGCTCCATCCGGATGAAGGATCTCGTGCCGATTGCCCCCGCGATCGCGGAGCCGTCCACGGGCGAAACGATGGGGCAGAGCGCGGAGAAGATGGCCAAGATCAACGCCATCCAGCGCGAAGAGCAGGACCAGTTCGCGTTGCGGTCACACCGCCTCGCGGCTGTCGGCCTGGAAGATGGGCGCCTCACCGCGGAAATGGAGCCGGTGTGGGTGCCGCCGAAGTACGACGAATCGCTGGTGACCGACAACGGCGTTCGCACCGATACGAGCATCGAGGCGCTGCGCGCACTGAAGCCGGTGTTCGACCGGAAGTACGGCACGGTGACGGCGGGGAATTCGTCTCCCCTCACGGATGGCGCGAGCGCAGTGCTGCTCATGAGCGAAGAGAAGGCACGCGTCCTTGGCTACAAGCCACTTGCCTACATCCGCTCATATGCCTACTCGGCGCTGGATCCGGGTGAGCAATTACTCATGGGACCCGTGCTGGCGGCACCGGTCGCCCTCGACCGCGCGGGGCTGGACCTCAAGGAGATCGATCTCGTGGAGATGCACGAGGCGTTTGCCGCGCAGGTGCTCAGCAACCTCAAGGGACTTGAATCGAAAGCGTGGGCCGAGCGCGCCGGATACACGAAGCCTGTCGGGGAAGTGGACCGATCGAAGCTGAACGTGATGGGCGGTTCGATTTCCATCGGCCATCCTTTCGGGGCCACGGGCGGACGCATCCTGACGACGCTGTGTCATGAGCTCATTCGTCGCGATGGTCAGTTTGGCCTGATGACCGTATGCGCCGCCGGCGGGATGGGGCACGCGATGGTAGTGGAGCGGGCGTCATGACGACGGCTGCCCAGGCGATGCGTCCGCAGAGCGGCGCGGTCCGCACAGAGAATCGTGGCGGCGTCCTCATCGTCACACTCGACCAGCCGGGCGACGCGGTGAACAAGGTGGATCGCGACCTGGGCGGCGCGCTCGAGGGAATACTCCAAGAGGTCGAGCGCGATCGCACGGTGTACTCGGTGGTGATCTCCAGCGGAAAACCGGACATCTTCATCGCGGGCGCGGACATCGAGCAGTTCCTCGATTTCCGCTCGGAGCAGGATGCGGAGAACGCGGCGCGTTTTGGCCAGCGGTTGCTCACCATGCTGGAGAAGACCCGCGTCCCCGTCGTCGCCGCGATCAACGGCGCATGCCTGGGCGGAGGACTGGAGCTGGCGCTCGCCTGCACGTATCGCATCTGTACGGACCACCCGAAAACGGTGTTTGCACTCCCGGAAGTCCAGTTGGGTCTCATCCCGGGCATGGGTGGGACGCAGCGACTGCCGCGACTCATCGGCGTGCGGAATGCGCTCGACATGATCCTCACGGGGAAGAACATCCGCGCGAAGAAGGCGCTGCAGATGGGACTCGTGGATGAGATGGTGCATCCGGCCATCCTCCTCGACGTCGCCACGCGACGGGCGATGGAACTCGCGGATCGGTCGCTGAAGCCACAACGCAAAGGCGCGAAGGGACTCGCCGGTGCAGCGCTCGACGGCAATCCGCTTGGACGCGCGGTCGTGTACCGCAAGGCGCGCGAAGGGGTCATCGAGAAGACGCATGGCAACTATCCGGCGCCCCTGGCCGCGATCGAAGTCGTGAAGTACGGCCTCTCCAATGGCGTGGAGAAGGGACTCCAGGAAGAGGCACGCGTGTTCGGCCAGATGGCGCGGACGCCCGAGTCGCGGCAGCTCATCTTCCTTTTTTTCGCCACGACCTCACTCAAGAAGGATCCTGGTGTCGCCGCACCGGCGCCAACTCCGAAGGACGTTGAGAAGATCGGCGTGCTGGGTGCAGGCTTCATGGGGGCCGGAATCACCGCGGTCGCAGTGCAGCAGGGCACGCTGGTCCGGCTGAAGGACACGGATGCCGCGCGCGTCGGAAAGGGGCTCGCCGCGGTACGCGACGTCCTCAAGGAGCGGCTCGACCGGAAGCAGATCACGCGTCCGAAGTTCGAGGACATGATGTCACTCGCCGGCGGCACGATGCAGTACACGGGTTTCGGCAACGTCGACATGGTCATCGAGGCCGTCTTCGAGGACCTGGCGGTCAAGCACAGCGTGCTCCAGGTGGTGGAGCAGCTGGCCCCGGGAGACGCGGTGATTGCGTCGAACACCAGCACCATCCCCATCTCGCAGATCGCCGCCGGTCTCCGGCGCCCCGATCGCGTGCTCGGAATGCATTTCTTCTCCCCCGTGCACAAGATGCCGCTGCTGGAAGTGATCGTGACGCCGCGGACCGCGAAGGACGCGACGGTCACGGCGGTGAGCTACGGACGCAAGCTGGGGAAGACCGTCATCGTCGTGAACGACGGTCCGGGGTTCTACACGACGCGCATCCTTGCCGCGTACATGAACGAGGCCGGCAGGCTGCTGGACGAAGGCGTCGCCATCGATACCCTGGACAAGGCGCTGGTGGACTTCGGATTTCCCGTCGGGCCCATCACGCTGATGGACGAGGTCGGCCTCGACGTCGGTGGCAAGGTCGGTCTTGTCATGGCGGAAGCATTCGGCGCCCGGATGATGCCTGGCGAAGGGGTGCGACGCGTGGTGGAATCCGGACGTACGGGCCGCAAAGGTCGCAGCGGGTTCTACCTGTATGACGAAAACGGCAAGAAGGGAGGCGTCGATCCTTCCGTCTACCAGCTCATACACGAAGGCGACAGGCGCGCTGCACCGGCGGGGGCGATGGGGCCGGTCGTTGGGATCGATCGCGATGAGATCGTCACGCGATGCGTGCTGGCCATGGTCAACGAAGCCATGCGCTGCCTGGAGGAAGGAATCCTCCGCTCGCCGCGCGATGGCGACATCGGCGCGGTGTTCGGCCTCGGGTTTCCACCATTTCGCGGCGGCCCATTCCGCTATGTGGACACACTGGGCGCGGAAGAGGTACTCAGCCAGCTGGACACGCTCGACGGGCGGTTTCCCGAGCGGTTCAGGCCTGCGAGCATCCTGATCGAGATGGCGAAGGCGGGACACCAGTTCTATCCGGCAGAAGGCCGGCCGGTCAAGTAGAATTCCACCCGTGACCATGGCACGAAGCATTGCGCTCGTCGCGGGCGCAGCGATCATTGCCGCCTGTGCGTCGTCGGGACCGCGCGCACCGAATACCGGTACCAGACCGGTCAGCTCGTATCCGCCGCGCAACCTGGCGGACCTCCGGCCCCAGACACGCGCGGAACGCACCGGCTTCAGCGAGACGTCGCGCCACGCGGACGTCATGGTGTTCATCGATTCACTCAAGGCGATGAGCAACCATGTGCACGTCGCGACCCTCGGGCGCTCGACCGGCGGCCGGGAAATTCCGATGGTGGTGGCGTCACGCCCACTGGTGCGCTCTGCCGTGGATGCCAAGCGGTTGAACCGGCCCATCGTCTACGTGCAGGGCAACATTCATGGCGGCGAAGTCGAGGGGAAGGAAGCATCCCTGTCGCTGCTCCGTGACCTGGTGTTCGACCGCTACGCGAACGTCCTCGACTCGATCGTGCTGGTGGTCGTGCCGATCTACAACGCCGACGGCAACGATTCCCTTGGACCGCAGCTGCGCAATCGTGGTGCGCAGAATGGCCCCGAGATGATCGGCCTGCGGCCGAATGGTCAGGGCCTGGACCTGAACCGTGACTACATCAAGGCGGAGGCGCCGGAAACGCGCGCATCGCTCGATTTCTTCCGGGAATGGGACCCGGACGTCTTCGTGGATCTTCATACCACGAATGGCAGCTACCACGGCTACGCGCTCACCTGGGCGCCGCCGCTGAACCCCGCCGCGTTGTTCACGGGACCGTTCACTCGCGATACGGTGCTTCCTGCGCTTCGGGACATCCTGCGCACGCGCCTCCGGATCCAGACCTTCCCGTACGGCAACTTCGCTTCGCAGGACTCCGTCCAGCGTGGATGGTTCAGCTACGACCATCGCCCCCGGTTCGGGACGAACTACTACGGACTGCGCGGGCGGATCGGCATCCTGTCCGAGGCCTACTCGCATGATCCGTTCGCGAAGCGCGTCGCGAGCACCTACTCGTTCGTGTACGAGCTGCTGTCGATCATCGCGAACAATCGCGATGACTTCCTGGAAAGCGGACGTGTCGCCGACCTGCGGACCACGGGTTTCGCCGCGGTCACGCCCGCGAATTCGCCGCGCATCGCGATCCGTTCGCGCCTGACCCAGACGCCAAGAATGGACGACGTGCTCGTGGAAGACCTGGTTCGGACGGGTGATTCGGTCCGGACCGAACCCGGCCTGCGTCCGGGCATCCGACGCACGGGGAACATCCGCACGGTGCGCATCCCGATCTACGATCGCTTCGATCCCGTGCTGGAGCAGACGCTTCCCTTCGCCTGGGTGGTTCCGACCGCGCAGGCAGCCCTGCTCGAACCGCTGCGCCGCAATGGCGTATTCATCGAGCAGCTGGCGCAATCCGCGAGCGCGCGTGTCGAATGGTTCGTCATCGATTCCATCGCGCGCGGACGCGCGTTCCAGGGACATCAGGAGACGTCGCTGTCCGGCCGCTGGGAGGCTCCAGGCGAGATCACACTCGACAGCGGCACGTACATCATTCGCGCGGGGCAGCCACTTGGGATCCTCGCGTTGTACCTCCTGGAGCCGCAGAGCGACGACGGCCTCGTGACCTGGAACTTCGTTGATCCCTGGCTGCAACCGGGCAATCGGTATCCGATCATGAGGGTGGTGGACCGGACCGACCTGCCCCTGCGACCCGCGCGCTGACGCCCGCACAGGTGATGTTGTAATGTTGCGATCGACGTTGCTGTATCTCTCGAATCAACCACACATCTTCAGGTTCGTTCGCAACAACCGGCTCGCGAAATCATTCGCACGGCGCTTTGTCGCCGGCGAGACACTCGACGACGCACTCGGCGTCGTCCGCGCGCTCAATGCCAAGGGCATTTCAGCCTCGCTCGACGAGCTGGGGGAGAGCGTCCACAACGAGCGCGAAGCGCGCGCCACGCGCGACAGCTACCTGACGATCCTCGATCGCATCGCCCATGAGCGGCTGAATGCCAATGTCAGCGTGAAGCTGACCGCGCTTGGGCTGGACATTTCCGAGGAGTTGTGCGTTTCCCACATGCAGGACCTGCTGGAGCGGGCACGCCAGCATCGCACGTTCGTGCGCATCGATATGGAGTCGAGTGCGTATACCGAGCGCACATTGCGCCTGTTCGAGGAGCGGTTCTATCCCTCGTACCGGGAGCAGGTGGGAATCGTGCTCCAGAGCTGCCTCCTCCGCACGTGGACCGACACGCAGCGCGCCATCGAGATCAAGTGCCGCGTGCGGCTCTGCAAGGGCGCGTACAAGGAGCCGCCGTCGGTGGCCTTCCCGGACAAGAAGGACGTGGACGCGAACTACCTGAAGTGCATGCATGCCCTCCTGTCCAACGGCAACTATCCGGGGATCGCAACGCACGACCAGAAGATCATCGACGAGGCCCGACGATTGGCCCGTGCCAACGGCGTGGATGCGAAGCGCTTCGAGTTCCAGATGCTGTACGGCGTCCGGCGCGACCTGCAGGAATCGCTGCACGCCGAAGGCTGGGGGATGCGGGTGTACGTGCCGTTCGGCACGCAGTGGTATCCGTATCTCATGCGCCGGCTCGCGGAGCGTCCGGCGAACATGATGTTCCTCACCGGCAACGTGGTTCGCGAAGCATTCTCGCGTCGAAGCTGATGGCGCAGTTCCGTCAGCCGGATTTCTCGAAAGGTGATCCGAATACGCTGGGCGGATACATGGCGGCGCACGACCGGCCCGCGGCATTCGAGGGGGCTGACGGTTTCTCGTACAGCGTGGAAATCCTGGCGGACGAGGCACCAGGGGAGCGTGAGCCGTGGGGTGCCTACCTGTTTTTCGTCCGCTGGGCGCGCATCGGCGCAAGCGCGCCCGAGGGACATCTCGAATCCGCCGTCCTCCAGCGCGGTGGATCGGAGGCGGAGGCGCGTGACCGCGTCGGCGCCATGCGTCTCAACGAAGTGAAGCGAGTGCTCGACGATCTCATCGCGCAGGCTCCCACGGGCGCGCCGAAGCGGAAGTGGTGGGACGCGATGAATGCAGATGCCGACGACGCGCACGGTGGGTCGCACTGATGACTGCCGAGACCATGCGAGCGGTCGTGGCGAGCGGCACCGGCGGTGTCTGGCGTGTGTTGGCGGATAATGGCGAGCAGCACGACGCGGTCATGCGCGGCCGCCTCAAGAAGGTGGATACCGGCCGTCGTGCCGATGGCAGCATCCGCCGCGACACCGTGGCTGCCGCCGCCGAACGGATCAAGCTCGCCGTGGGCGACAACGTGATGCTGGAGCGCGAGCAGACGGACCACGCATGGGCCATCGCCCAGATCCTGCCGAGAACATCGCGATTGGCGCGTCGTGCACCCGGGGGCGGACGGGGTGAGCGGATCATCGTCGCCAACGTCGACCAGGTCATCGTGATGTTCGCTGCGGCAAAGCCGGAACCGCATCCGCGAATGCTCGACCGGTTCCTGGTCATCGCAGGCGCGAACGATCTCGCGGCGCGCATCATCATCAACAAAGTGGAGCTCGTCGGCGAGGACGCTGCCCGATCGCGATTCGCTCCGTACGAGAAGGCCGGATATCCCGTGCACTACACCAGCGTGAAGCAGCACCTGGGAATCGAGGCCGTCGCCGCCGAACTGCATGGCAGGAATTCGGTGGTCACCGGGCCGTCAGGCGTAGGGAAGTCGTCGCTGCTCAACGAACTCTTTCCCGGGCTTGGCCTGCGCGTCGCCGAGGTCAGCGAATCGGTGAACAAGGGACGTCACACGACCGTCGGCGCGTTCCTGCATCGGCTTCCGGGCCCGGGCGGCGGTGCGGTGCTCGACACGCCAGGGTTGCGGGAGATCGGCCTCTGGGAATTTCCCATCGAGGAACTCGATGCCTGTTATCCCGAACTACGAGGGTTCCGGGAAGAGTGCCGCTTCGCCGACTGTGCCCACACCGTGGAGCCGGGGTGCGCGGTGCGTGAGGCGGTGAAGGACGGCCAGGTCAGCGAAACGCGATATGACAGCTATCTCAGGTTGCGCGCGGAGATCGAGGCCGAGGAGCGCTACGACTAGTCCGTTGCGCCGCCCCGTTCACCCGCGACGTCGATGACGCGCGCGAGCCGATCTGCGGCGTGTCGCCAGTTGACCTCGATGGCCTGCTGTGCGTCCGCGGCGCGCCCTTCGTCGATGGCGTCGATCATCGTCTCGTGCTCGTCCACCGACGCCTTGATGTCGCCCGTGAGCAGGTTGATGTACATCCGGATGTAGCGCTCCGCCTGCGGTTTTACGGCCTGGTGCAGGGCAAGGAGGCGGGGCCCGACTCCGGCTTCGACGATGCGGCGATGGAGGCGTTCGTCGGCCTCGTAGAGACGACCATGATCCACCGGCGAACGCGCCGCTTTCGCAAACTCCTGGTTCAGCGCGCGTAGTTCCTTGGCCAGTGTGCGGCGTGTCGCATGGTCATTTGCGGCGGCCCGACGCGCCCCGAGCCCTTCCAGTGCGCCGACGATGTCGAGCAGCTCGTGGACGTCATCGCGGGTCAGTGGCGTCACGGTGAGGCGCGATTGCTGCGCGCCGGGTGCACCCATGACGTACCCCTCCTGCTGCAACCGCTGCAAGGCCTCGCGCACGGGCGTGCGACTCACGCCAAGGCGTGCCGAGATCTCCGTCTCCACGATGCGGCTGCCCGGCTGCACCGCTCCCTGGACGATGAGGTCACGGAGCCGCGCATACACCTGGTCCGGCCGCGACCCGTGCGGCGCAGCCGCGAGGGACCCGGCGGGGCGCGGCGCTGCTTTCTTCCTGGGTCGGGCGGGCATAGCGCGAATATAATTCCACACGTGGCCCGACGACTAATTCTGTTGCTTGCCGCATTTACGACAACCGCCTGTAACGAGACGCCAAAACAACAGCCGGCGCCGCGTCCCTACGGAATACAGATCTTCGCCGAAGATACGGTGAGTGCACGCATTTCCGTCGAGACGTCCGGTGACATGCAGCTCGACCTGAAGGGAGACGACTTCCGCGTGCTGCCAAACCGCTCCTTCACGGTGTCAACGCCTGCGACATTGATCATTGTGCGCGGGATGGGTACTGCGACGATCACGTCGGTGGACAGTACGAGCCGTCTCGCGGTAATCCCGGCGGCTACTCCTCAGGATTCAATTGATGCGGCGACCATTACTGGCACCGTGATCAGCTTCACTCGCTCGAGTGGTGACGGCGTGCTCCAACCGAAAGTGGTGCGACCATAACAGGCGCTCTCGGCTCTCGGCTTTCGGCCCTCGGCGGCGCTACTTGCCGAGCAGTGCGGGCGATAAGCGGCCGCTCTCGGACTCGCCACTCGCCGCGGGGCTCGCGGATCCGCTGGATGCCTCGCCACCGATAGGATGGATGTAGAGCCGACCCTGCACGACACCCCCTTCCTGAACGAGAATCGCCGCCGAGCGGATGTCGCCCGCGACGATACCGCTGGACAGGAGCTCGGTTCGCTGCGCGGCGAAGATGTTGCCGGTCACGGCGCCACCGACGATGACTTCGCGGGCGGTAATGTCGCCCACGACCGATGCTCCTTCGCCGACCACGATGAGGTCAGCGCGGTGGATCGATCCCTCGAGTCGGCCATCGATGCGGAGCGCGCCGTCGGTCTCGACGTCGCCCGTGATGGTCATGTGCGAGTCGTAGACCGAAAAATTCGTGGTCGGTATTGGCGACGTCTCACGCCGGCTGAACAGGCCCATGTTTCCTCGTTCCCATGGCGTAACCCGCAACTGCGCTTGCGAAGGATCGCTCAACCCACGCCGTTGCGCCAGAAGCACTTCCTTGCCTTAGACGTGCCAACACCCAGCGAGGTAAACAGGAGACCGTTTGACCGTTTGCCGGTAAGTCCTACCGGCTCGCCGTCAGCCGGTCGAAGTAAATCTTCCGCACCTTCGAGACTTTCGGTGCGACGACCGCTGAACAGTACGGCTGCGTTGGGTTCTTGTTGAAATAATCCTGATGGTAGTCCTCGGCGGGATAAAACACCGAGAAGGGCACGACTTCGGTCACAATCGGGGTGTCCCAGACGCCATCGCGTCCCAGTTCGGCGATCACCTCGCGGGCATCGCGCTCCTGCTCGGGCGAGTGAAAGAAAATCACCGATCGGTACTGGGTGCCGACATCGTTGCCCTGGCGGTTGAGGGTTGTGGGATCGTGAATGGTGAAGAGCACGCCCAGCAGATCGCGATAGCTGATGATGCCGGGATCAAACGTGATCTGCACCACCTCCGCATGGCCGGTGACACCGGCGCATACCTGCTCGTAGGTCGGGTTCGGACGCCGGCCGCCGGAATATCCGTTGACCACGCTTTCCACCCCACGGAGCTGCCGGAAGGCGCCATCAAGGCACCAGAAGCATCCTCCGCCGAACGTTGCGACGTTGTTCACTTCTTCTCCTCGAAGTTCAGGGAGCAGGAGTTGATGCAGTAGCGCTGGCCCGTGGGTCCCGGTCCGTCCGGGAAGACATGCCCCAGGTGGGCGCCGCAGTTCTTGCAGTGGACCTCGATGCGGCGCATGCCGTGGCTGCGATCCTCCTGTGTTTCGACGTTCGCGCCGGGCATCGGCTCGGTGAAGCTGGGCCAGCCCGAACCCGACTCGAATTTGGTATCCGAGGCGAAGAGTGGCTCGCCGCAACCGATGCAGCGGTAAACGCCGGCCTTCTTGTTATCCAGGTAGGCGCCGGTAAAGGCGCGCTCAGTGCCCTTTTCACGCGTGACGTGAAACTGCTCGGGAGTCAGCTTCATGCGCCACTCCTCGTCCGATTTGGGAAGCTTGTCCGTCATGATTGTAGTCTAGTCAGTTTGTAAAGCATGTTGCCCCGCAACGACTTGTGAGCCGAACGGAACCGTATCACCCAAGGGCGTTTTACGTTGGACGGAGGAATGGACGTGTGAAGTTCAAGTAGTTCGTACCCTGAACTTCAGGCTTTTCCTCGTCCAGCGCAGTGCAGTTCCTTTCGGCACCCTCATTGCGAGTACTCCAGCCCGCCAATGTCCACTCCCGCTCCATCCTCACCGGTAACCGGCGCGTCCGCCACTTCGCTCCGGGAACGACTTGAAGCGCTCGAGGAACGTTCGAAGACACGTGCCCTTGCAGTCGCCTTATATGACCTCGAAACGCAGACCGAGTTCCGCTATCGGGCCGACCGGTGGTTTCACGCCGCGAGCACCATCAAGCTTGCCGTATTGCTCGGCACGTTCGGGGCGATTCACCGCGGCCAGCTCGTCCCGCAATCCAGGCTCCATGTACGCAACCGTTTTCGCAGTGCCCATGACGGCAGCTCCTTCAGGATACTGTCGGAGCGTGACGCAGATTCCGAAGTGCAGTCGGCGATTGGCAAAACGATGCGGGTGAGTGAGCTGGCGCGGAACATGATCATCCGCAGCAGCAACCTCGCGACGAATCTGCTCCTCGACCTGCTGGGGATTGAATTTCTCCAGCGCGTCTTGGACGATCAGGACATTCCGGGAATCGATCTCCGCCGCGGGGTGGAGGACGAGCTCGCCTTCGAGCATGGAATCAACAATCGCGTGACCGCGGATGGGCTGGTGCAACTGCTCCGGCTCATCGCGGAAGAGCGCGCATTTTCGCCAGAGCTATCACGCAGCATGCTGGACATTCTGCACGACCAGGAATTCCGGAGCGGCATCCCCGCGGGGCTGCCGGCGCATGCGCGCGTCGCACACAAGACCGGCGAGATCTCGACGATCGCGCACGATGCAGGGATCGTGTATCTGCCGAAACGCAAACCCTACGTGGTTGCGATCCTCACCGAGTGGGAGCCGGAGACGTCGGGACGCTCGCCGACCATCGCGGCTGCGTCCTACATGGTCTACGAGCATGTCATGGGTGGCAGGGATGAAGACGATGACTGAAGCCGCCCGGCAGGCCAGCTACGGCGCCCTCGGAACGTCGAGCATCCCACTGCGAATTGTCGACGGGCGTCGCCTGGAGAAGCGCGTGCGTGATGCCCTCAAGCCGGGCGGATTCCTCAGCGATGCGCACGGCCAGGCGCACGTGCTGCCGCGGTACTTCTACGAAGTGCCGTCCTGGGAAACGGCGCTCAAGCTGCAGCTCTCGGAGCACTTTGCGCTGTGGGAATTCATCCACACGGACGTGCATGAAGCGCTGGCGCTGCGAAGCTTCCCGCGCTATGTGCCCTGCGCGATCACCCTGATGGCGCTGGGACTCGAGCAGTTCCGGGATACCGCCCGGGCGTACGTGCACATCGCGGCCAACGGCGGGTACCGGTCTCCCGGTCACGCGCTCACGACGCACGCCACACCGCATGCGTGGGGCACGGCCGTGAACATCTACAAGGTCGGCGACACGATGCTGGACGAGCGCGAAGCGCTCGAGCACTACGCCGAGCTCGCGTACAAGTCGATGCCCGGCGTGTATGTGCGACCGTTCGGCACGAAGCCGGGCTTCACCGACGACCATCTCCACCTCGATTTCGGGTATGTCCTCGCGGTTCCCCGCGGCGCGCCGTTCGAGACATACAATCCGAAAGTCGATGTCGAGCCGCTATGAGTAAGACGACCAGGAAACGTCCACGCCCCGAGGAGCGAGCTGACGTCGCCCCGCAGCCGGTGTCGCTCGGCGCAATGGGGATGGAAGCCGAATTCACCGTGATGCTGGACGGGCAGCCGGTGAAGCCGGAGGACGTCTTCAAGTCGCCCACGAACATCATCCGCGCGCCGATGATGCACCGCATGGGACGGTCGTATCATCTCCCCACCGGAGGGGCGCTGTACTTCGACACCGGTGTCATCGAGATCGCGACGGGGATGATCGAGATCGACAAGGGATGCGCCGCGCGGGCGGGACGGTCGCTCTGGGAAAACCTGCGCTACCTCCGTTCCGAGCTGGATGAATGGGAGCGGACCCACGGCCACGACGTGGAGCTCGCCGGTTTCAGCACCCACTACAACGTGTCGTTCACGCCGGGCCGGCGCGAACGCACCGGCAGCTGCACGGTGCAGAAGCTCGCGCTGCTGCTCACGTACGTCCTGCACGCACCAGTGATGTTGCTGGCCGCCAACCGTCGCTCCACGGGAATCGGAGTGCGCCCACGGGGCAACCGGGTGGAAGTCACGGCGGACTTCACGCCGGACGCATCGCTCATGATCGCGACGGCGACGCTGTGCGTTGGCATCATCAAGGCGGTGATGAGCTGGCCGACGTATGAGCTGGAAGAACTGTCGCAGTTCACGCGGGACCTGCCGATGATCCGCGATGTGCGTCCCGTGCCGCACAGCTCCCGGAAGGGTTGGTCCATGAAGTACACCTGCTATCCCGAGAATCCGTTCATCCAGGACATCGATGAGCCGATGTGGAAGACGACCGGTGGCGAGACGTTGTCGCTGCGGGAAATGGCGGGCCGGATCACAAAGTTCTTCTGGCCGTCGATCCAGCGCTTTTCAGATCCATTCACGCTGCGGCTCATCGGCAGCGTGATGAAGGGACGCGCACCGTCGCTGCTCGAGCTCGAGGATCGGCCGCCGGAGTATGAGAGCGTGGGGCGGCTGTGCCAGTGGGACGACCTCTTCCCCGAGCGCGTCCTTCCGCGGTCGCGCTATGAGCGGGTGCTGGGCCATGCGATCAAGGGCGAGCGGCTACAGATGGATCGCGAGGTGTACACTCCCGTCGGGATGCAGGGGTGGGGACACGTGGTCTTCCGCCGCGACCGCGACAAGTCCCGGCATGTGATGTCGCTCGACTACCTGCTCGACCATCTGGACGATTGGGGGGCGAGGAGTCGATGAAGGCTTGAAGGTTTCAAGGTTTCAAGGTTTCAAGGTTTCAAGGTTTGAGAGGTGAAGCCCGAACCCCGAAACGCTCAATCCTGGAACCCTGAAACCCTGAAACCCTGAAACCCTGAAACCCTGAATCCTTCTACAAGTCCAGCTGCTCCGCCGCATAGCTCAACTTACCGTTGCGCAGGTGTGCGGGGGGCATGAGCCGGTGAGGTGGAGCGCTCGTGGCCGACTGGATGTGAACGACAGAATGTCCTTCGGCGACCACGCAGTCTGAGATGAGGCGGCGATGGCACTGCCACCACAGTGCCTCTGCGCACATGACCGTGGTCGGCCGGACACGGGCCAGTGCGAGCAGCACCGCGATTGCCGCCGCTGCCTCGGGGGTTTCCATGTAGTCGGCGTAGCCGCGGAACGCGTCGACGCGCCACCCGGTATTCACGGAATCCTTGCGAGGGGAGCGGCGGCCGCCCAGCTCCGGCATCCAGTGATACGCGATGTCGTGCGCCTGGAGGAACGCGCTGAGTTGCTCGCGCGCAAAGTGGGGATGCCGGCGCGAGCCGGGGAAACGCCGCACATCCACCACGGCTTCGATGCCGTGGGCGCGCAGCAACGACAGAAATTCGTCGGCCGAACGGGTGGAGTGCCCGACGGTCCAGAGGATAACTTGGGAGCTCAGAACTCCCGCTTCTTCATTTCCTTGAAGAAGTGCGTCCGCTCGATGTCGGAATCCTCGTCCGCGGGCTTCGGCAGCGTCTTGTCGAACTGCCGGCCGTCGCGGGCTTTGGACAGCTTCGCGGCCTTTTCAGCATTCTTGCGGATGAGCTTCTGCAGCTGTTTCTCGTCCATCGTCCTGTGAGGAGAGCGTGAAAGGTTCAGTCTGGGCGGTGCGCCCGTTCATTATATACGCGTGTCACACTGCCGACGTTACGAACCTGCCGCCCCGCACCGAAATGTCCCGGATTACCGCCAGTTGCACCACGCTTTGGTGCCCAGGGCAGTCTCCCTGAACTTCTTTTCGGTCACGACGCAGCTGCTGCGGTCGGCGGCGATCAGCGTCGCAGGCTCTTCCTTGGCACTCACGACCTTCTGCGCCAGCGCACTCGCATCGCCGATGTTGGGGGCGGCTTTCGGGGGTTCCCGGTCGCCAATTCGGGGGCGGGGAGGCCATTGCTTCTCCGCGTGGGGCAGTCCGCAGCCTGTGAGGATTGCGAGGGCAACGAGCACCAGAGATGGCTTCCGCATGGACGCGCTCCTGTCTGACCGGCGACGGTACCCCCGGCCCAGCATTCAGGTTCCTTATGGGCTGACCATACGGGCGAGCAGCAGCCCGATCGCAATGGCCAGGACGACGTAGATCGCCACTTTCTTGCCCCGGCTTTCCACGGGCTTCGTCGTGGCGAGCATCACCAGCGCCACGATCAGGGCGATGCGACTCGAGAGCTTGAGGTAATCGACTTCCTTCCTCAGCTCGAGGGCGGCCGCTATTGCCATGGCGATCGCTGCGATCCAATAGAGGGGCTTGATGTTGCGCGGAGTGCCGGTCGCTGGGGCGTTCTGTTGTTCCATCAAGGGCTCCCTCCGGAGTGTGTGACGGGCAATCATCCTTTCGTGCATCCAGGAACGACAACTGCTCAACACGGACGACACGGACGACATGGACCCGTTATGCCAGCTCAGGCAATCTACACTGTGGCAACCGCGCCCTTCCGGTCATTGGTGAACACCTTACGGCGGAATTGAGGCGTGGGACCAAAGTGGAGGATGTATCCAATCTCTATTCGTGTTCCCTTCAGATAGTTCATGAGCTGCTTGTCGTCGGCATCCGTCAGGAACTTGGTTGCCTTGACTTCAATCATGATGCGGTCGTTGACGAGGATGTCGGCGCGAAATCTCCCAACAACTACCCCTTCAAAGACGACTTCGATGGGGACTTCTCTTTCCACCTTCAGTCCGGAGCGCTGAAGCTGGACACACAGTGCGTTGCAGTAGACCGATTCAAGAAATCCAAAGCCAAGCGCCCGATAGACGTAATAGAAAGCGGCGAGGATCTGTTCGCTGAGTACCGATTCGAGAAGGGGCATTGACGGGTCCGTGTCGTCCGTGTGGTCCGTGTTGAGCAGTTGCTGTTGCCCAACCTGACACAGAACCCGAATCCACGCGGATCAATCGAACGCCGTTCCGCCTAAGGATTTCGCGAAGCCGAATCCGGCGCGCCGTACCGGACCGTTGCCATCACGAGGCCCAGTGTATCCACATTGATCTCCGATCCCCGCGCCGCCCACACCAGCGAGCAGCCATCCGGGGCGCGAACGGTGGCGAGTAAGGGACGCGCTGCAGTGCGCCCGTACAGCAACAGCCAGCCCTCCCCCCGACGCACGATGGTCGTATCCCCTGGCTGCTGTCCGTGTGCGGCGATGTCGGTCGAGTCGAGAGTGAAGCCATTGGCGCGCGCGATCTGCGCCAGGTCTCCGCGACGCATGGCCAGTGTGAGAGGCCACCGCTCGGCGAGCTCGGTGCGCAGGACACTGCTGTCCCCCGGAAGGGTCCTTGCGTCGCACACGATGGCCGGCCCGTTGACGATCGTGAATCCGGGCGGCTGACTGAACTCGAGGCCTGTCGGCAGTTTCACCCGTTCCCACGATGACGGCGGCTCGAAGGCGACCTTCACGTCCATGGGGAGGGACGTGTCCGTGCGATCCACGGTCTTGGCCGCGCGGCGGCGCGACGACGGACCTTCGGGACGCGGCTCGTTACAAGCCAGCACGAGAGCCATCGTTACGGCCAGCGTCAGGCGATTCATGCGTGCAAAGCTACTCATGACGGAGCGCGTCGACGGGATCGATCCGGGTGGCGCGCAACGCCGGGATGAATGCCGCCACAGTCGCTATGAAAAAGAGCCCGGCGGCGATGAAGGCAAACAGGATGGAGTTATTCCCGTCGTATTCACCAAAAAAGAAACTCTGCAGCCATCCCACGGTGAAATACGTGAATCCGAGGCCGACGGCGATTCCGCTGAGCACGATCGCGTTCCCTTCGCGGAGCACCGAATGCAGGATGTCGCGCAGGGTCGCGCCCAACGAGATGCGCACGGCGAGCTCGCGTCGTCGCTCGGCCACGGAATGCGACACGATGCCGTAGACGCCGAGGGCCACCAGGCTCACCCCGAGGAGCGCGAAGGTGCTGAAGAGAGACGTAACAAAATCCTGACGGATGCGGCGCTGGGAGATTCCGCCCTGGTCGAGCACAGGGACCGCTGTCGGCGACTCGCTCCCCGACCGCCAGCTCCGAAGCTCACGCTGCAATCGTATGGCCGCGAGCTCGGCGTTCCCGCCATCCGCACGCGCAATCACAGTGACGTTCAGCGACGCGGGCCTCCAGCGCTGCTGCGTGACGACGCTGGTCAGGCGAGCGGGCCACAACTGGGCCCGTAACACGACCGAGTCGCTTGGCTGTATCACCCGCGCGACTTGCTGCAGCCGGAAATTGGCATCGGGATTCCGGCGGCGAATCGTGGCGGTGTCGCGCAGGTCACCAACAATTCCGACGACGCGATGAAAGGGAAGTTTGGCGGTGTCGTTGCCGAACTTGATCGCACGGCCGAGCGGCGGCTTCGCCTGCCAGAGGAATCGCGCCGTTGGCGCATCCATGATCACGGCCTGTCCGTCAAACTCCGTATCACGGAAATCGCGACCGCCCTCCATCGCGCGGCCCATCGTCCGGAAATACGACGGCGAGACCAGCATGTAGCTCCAGAGGTGCGCCATCTCCTGCCGCAGATAGCCGTTCTCGTCATCCACGGTGACCGATTTTCCGCGCGGCTCCTGCCGGAACGCCACGGCTGCGTCGAGAATGCCTGGAATCGATCGGGCCCGGGTGGTGAGCTCGGACGCGACATCGGCCATGCGCACGACGACGTCATTGCCAGGCTGCGCCACGATCGGAACGTTCGCGACGATCAGCGGCGTCGGGTCGTAGCCGTACAGCTCGCGGATCAACCAGTTGCGGCTGTGCATCCGCCAACTGGCGTTGAACACCACGATTGCCCCGATCAGGATTGGTAATGCGAAACCGATCTGTGCCACGACCATCATCCCGTACCGCCGCCGATGCTTCTTGTTGGCGCCGGTGCCGCTGCCCGATTTCAGCAGCGTGTCGGGATCCACTCTCGAGATGTGCAGCGCGGGGATGAGTCCCACGAGAAAGACGCAGAGCAGGGCGGCACTCGCCGCAAAGGCGAACATCTTCCAGCTCGTCTGCGGCTCGATGATGTAATCCTCGATCGCCGGAGGGATTGCCGTCTTCACGAGGTGCACGCCCCAGATGGTCAGCACCACCCCGACCGCCAGTCCGAGGAGTGCCAGCAGCGCACTCTCCAGAACCAGGTGCTGCACGAGCTGCCGACGCGACGCGCCCACCGCGGAGCGCAGGGCAAGTTCCCGTGTGCGAGCCAGCCCGCGTGCCAGCTGCAGGTTCGCGAGGTTCGCGCAGGCAACGAGCAATACTGCCACCACCGCACCAATGAGCGCGTAATGAAAGCTCGTCAGGACGTAGTGCCGCGAAACGAATGCCCGACCGCGAAACGACGTCTCGCCCGGCTGCAGCCCAACAGACAGCGCCAGCTGAGCCGCCACATCCTTCAACTGATCGCCGATGGAATGCGGATCGACCTTCTCGCGAAATCGCATCAGGCTGATCCCGACGGGCGCGGCGCGTGCTTCGCGCAACCTCCAGACGTCGTTGACGAGTGGCCCGAAGGTGCTGTTGCGCTTCACCACACCGATCACCGTCAGTCCTTCACCATCGAGCGTGAATGACTTGCCAATCGGCGACTCATCCGGGAAGATCTTCCGCGCCAGGCGGTCGCTGATCACCGCCACCGGTGCATTTTCGTCGCGCGCGACGAACGTGCGCCCCTCAACGGGTTGTGTGCCGAGGAATTCGAAGTAGTTCGGCTGCACCACAACGGCGTCCACGCGCATGTAGCGACGGCCGTTCTCCGCGACCGGCTCGGCGCGCCAGCTGGAGGTGTAGCGTCTGCTACCGGTCAGTCCTTCGAAAGCGGACAGGCGGGCCGCAACTGCCCTGGCGACGTCGCCCGGCGGGTTGGGTCGTTCGCGAGAGCCAAAATACGCAATTGAGTAGATCAGCTCGGGGTTCCGCGCGCTGACCTGCGGGTCGAGCATCGCGTCCATCAAGCTGTACATCACCGTATTGAGCGCGATGGCCACAGCGATGGAGAGCACGGCGACCGTCGTGAACCCCTTATGTCGCTTCAGGGTTCGAATGGCGATCCGAAGGGTCGAACGGTCGATCACGCGGGTGTGCGACCCGAACCGGGAAACTTGCCTCGCGGGCCATCCGTTAGGACCATGAACCCCTTGGGGACTTGTGCTGTCTCTATAGTATTGCCGCGCCCGACCTATCCGCCATCCCGAACCGCAGAACATGAGAAATCTGAAGCTCGCACTTCGTACACTCTTCAAGACGCCATTCGTCACCACCGTCGCCGCCTTGTCGCTGGCGCTCGGAATCGGCGCAAATGCCGCGATTTTCTCGCTGTTCGACGAGATGCTGCGCCGGCCGCTTCCGGTGTTCGAACCTGAGCGGCTGGTGAACATTTCGGCGCCGGGCGTCATGTCGGGTTCGAACTCGTGCAACCAGGCGGGGAGTTGTCAGGAAATCTGGAGCTATCCGATGTTCAGGGACCTGGAGAAATCACCGGGCCAGTTCGTTGGCGTCGCAGGTCACCTGCTGTTCGGGGTGAATCTCTCCTACGAGGGGCAGACACTGAATTCCGATGGCCTGCTTGTGTCCGGCCAGTATTTCCCCCTCCTGGGGTTGCAGCCGGTGCTGGGACGCCTGATTGGGCCTCGCGATGACGAGACGATCGCCGCGAATTTCGTCGTCGTCCTGAGCCATTCGTTCTGGGAGGCGCGGCTGGGGAAGGACCCGGCCGTCCTGAACAAGACGATGCTGGTCAACGGCCAGCGGATGACGATCGTCGGCGTCGCGCCCGAAGGCTTCGAAGGCACTACCGCCGGCGCGCGTCCCACGGTCTTCGTCCCCCTCTCGATGCGCACCGCGATGCAGCCGGGATTTCGCGGCTTCGAGAATCGACGGTCGTATTGGGTGTACTCGTTCGCGCGGCTCAAGGATGGCGTGACCATGGAGCAGGCGAAATCCGCGATCAACGCCGTCTACAAGCCGATCCTCCTCACCGTGGAAGTGCCGCTGCAGGAAGGGATGAGCGACCAGACGCTGAACCGCTTCAAGACGAAGGAAGTGGTGCTTGCGGACGGACGACGCGGCCAGAGCTCGATGCACCGCGAGGCAAGCACGCCAATCCTGCTGTTGTTCGCGGTGACCGGAATCGTGCTGCTCATCGCGTGCGCCAACATCGCCAACCTGCTGCTTGCGCGCGCCGCGAACCGCTCCATGGAAATGGCGGTGCGGTTGTCGCTGGGCGCCTCCCGTCGTCAGCTCCTCGGCCAGCTGCTCACCGAATCGGTGGTACTGGCAGCGATCGGTGGCGTCGTCAGCATCCTTGTGGCGTACTGGACCCTGAACGGAATCGCGTCGTTGCTGCCCGATGAAGCCGCGGCCACGATGGAATTCAAGCTGAACTGGATGACCGTTGCCTTCGCGGCCGGGACCTCCGTAATCACCGGCGTGCTGTTCGGTCTCTTCCCGGCACTCCACAGCACGCGTCCTGATCTGGTCACGGCGCTGCGCAACAACTCGGGCAAGCTGTCGGGGGGACGGGGCGCGACGCGGTTCCGCACGTCACTCGTGACGACGCAGATCGCCCTCTCGATGGCGCTGCTGATGTTTGCGGGGCTGTTCATCAAGAGCCTCACGAATGTCAGCCGGGTCGACCTGGGGCTGACGGTGGACCAGGTGGTGACCTTCTCCGTGTCTCCGGTCCGCAACGGCTACGACTCCACACGCAGCCGCAACCTGTATGTGCGCATGGAAGAGGAGCTCCGCGCGATTCCCGGCGTCGATCAGGTGACGGCGGGGACGGTTCCAGTCCTTGCGGGAAGCAACTGGGGAAACAGCGTCCGCGTGCAGGGATTCCAGCACGGGCCGGACATCGACAACGAATCGCGGTTCAACATCATCGGGCCGGATTACCTGAAGACGTTCGGCATGAAGCTGCTTTCGGGGCGCGAATTCACGACGGCCGACGAGCGCGGGCGGCCACTCGTCGCGATCGTCAACGAGTCGTTCGCGAAGAAGTTCGGCCTCGGTCGAGATGCGGTTGGAATGCGGATGTCGCAGCGGGATACCGGCGCACTGGACATCGAGATTATCGGCCTCATGGCTGACGCGAAGTACAGCGATGTGAAGGATTCGGTGCCGCCGCAGTTCTTCATTCCGTGGCGCCAGGAGGCGAGCGTGGGCCGGATCAACTTCTACGTGAAATCTGCCGGCGACCCCGTACAGCTGTTGCGGTCGATCCCACCGCTCGTGAAGCGTCTCGATCCTGACCTGCCGGTCGAGGACCTGAAGACGATGCCGCAGCAGGTGAAGGAGAACGTCTTCATGGATCGCATGATCAGCATCCTGTCCACCGCGTTTGCCCTGATCGCCACGTTGCTTGCAGCGGTGGGGTTGTACGGTGTGCTTGCCTACTCCGTGAGCCAACGGACGCGGGAGATCGGCGTTCGGATGGCACTTGGCGCCAGTCGTGGGAACGTCCAGAAGATGGTGCTGCGCCAGGTGGCACTCATGACCATCATCGGCGGTACGATCGGGTTGCTGGCCGCGGTCGGCCTGGGGCGCGGTGCGCGATCGCTGCTCTATCAGCTACAGACCCACGACCCCTTAGTGATGGCCGCGGCTGCGTTCACCCTCGCCATGGTCGCGCTTGGTGCAGGGTACATCCCGGCGCTGCGTGCGTCGAAGGTTGATCCGATGAATGCGTTGAGGTACGAGTAACGGCCCTCGGCTTTCGGCTCGCGTTTAGAGCTTAGAGCCGAGAGCTCTTTTTCATGGTGATGAACACCACGCCGTTGCGGGCGTCAGCGCCGTAGCGGTCGAGGGCGGTTTTTCCCTTGATGACCTCGATGGATTCGATGTCGCCCGGAACGAGGTCCGGGCTTCCAACCCAGTCGGTGCGCTTTCCATCCACGAACAGCAGCGGCTTGTCGCACTTCTCCACCTGCTGATCACAACGCAGGAGGGCGGTTTTCTGCGGTTGCGGTGCTGCCGCAACGCCCTGCTCGGCTGAGCAGGCGGCGACCGCGAATAACGCCAATGCGGGAATGAGCTTTCGCACGGTAAAGCCTCTGGAGTTCGTTGTATGCATTTAACTCCGCCATGGTGCTCCAGCGTCACCGCGGTCTACCAGCTAAATTGCATACTCCCACCCCATGCTGAGGCTGTAGGCGCATGAATCAGTTCACGTTCGAGGATGAAGGCCGCACGTTTACCTGCGAGGCGGCTGCCTCGATGGCGACCCCAGACACCGTGTGGTGGTGGGTGAAGGTTTCCGGCGACGGACAGAAGTACGCTGCGTTTCACAAGGCAAAGGGTGACAACGCCGCGAACCTGAAGCCGCGCGTCATCGCCTACTACGAGAAGGTGCTTGCGGATCGCGCCCGCCCACCCCTTCCGCGCCCGACATTCGGTCGTCCGCCCGCGAAGCCGGCGGAAAAGGCCGCAGACTAGACGTCAGTATTTCCCTCTGGCAATTGCGTCATCCGCACGGCATAATCGGCCTGTCGATCGACTCAATTCACTTCCGGAGGGCGGATGTCAAAGTTCAGGCTCCTCGGTGCAGCCCTGCTGTCGTGCGCGCTCGCGTCGTTTGCCGATTCTGCGCAGGCCCAGGGCACCGGGAGAATCACGGGAACCGTCAGTGACTCGGCGCTTGGCCGCGGACTAAGCAACGCACAGATCTCTGTCGTCGGTTCGCGCCTGCGCGCGGAGACCGACGATCAGGGTCGTTATACGATCAGCGGTGTCGCGCCCGGCACGTATACGCTGGAAGCCAGGCGCATCGGATATCGTCGCGGGAGCGTCGCGAACGTCTCAGTCACGGATGGCGGCACGACGACGGCGGACATCGCCCTCGCGACCGCGCCCCTGACGCTCGAGGCGGTGGTCACGACCGGTGTAGTGGATCCCACCAGCGGCACGCGTGTGCCGTTCACGGTGGGTCGCGTGGATGCGGCGAATGCGCCGGTCCCCGCGACGAATGCCATCGAGACCATCCAGGGGAAGGTCGCGGGGGTCACGATGGTGCCGACCGGCCAGGCGGGCGGTGGCACGAACATCCTCCTGCGTACACCGACGTCGATCAACAAGTCAAACGCGCCACTCATCGTCGTCGACGGCGTCATCCAGAGCACGTCGTTCGATGGCGCGACCGCGGATCTCGAATCGCTGAATATCGAGAGCATCGAGGTGGTGAAGGGCGCGGCGGCTGCGTCGCTCTACGGGTCGCGCGCCCAGGCTGGTGTCATCCAGATTCGCACCCGGCGCGGTGAGAGCGAGACCGAGGGTCCCACGCGTGTCACGGCGCGCAGCGAGATCGGCACGAACCAGCTTGGCGGAAAGATCGACTGGGCGCGGTACCATCACTACGCGGTGAACGCGCAGGGCGAATACATCGACACGGTGACGAACACCCCGGTCACGCGGGCCGCGCGGCAGGATCGCCAGCCCTGGGAGCGCTTCCAGGATGTCGCGTATCGCGATCCCATCTATGACCAGGTGGACCTGTTCTTCAATCCCGGACAGTTCTTCAAGAACTCGGTGAACGTCGCGCAGAATGCCGGGCGGACGAACTGGTTCCTTTCGTACGTGAATTCGAAGGAAGACGGGGTGGTGCTCAACGCTGGAGCATATTCGCAGAACGACCTGCGGCTCAATCTCGACCATCGCCTGCGGGACGACTTCCTGATGCGATTCAGCGGGTACCACAGCCGTTCGAACCGCCAGAACCTCTACGGCGACACCTTCTTCGACCTGATCAACCAGGCGCCGGACATCAACCTGCTGACGCCGGATGCGGATGGCGTCCCTTACGCCTATCAGCTGGACCCCGAAGGACGTGAGGAGAATCCGCTCTACGTGTTGTCCACCGAGGAGAACACGCGGAAGCGCAACCGCACCCAGGGAAGCATCGAAGGCCGGTACACGCCGTTCTCGTGGATGAACTTCGACGCGAACATCAGCTACGATCGCTCCGATCGGCGCAACGACTTCTTCCTCGACGCCGGGTACAAGACAGAATCCAATCCGCTCGGCGGAATTGGCGAGATCGAGCAGTTCACGGGGACGACTGACGCGATCAACAGCGCGGCCAGCGCCAACTTCATCGGCCGTCGCGGATTGCTGACGATGCGCAGCACCCTCCGCGCCGTAATGGAGCGTGAGCGGAATCAGACGACCACGGCCTCCGGCGAGCGCCTCGCGGCGCCGGGCGTCAGAAGCCTGGACAACGCGCAGGATCAGTTCACGGAGTCGATTCTCGAGGAGATTCGCGCCAACGGCTACTTCGCGACGCTCGGCGCAGAGTATGATGGCCGGTACATTTTCGATGGCCTCGTCCGTCGCGACGGGAGCTCGCTGTTCGGCTCCGAGGAGAAGTGGAACACCTACCATCGCGTTTCCGCGGCGTACCGCATGGCGAATGAACGGTGGTGGCCCTTCCCGATGTTTTCGGAGTTCAAGCTTCGCGCGTCACAAGGCACCGCAGGTGGACGTCCGGATTTCTCCGACCAGTTCGAGACCTTCGGTTTTCTGTCTGGCGGTGGCCTCGAAAAAGTGACCCTCGGCAACCGCTTCCTGAAGCCCGAGCACGCGACGGAGACGGAAGTCGGGTTCGACGCGATCCTCCGCGACCGGTATTCCTTCCAGTTCTCGTGGGTCCAGAACAAGGTCGTCGACCAGCTGATCCAGATTCCGCTGGCCGGCTTCTACGGCTATGAATTTCAGTGGCAGAACGCCGGCACGGTCGAAGGGCGCACCTTCGAGGCAACGTTCGAAGCCGATGTCGTCCAGCGTCGCGACCTGCGGTGGCGACTCGGCGTCGTGGCCGACAAGGGGAGCCACAAGATCACGTCGTTCGACGCACCCTGCTTCCAGCGCAACAACATCCAGTATATCTGCGCCGGTGAGAACCTGCGCGCGATGTATGGCTTCCGGTTCATTCAGTCTGCCGCGGAGCTTCCAGCCGACGCGCAGCCGTTTGCGGACCAGTTCCAGGTGAACGACGAAGGGCTGCTCGTCTGGGTCGGCACCGGCAACACCTTTACGGAAGGCGAGACGAGCCAGTTGTGGGGCACGACGAGCCCAACGCTTGGCAACGCCACGTATGCGTGGGGAATGCCGGTGACGCTGAAGGACGCCGGTGGAAGCTCCGCGGTGGTAAAGATCGGCGACGGCAATCCCGATTTCCGCTTCGGCGTCTCCAATTCCGTCAACTGGCGCAACTTCAGCCTGTACGGCCTCGTGGACGTGCAGCGCGGTGGGCAGATCTACAACCAGACCAACCAGCGCATGTATCAGTGGGGCCGCAGCGCCGACGTTGACCAGGCCGGCAAGGCGCAGGAGCTCAAGAAGCCGGTGGAGTATTACATCGCCTTGTACGCCGCCAACGATCCCACGGATTACTTCGTGGAGGACGCGGGGTACGTGAAGCTGCGTGAGATGTCACTGCGCTACCGCTTCGGCGGTGCCGTCCAGCGTGCGCTTTCGCGCGTCGGGGCGTCGAACGCCTCCGTGTCGGTCATTGGGCGCAACCTGCTGACCTTCACCGGCTACAAGGGCTACGACCCGGATGTCGGCGGCACGATCGTCCGGCAGGACAGCTTCGACTATCCACGCTACCGCACGTTCACGGGTAGCTTCGAAATCACCTTCTGAGCCGGGGAACCACACATGAAGAAGATTCTTCCCGCGCTCGCGCTGCTCCTGGTTGGCTGTCAGGATCTCGATGTTACCAACCCGAACGAGCCCGATCGCGATCGCGCGACCCGGCAACCGGCGGCGACGGAGACATTCGTGGCCTCGGCGTTCCGTCCATGGTGGCGCAGAGCAGGGCATGACGATTATCCGTCGTGGGCGTTCTCCACGATGGCGAACGAAATCACGTCGGGGTTTGCCGACTTCGGCCAGCTCGAGCTGTCGGCCGAACCACGCTCGTCGTGGAACAACAGCCCCGTCAACGCGCGGAACCAGGTCTCGGAAGGCCCGTGGTACGACCTGTACGCCGCGATCTCCTCGGCGACCGACGGCGCGGCTGCGATCGAGAACGGCCTCGTGATCACGGATGCGACCACCACCGCGCGGACTCATGCCTTTGCGAAATTCATGCAGGGCATATCCCACGGATACCTCGGCCTGTATTTCGATTCTGCCTTCGTGGTGGACGAAAGCCTCCAGCTCGATACCATCACGGAGCCGCAGCTCCGGCCGTACCCGGAAGTCATCACCGAGGCGATCGCCATGCTCGATTCGGCGATCAGCATCGCGCAGGGAAACAGCTTCACCTTCCCCGATGACAACTTCATGTTCGTCAGCATGAACAGCACTCAGTTCATCCAGCTGGCGAATTCCTTCGCGGCCCGGCTCATGGTGTACTCGGCGCGCACGCCGGCCGAACGCGCCCTGGTGAACTGGACGGAGGTGATTGCGCGCATCGATGCCGGCATCACCACCGACTTCGCGCCGATCGCGCAACCGGACATCCTCTGGGATGACTGGAAGCGGCTCGTGGCACGCGTGCGCCAGACAGCGCGTCCCAGCGACTTCGGTCGCCCGAGCTATTGGCTCATCGGCCCCGCCGATTCGACCAACGGTTTTGTGAACTGGGTTGCAACCCCGGTTGCAGATCGCGTCGCGTTCCAGTTGCGCACGAGGGACCGGCGCATCCAGGGAACCACCGGGCCGGCGAGCGCGGGCACGTATGTCGGGTACAACCAGAACAACATCTTCACCGCCAGCCGCGGCACCTACCGGTTCTCGTGGTACTTCTTCCGCCGGTATGGCCTCGGTGAGACGTGGCAGAACGGCCCGCAGCCAGCGATGCTGGTCTCGGAGATGAACCTCCTGAAGGCGGAAGGACTCATGCGCCTTGGCCAGGCAGATCAGGCAGTGCCGCTGATCAACCTGACGCGGCAGACGAATGGCCAGCTGCCAGCGGTGACGGTCGACGGTCCGCCGGATGAGGTGGGCTGCGTTCCGCGCAAGATGAACGGCGCGTGCGGCAGCCTCTGGGATGCGCTGCGGTACGAGAAGCGCATCGAGGGACTCGGCGTCAGCGGCGTCATCGCATTTTTCGACGCGCGCGGCTGGCAGATGCTGCCGGAGCACACGGTCCTCCACCTGCCTGTTCCAGGCGCGGAGCTCGGCGTGCTTCAGCGAGATCTCTACACCTACGGCGGGCCTGGTGGCTCATTCGCCGCAGCAGCACCGAACCCGGAAGCTTGCCCGGCAGGCTATACCTCGGCGAGATGCCCCTGACTTTGAGTAAACCCAGTTCCGAGCACTGAGTACTCAGGACCGCCAAGTTTTCTGTTGGCAGCGGTTGAGCATAAGAGATATGAGATAGGTGTAGGGCTGGTGAGCTCTGCACCTATCTCTTTTCTGAGCTCTGACAACAGAGAACTAGGAGGTCCTCGACACTGACAGCTCAGATCTCGTTGTTCGAGCAACCTTGATCATGGCCTGTACCGAGCGATCCACGTCCGCGTCCGTGGTCGCCCAGGAGATGACGGAGATGCGCATTGCCGTCTTTCCCTGCCACACCGTTTCTCCGGCCCAGCAGGTGCCTTCCTCCTGGACGCCGGCAATGACGCGTCGCGTTTCCTCCGGTGTGCCGAACGACACCAGCACCTGGTTGAGCACAACCTCATTCAGGATGTCAAAGCCAGCGGCCGAGAGCTTTGCGGCGAACATGCGTGCCTGCCGGCAGTGACGCTCCACCATTTCCTCGAGGCCTGAGCGTCCGAGCGCGCGCATCGCTGCCCAGACATCCACGCCACGGGCGCGACGCGATAGCTCGGGAGTGAAATCCGACGGATTGCGGTTCGGGCTTTGCGTCGGCAGGTATTCCGCGCTGATCGCCATCGATTTCCGCAAGGCATCACCATCGCGCACGAACGCCACACCGCTGTCGTACGGGACGTTCAGCCATTTGTGCGCATCGGTCGCCCATGAGTCCGCGTGCTCCACGCTCTCCGCGAGATGAGCACGGGTCGGCGCGACGCGGGCCCAGAGGCCGAACGCACCGTCGATGTGCACCCACGCGCCGGCATCGCGTGCCGCCGGGGCAATCGTGGCGATCGGGTCGAAGGCACCGGTATTCACGTTGCCCGCCTGCAGGCAGACGATGGTCGGCCCGGATATCCGCGGCATCTTGTCCGCCCGCGCGCGCCCCTGAGAATCGGTGGGAATTTTCACCACGCGGTTGCGGCCGAGGCCAACCACGCCGAGGGCTTTGAAGAGCGTGGGATGTGCCTCGGCGCTGGTGATCACCGTAATGGGTGGTGCGCCAAACAGGCCGTCGGCTTCGACGTTCCAGCCGACCCGCGCGAGCACCGCATGACGTGCCGCCGCGAGGGACGTGATGTGCGCAACTGTCGTCCCGGTGACGAACGCGCCGGCGCATTCGCGGGGCAGATCGAGCACGTCCAGCAGCCACGTCAGCGCGACCTGCTCGATGTGCGACGTTCCGGGAGTGGAATTGTACAGTCCCGTATTCTGGTCCCACGCCGACGCAAGCCAGTTAGCGGCGAGTGCGGCCGGCAACGAAGCGCCGATAACGAACCCGAAGAACCGCGGGCCGGCCATTGCCATCGTCGCGGGAGACCCAAGCGCGTCCAGCTCCTGCAGCACGTCTTCGGCGCGCAACGGGTCGCGCTGCAGGGGAATATCGAATCCGCGCAATGCAGCCACGGCCTGTGGTGCGGGTGACACGCGGCGTCCGTCGAGGCTGGCGAGGTATCGGAGCGAGCGCTCGGTCGTGGACTTCAGCAGCTGATTGATGTCGTCGGTGGACATGCGGCCGAAGTTAAGGCCCGCCGGGTTCCTTGCCCAACACGTGCCGCCGACGTGGCCGAAAACCGCTAGGGCAGTTCAAGGTTCACCGTCAGCGTGTCCGGCGGTGCATCCTCCTTGAAGGTCGCAAATAGCCCGGTCTTGAAGCTGCTGTCGGAGACGCCTGGCTGCCCCGCGTAGGCAACGACACGCACGCAGCGTGGACCAGCGGCCGTCGATGGCACCACGAACTGAAAGGCTCCGGTGGCGCTGCTCTGGGATTCCGCGAAGGCGTTCAGGTACGGGTTTCCGCCACTGCAATCCGACGCTGGCGAGGAACGCGCCCGAACGAGCGCGGCAGGTTGTGCGCTGCCGCCCTGGGTGATGCTGCCGCGTACCACCAGAACTGCCGACGATGTCGGCGCCACCACCTTTCCGGAGCACGCAGCGAGGAGCGCGAGCCCCACGCACGAGAAACGACGCATGCCAGGATAACCGCGCACCGCCGCGTCATGGTCACCTGTCGTCGCGAGCGTCAGAGCAAAATGTCCGACGCAGAGCGAGATTCCAGTGTGCCACACAACACCGCCGAATACGCCGTCGCGCGCGCCGGTACACCCATGCGGTTCCGCGCTGCCAAGGCGTATTGGCTCACGGTGCGCATTCTGTCGGGATATCTCTGGCTGCGACTCTGGCGCCCTGTATTCGGGCCCAGCCTGTATAGCGACCGTCTCATTCAGCGGCATCGGCGCACGTCCAGGCGGCTTGTGTCAGCAATCCTCGAGCTGAAGGGGCTGTACATCAAGGTCGGCCAGCTGATCAGCATCCTTACCAACTTCCTTCCGCCGGAGTTTCGTGCGGAGCTGGAACAGCTTCAGGACGCAGTGCCTGCACGGCCACTGGACGAGGTCGTCGCCCGCATCCGGAAGGAACTCGGGAAAGCTCCCGATGAGATCTTCGCCGAGTTCGATCCCATCCCCATCGCCAGCGCCTCGCTCGCCCAGGTGCATGAGGCGCGGCTGCACGATGGCCGGCGCGTCGCGGTCAAGGTGCAGCACGCGGACATCGAGCTGATCTCGCAGCTCGACCTCGAGTCCATCCGCCGCATCCTGAATCTCATCCAGTGGGTGGTGCGACTGCGCGGGATGGAGTCGTATCACAGGGACATCGCGGAGCTCATCCGGCAGGAGCTCGACTTCGTCCAGGAAGCACGGAACATTGGCGTGCTCGCGGCGAACTTTGACGGCAACACCAGCGTGCATTTCCCGGTGGTCGTGCACGAGCTCTCGACGGCGCGGGTGCTCACGACGGAATTCGTCGAGGGTGCGAAGGTCACGGACTTCGCGCGTCTGGAGGCGATGGGCATCGATCGTCGTGCCCTGGCGCAGCGCATCCTGCGCGTCATGTGCCAGATGGTGTTCGTGGATGGCGTCTATCATGCCGACCCGCATCCCGGGAACATCATCGTGCACGACGATGGCACATTCACACTCGTGGACTTCGGCGCGGTGGGACGGCTCGCGCCGAGCATGAAAGCCGGCGTGCCGATGTTCTGGGATGGCGTCATCAAGCGCGATCCCGGCCGCATCACGGCCGCCCTCCAGCAGATGGGGATGATTGCGCGCGATCAGGAGGGGGGCGAGGAAGCGGTTGCCGAGCGGGCGATTACCTACTTCCAGCAGCGGTTCCTCGAACAGATGACCTCGGAGTCGTTCGCGCTCAAGGACATCCAGGTCGACATGAAGGTGAAGCTCGAGGCGCTGGCGGATCTGAAGAAGCTCGACGTCTCATTCCGGCAGCTGTCGAGCGCATTCCAGGTACCGAAGGAGTGGGTCATCTTCGAGCGTGCGTCGATTCTCACCCTCGGGTTGTGCACCGAGCTCGATCCGGACATGAACCCTATCCAGACCGTCGGTCCGTACTTGCAGGAATTCGTGCTCGGGAAAGACGTGGACTGGAAGGACCAGGTGCGTGGCGCCGTTCGCGAGATGGCGTTGTCTGCGGTGGCCATCCCCGACCGGATGAACCGGTTCCTCGAGCGAACCAATCGCGGTGACACGCAGATCCATGTGGCGGGACTGCGAGAGAGTGCACTGCTCCTGTACGCGGCGGCGCAGCAGTTGATCTTCACACTTCTGGCTACCGCCATCGGTGCGCTTGGCTACTTCCTTGACGCGCGTGGCCAGGATGAACTGGCGATCGTGTCCTGGACGGTGTCGGCGCTGTGCTTGGTCGTCGTCGTCCTCTCGATGCTCCGCGCCCGGACTTTGCG
Source organism: Gemmatimonadaceae bacterium (assembly GCA_035626995.1). Lineage (GTDB taxonomy): Bacteria > Gemmatimonadota > Gemmatimonadetes > Gemmatimonadales > Gemmatimonadaceae > DASPMP01. The sequence continues at coordinate 52,385 of DASPMP010000275.1, forward strand.
CAAGCCACTGTCCCGCGGCCGTTCGTAGGGTCGGCCGCGACAGCGAGGTGCCGGCGCTACTGGAGCGGCCGGAGCTCCGCGTCGCGCAGTCCGACGAGCACTGAACCGCCCGAGGCATCCACTCGCAGCTCGCCGTAGCGAGCATCGGCATACCGGGACGCGTGTCCTTCCTGGAAAAAGAACGCATCGCTGCCGACCCGCACGCGACCGGAGCGCCGGCGATACTGCACCAGCCGTTCTCCGGCAGCGAGCGACTCTCCCTCATGCCGGCGCACGAAGCGGGCGATGTTGCGCTCATCCAATCGGACGACCATCCGGCCATTGCGCGGCCACGACGCATCCGCGCTGCGGGCCAGGGCGTAGTCGAGGCGCATGTAGTCGCCCTGGATGAGTGACCGCGGGTCCACGGGCGCGAGCTCCACAAGGACAACGCCGCCGTTACGGAGCAGCGCCTCCTTGCGCACCACGGAAACGTTGACCGCTGCAAGGACCAGCGCAAGTCCGCCGAACAGCAGCGCGTTTCTCATGCGCGGGTCAACCGATGACGGATGGCAAGGAGCAGCATGCCGCTGCCCACAAGGACCCCGGATTTCTCGAGCAGGGTGAGGTTCAGGCTGTAGTAGTACACCGACCCGAACACCAGCAGGAAGATCACGCCCATGCCGAGAAGAACGCGGTCGCGGCGGTCGAAGGCGAGGGCAAGCACCGCGGCGCCACCAAGGATGCCCGGCGTCGACAGCGTCGCGAGTCCCAGCACGATCACGCCCGTGATGGCGGCAAACGCGGCCGGACGGTCAGCGCTGTGTTCGTCAACGACAGCCCATGCGAGCCACGAGAGGCCGAGCATCAACACCACCGTCGCCACCCTCGAAAGGCGAAGCATGTCATCGGTGTCGATGGCAAACTCCCGATAGTGCGTGACCGTGTCCGCGAGCAGCGCCGCGAAGAACGCCACCACCAGCGCGTAGCCGACGGGACGCAGGACGTCCGCCAGCGCCTCCGAGCGCGAGGACAGTCGGTAACGCCACACCACCGCTGCGGCGATGATGATCCCGATCGTGATGATCTCGAATCCGCGCATGCCACGCTCGTCCGTAAAGGCGACATACGCAGCGCCACAGGCAGCCAGGGTGGACAGGAATCGATGCAATCCGTCGCGAAAGACCGCGATCAACCCGAGTGACAGCGCGAACAACGCGACTGACGAGATGAGCAGGGAATCCGTGAATTCGTGGATGCCAGCGATGATCAGTGCCTGGCCCGCGAGGCTTCCCGCAACTGCCGCATGCTTCCGGAACTCCGAGACGCTCGTGTGGCGGACGTAGACACCACCCGCCACCAGTGCCGCGCCGACGACGATGCGAACGATGGGATTGTCGAGCTGCGCGAGCGCGACGAAAAAGCCCAGCAGGAAGCCGGTCGCGACCCATGCGCCCAGACCAACAGCGACGCGAAGGAACCAGGGGAGATGTGATTCCAGTTCGGGCCGGAGTGCGGCGCGCGCGGGTTCGTAGGCTGCGTCAGTGGCCATCCCCTCGGACTTGAGGCGGTCGAGGACCTGCGCGACGCTACGATGCACGCGTCTCCCGGTACAGCTTCAATCCGAAACCAATCTGCCAGATGATGAAGATCGCCATCACAATGGCGCCGAACGTCCCCAGCTGCAGCCATTTAAAGACGACGCGCGCACCGATGACCGTGATGCCGGCCATGGCCGCAACTCCCGCCAGCGCGAGCATGAACCGGTCGTTCCGGCGATCCCGGTAATAGCGCAGCGCCGCGACCACGAGCAGCGCGTACGTCAGCGCCCCGATGATCCCCGACACGCCCGCATCCGACCCGCCAATAACGAATGCCACCCACGGGATGAACAAGGCGGCGAAGCCGCCGGTGGCGACGGCGCGCGCTGCCCACTCTTCACGCAGGAATGGACGATCCCGGCGGAGCTGCCACTCCCAGACGAGCAAGGCGATCAGGTGCAGGACGCCGATCGAAATCGGGACGAGCAGCGCATGACTGGTGCTTCGTGGCGTCCACACCTGCGTGTAGAACAGCATGAGCGTCGTGTCGAGCAGCAGCAGGATGAGCACCCACGTCG
>DASPMP010000276.1:0-60333 GCA_035626995.1 Gemmatimonadaceae bacterium
GCTTCCAGGGTGCGCGCCGCAACGCACAGCGTCCGGCGCTCTGGATTCCGATGAGCGCGCGCGCCGAGCTCGCGCGCGTGTCGCCGCGGTGGATGGAGGACGAGGCGATCCTGGAGCTGGTGGGGCGTCTCGCGCCGACCGCGTCAGAGGCCCAGGCCTCGGCCGCCACACGCGACGTCGCGCTTCGCATGCTTCCCGACTCGGCGACGCGTGTTGGCCTTGCCCGGAACGCGCAGGTGCTGGACCTCGAGGGGATCCCGCCCGGTCCCCAATACTTCGAGCTCGTACTTACCATGACGGGGATCAGCCTTATCGGCTTGCTGATCCTGCTGGTAACGTGCACCAACGTGAGCTCGCTGATGGTGGCTGCCGCCACCGGCCGACGTCACGAAATCGCGGTACGCCTGTCGCTCGGCGCGTCGCGCGGGCGGATCATCCGTCAGTTGCTCACGGAGACGACCCTGCTCACCATGGCCGGCGGAGTCCTCGGCATCGTGCTGACATGGTGGGGCTTCACCTGGCTTGACCGCACGCAAGCGGTGCAGGGGGTGGACGTACGCACCGACATTGGGACGCTTGGCTTCATGCTGCTCCTCGCGACCGGCACCGGAATTCTCTTTGGTCTGTCTCCCGCGCTGCACGCGACCGGCGGGCGGTTCGCTTCTGCGCTGCGGGATTCCGGCGCTGGCGCCACCAGGCGCTCGCGGCTGCAGCGGGTGTTCGTCACCACGCAGATCGTGCTGTCGCAACCGCTGCTGGTAATGCTTGGTGTGATGCTGTCCATCGGCATCCAGGACTACCGGCCGATGCCACGCGCAGTGAGCGAACGATTGATTCGCGTCACCTTCCGCCCGCTGACGGAAACCGGCAGTCCGCGGCAACGAACGGACGCTGTCGAGACGCTCATCCCGCGGATCGCAGAACGGCCCGAGGTGGAGAGCGTGCTGCCGCAGTCGTGGGGATACGGGTTGCGGTACGTGAACGTGCCTCCGGCCCCCGGCTCCGCGCGTCCCGACTCGCTGATGTTGCTGCGGATGATGTCGGCGCATCCGAGCTCGTTCGCCCAGCTGAACACGAGAGTATTGCTCGGACGCGACGTCGCATTCACGGACACGAATGCCGCCGACCCGGCCGTGGTCATCGGCAGCCAGCTGGCGCGGAAGCTCTGGGGGGACGCCAATCCCCTCGGCCGTGTGCTCGTGTCCACGCGATCAGCGGGGCCGGAGAAGGACACCGTGCGCGCCGTGGTGGTCGGTGTGTTCGAACAGGCAGCGTCCGTCGGGGAAGACGACATGATCCGGGTGTACACGGCGCACAAGGCGGGATGGCGGCGTGACGGTCTTCTCATCCGGACGCACGCGCCCGCGGAGCCGTTCCTTCCGGAGCTCCGCCGATTCATCCGGGACGCGGCTCCCGGGCTGCCAGTGACGGAAATGGAAACCCAGCAGCAGCGGGATGACGCCGAGCGTGTCATCGCGCTCAAGATCTCGTTGCTGGCCGCCGCGGCTGCGGCGCTCGCCCTGCTGCTTGCGTCGCTGGGGCTGTACGGTGTCGTGTCGCTCGCGGTGCGACAGCGGACGCGCGAAGTGGGGATCCGGATCGCGGTGGGTGCAACGCCGTCGCGCGTGGCGCGCATGTTCCTCGCGTCAGGGATGCGTCTCGGGGTCGTCGCACTGATGCTCGGGCTGCCCGTCTGTGTTCTCGGGCTGCACTTCGCGTTGTCGAGCCGTGCGCTGATTGCGCCGGAGCTCAATCCCTGGCTGATCGGAGCCGGCATCACGGCGATCCTGATGGCGGTGGTGGCCCTCGCGTCGTGGATTCCTGCACGGCGCGCGACGCTCGTGGATCCGGCGACGACGCTTCGCGTCGACTAGCCTTTCGCGGCTGGGACGAGGCGCGATCAGGTCGTGACGAATGGCGGTGTTTTCCAGTGACCGCCCCGGATGCAAAAAGGGTTATCCTGGCACGATGATTCTTCGTCGCCGCGCGGCGTTTCTCCTCTGCCTCCTGTCGGGCTGTGCCGATTCCGGATCGCCTCGGGTCGGAACGCTGACGTTGACGTCGCGGAATCCCTTCTACGGCGTTGCCGGAGCTCCCGCACCGGACTCCGTGGTTGCGCGTGTGGTCGATGAACGCGGCGAAGGCATCGCCAACCTTGTGGTGAACTTTGCGGTGCTCAGCGGGGGAGGAAGTTTCAGTCCTTCGTCCGGCATCTCCGACTCCCGCGGCTATGTCAGCGCCATCTGGACACTCGGCGGCTCGCAGGAACCGCAGGAAGGATCGGCAAGCATTGCAGGCGCGGGTGGCGGGGCTGGCAATTCAGACGCGATCCCGTTGACGCTGAGCCTGCACGCCATCCCGGTGCAGGTGTCTGTTGAGACAGGCCTCATGCTCGCGACACTCTCCTGGTATCTGCCATTCGCGCGCAGGAATCTCGCGGAGAACCTTCCGAACAATCCGGCAATCGCGCAGCACATCGAGGCCAGGATGGAGCTGCTGGATGTAACAGGGCTCGGCAGCGACATCGTCGGGGAGGGGCGCTACATCGAGAACGTTTTGCAGACAGCGACGCGGTCGATGCCCGTCGTCGCCATGTTTCCCATCGAGGCGATGCGCGCGGAAGCCCAACAGAGCATCGCCGTGATGGGCGCCGTCGTCCCCATCCTCGAAGGCTTTCTGGAGCCGTTTCCGACCGAACGCATGCGTTTGTGGCATGGCTTCGTCATCGGTGCCACCGGCGGTGGAGGCGGGTTGAGCATGGAGGACCGGGCGTCCTGGGCGGCACGCGGTGTGGCATTGCCGTATGACGCCGTCATTGCCCATGAGATGGCGCACTCGTACGTCGCGAACGAAGTGCTAACCCAGTTCCTCGAGGTGTACGCCCACAACGTGCGCATCACCGGTTCGACCGACATCGCCGACTGGACGTCGATGCGCGGGTACACCGGACCGCAGCCGAACAACACCGGCCTGCGAGCCTTGCTGGACATCTACACTCTCGTCGGCCTCGCAGCGATGTCAGACGCGTATAGGGCCATCCTGCCGCTGCATCCACCATATGGCGAGGTCCTTCCCACCGCCATACAGCAGGCATTCGTCAACGCGGTGCCTCCGGAACATCGAACAGCAGTTGGGGCAAAGCTCGCGATGGTCGGGATCAATCCCTAGGCGGTCAGTCGGACTTCCGGTCGGAACACGCCAATCGCGACCTCGATCAGCCCAGGCTCTTGTGGAAGCCCTCCCCAAGCTGCACCATTCGAGGGTAGCACCGTCCCTCCCGTCGCCGCAGCAGCATGAGCCGAGCGCTAGCACTCGTCGAATCAGACGAGTCGCGAAAAAAAGAAAGCCCAGGTACAGCGCACCAACGGCAGCTCCTCGAGACGAAGCTCTATGCGCCGCGTCCACAGGCTGCGGTTGTCGCACGCCCACGGCTGATCGATGCCATCACCCAGGGGGTCGAGCGCAAGCTGACCGTGGTGGTTGCCCCCGCGGGATTCGGAAAAACCACGCTGCTCGCGGGATGGCTCGAGAAAGTCGAAGGGCGACCGGTCGGGTGGGTTTCGCTCGACGCCACCGAGAACGAGCCGACGCTCTTCTGGTCGTATGTCATCCGCGCCCTGCAGAGCATCCATCCCTCGGCGGGGACCCGGGCGATGCGCCAGGTGCAGTCGGTCGGACCCATCCAGCCGGTCCTGACGACATTGATCAACGATGTCGACGCGCTGGACGAAGAGGTCACTCTCGTGCTCGACGATTACCACGTCATCGACACGGCGGAGATACATACCGGGCTGACCTTCCTGCTCGACCACCTCCCACCGCGGATGCATGTGGTGATCGCCAGCCGCGCCGACCCGCCGCTGGCCCTCCCGCGGCTACGCGCCCGCGGAGAGCTCATGGAGCTGCGCGTCGCGGACCTCCGCTTCACCCACGACGAAGCCGGCGCGTTCCTCAACCAGGTGATGGGCCTCCGTCTGTCGCCTGCCGATACCACGAGCCTTGAGCGTCGCACCGAAGGATGGATCGCGGGGCTCAAGCTGGCCGCCATCTCAATGAAGGGGCGTGCCGACGTGCGCGGGTTCGTCGACGCCTTCTCCGGCGACAATCGATACATCGCGGACTATCTCGTCGAAGAAGTCCTGCGTTCGGAGGGGGAGCACGTCCGCCAGTTTCTTCTTGGCACTGCGATTCTCGACCGGTTGAGCGGACCGCTGTGCGACGCGGTCACGGCCGGCACCGGCACGCAGGCGTTGCTCGAGGACCTGGAGCGCCGCAACCTGTTTGTCGTGGCGCTCGACGACCGGCGCGAGTGGTTCCGCTACCACCACCTGTTCGCCGACGTCCTCCAAAGACAGTCTGTCAATCGCGACGCTGACGCCGCGCGCACATACCATCAACGCGCGAGCGCATGGTACGAGACGCATGGTACGCGTGCCGACGCCGTTCGGCATGCGCTCGCCGCGCAGGATGTCGATCGCGCGGCGATCCTGCTCGAGAGCGAGTGGCCCGGCAATGACCGGAGCTACGAGTCGCGCAAGTGGCTCGATCGCGTGAAGTCGTTGCCCGCCGATGTCGTGCGCGTGCGCCCAAGGCTGAGCATGGGATATGCCTGGGCCCTGCTGAACAGTGGGGAGCTGGAAGCCGCGGAGCCGAGACTCCAGGACGTGGAGCGGTGGCTGGGGTCCGCCACAGACGATGACGCGACGCGGTCGCTGCGAAAGGAGCTGGCCTCAGCGCGTGTGTACCTCGCGCAGTCCCTGGGTGGAGTGCCGGGGACGCTGGAGCATGCGCAGAACGCCCTCGCGATGGTTCAGGAGACCGATGCGATCGGGCGCGCGACAGGCACCGCCCTCGTTGCGTTGGCGCTGTGGGGACGCGGAGAGCTCGAAGCCGCGCATCGCACCTTCAGCGAGAGTCTGGCGATGATGCGCGCATGCGGGCATGAGGTCGACGCCGTCCGCGGCATCTTCGTGCTGGGGGACATCCGCGTTTCGCAGGGACGGCTGCGCGAGGCGGCAGGCATTTATGAAGACGGGCTGCGCGTCGCGGCCCAGGGGAAATTCGCGGCGCCTCCCGAGACGGATGAGCTGTACCTGGGGCTCAGCGAGGTGCATCGCGAATGGAACGACCTCGCGTCGGCAGAGCGCTACCTCGATCAGTTGACGCAGGCGACCCAACGATCGGCGCACAAGGGGAACCGGCTGCGCTGGTGCACGGCGATGGCTGCGGTCCGCATCGCCACAGGCGATTTCGCTGGTACTGTGCAGCTCCTGGCCGAGGCAGAGTCGGCGGAACGCCGCGATCCACTGCCGCGGCTGCGTCCCATACCGGCGATGCGGGCACGCGTCGCGTTGCGACAGGGACACCTCGACGCGGCGCGCGGATGGGCGCAGTCGGCCAAGTTGTCGGCGAGCGACGATCTCGCCTACCTGCGGGAGTTCGAGCACATCACTTTCGCGCGCGTACTGATGGCGAGTGGCGGTGCGGGGGTCGAGCAGCTGCTCGAGCGCCTGGCCGTTGCGGCACGCACCGGTGGCAGGATTGGGAGTCTCGTCGAGATCCTCGTCCTGCAATCTCTGGCTCAACAGGCCAAGGGTACCACGCGCGTAGCGCTGGACGTCCTTTCGGAGGCATTGGCGCTGGCCGAACGAGAGCGATACCTGCGTGTCTTCCTGGACGAAGGGACCGCGATGCGCGACCTGCTGCGCCATGCTAGGGCCCGAGGTCTGGCGGGTGAGTACACGCGCACAGTGCTGGGCGCTTTCGACGCACCGCGCCAGGTCCTGGCTCCCGTGCCGGCCCCGGCGTCCCCTGGTGACAGCGGTGGCGGCGAAGCAATCCAGCCACTGACGACGCGGGAGCTGGAGATCCTGCGCCTGATTGCGGCGGGAATGCGCAACCAGGAGATCGCCGACCATCTGGAGATCAGCTCCGCCACTGTAAAGCGGCACATCGCCAACGCGTACGGTAAGCTTGGGGCGGGGCACCGTACGGAAGCCCTGGCCACGGCGGCCAAGCTCAAGCTGCTCTAGAACTGCACCCCCCGACTACACCCCCCTCTACACCTTTTGGCCGACGCGGGGGGAGGGGGCGTTCCGGAATATTGGCATCACCTCTTACTGGAGATGTCAATGCAGATCAGTTCCATCGCCCTCGCCGCAGCCATGAGCTGCTCCCTCGTTTCCACCCTGGCCGCCCAGGGCACCGAACCACAGCCAACGCCCGCACGGACGTCGAGCTGGGAGTTCGTGATCCCGAGCGGCACCCTGATCCCCACCGGCGCCCAGCGCGACGCCATCAAGCGCGGCAACATCAGCGCCGTCCAGCTGACCTACGTCGCGCGTCCCGCGATCGCCATTACCTCTACCTTCGGCTGGGCGCGCAGCCGGGACCTCGTGATTGTCGACAGCCCGAAGCTCGATGTCTTCACATATGACGTGGGCGCCGAACTTCGCGCGCCGGGATGGATGAAGGGCAAGTCGATGACGTTCACGCCCTTCGCGGGTGCCGGCGCCGGTGGCCGCAGCTACAACCACCGCAAGCTGGACACGGACGCGACGCATCAGGTGGGCGCCTACGCCAGCGCTGGTGGCGAAGTGGGGTACCGCCGGATTCGGGTGCGTCTCGAAGCGCGCGACTATGTGACGGCGTTCAAGCCGCTCGCGGGCGCGGGTGATTCGCGGATGGGCAACGACGTCGTGGTGCTGGCCGGCCTGCGCTGGGTGGCACGCTGACCATGCCGGCGACGACGACCTCGCGCCGGTCGGATTGGCTCGTGCCGGCGCTGCTGATCCTGTTGGGGCTCGTGCCGGCGATCGCCGGCACGGCTCGGCTGGCCGAGCTCGCCAGTGACGCAGAAGCAACGGCAAAGAACGTTCGCTTCTTCGACCAGCCGATCCCGGTGGTGCTGCACATCCTGGTGGTGATCCCGTACTCGATGGTGGGTGCGCTGCAGTTCTCGCCGGGATTCCGTCGTCGCAACCGTCCATGGCACCGCGCGGCGGGACGCATCATCGGGATGATGGGAATCGCCGCGGCGCTCACGGGACTGTGGATGGCGCACTTCTACCCCTGGCCCGCGGGGGATGGGGTTGGTGTGTACGTTGAGCGCCTGATCTTCGGGACGCTGATGCTCGCTTCGATGGTGCTCGGCCTCGACGCGGTCCGCCGTCGTGACTTCAAGGCGCACGGCGCGTGGATGATCCGTGCCTACGCAATCGGCATGGGCGCGGGGACGCAGGTGCTCACGCACATTCCCTGGTTCATCTTCGTTGGCCCAACGGCCGGTGAAGGACCGCGGACCGTAATGATGGGATTGGGGTGGGTGATCAACCTGCTGGTCGCCGAGTGGATCATCTGGAAAAGTGAGCGTCGTGCGGTGGCGGTTAAGGGGCTGCCATCCCGGGAACGCGTCGCGGCGTGAGCGTCGAGACCTGGCTGCCCGCAATGGCGATCGGTATGGGAGGCACCCTCACCATCGATCTCTGGGCACTGCTGTTGCGCCGCGTCTTTGGCGTGAAGTCGCTCGACTACTGCCTGTTGGGACGATGGATGCTGCACATGTCTGAAGGAACGTTCAGGCATACGAACATCGGAACCGCCACGCCGAAGCGATACGAATGCCCAATGGGATGGATGGTGCACTATTCCATCGGCGCTGCATTCGCCCTGGCGTTCGTGTGGATCGTGGGGACCGGATGGCTCGTCCAGCCAGCGCTTCTGCCGGCACTGGCATTCGGAGTGGTCACGGTGCTCGTACCGTTTTTCGTGATGCAGCCGGCGCTCGGACTTGGGATCGCGTCATCGAGGGCGCCGCACCCATGGGGCGCGAGACTCAGGAGCCTCGCAACGCATGCGGTGTTCGGCCTAGGGCTCTGGATGTGGGCGCTCATTCTCTGGAACGCCGGATACAACTGATCAGGAATGGACCGTCCTCTTGACAATCATGTGGAGACCGCCGTACTCTCCACTTGACCATCAACAGGAAGCGGCGAGGGTGGACGACCAGAGCACGGATGTGGTACCTGGCACGCTCGACATGCTCATCCTCAAGACGCTGAGCCTCGCCCCGATGCACGGCTTTGGCATCGCGCGACGCGTCGAGCAGATCTCCCGCGACGTCTTCAAGGTGAATCCGGGGTCGCTCCTCGTCGCGCTGCAGCGTCTCGAGCGCGCCGGCCTGCTCGACGCGGAGTGGCGCGAGACGGAGAACGGCAGGCGCGGGCGGTTCTATTCCCTCACGCGCGCGGGCCGCAAGCAGCTGCAGGTGGAGACGGCGGCGTGGGACCGGCGCGTCACCGCGATCAACCGCCTGCTGCGCGCGGAGGGGTAGAGGCATGTTGCGACAGCTCCGCCGCGGCTTCACGGCGCTGCTCTTCCCGCAGCGCACGGACTCCGACGTCGACCGCGAGATCCAGCACTTCGTGCAGCAGCGCGCACGCGAACTGGAGCGGGAGGGGATGTCGAAGGAAGACGCCTTCCGCAACGCCACCATCGAGATTGGCAACGTGACCACCACACGCGAGCACGTGCGCAGCTCCGGATGGGAACACGGCATCGATACACTGCTCGGCGACGTGCGCTATGCCCTGCGCCGGTTGCGACGCGACCCGGTCTTCACCATCGTCACGGCGCTCACCCTCGCCATGGGGATCGGTGCCGCCACGGCAATCTTCAGTGCCGTCAATCCGATCCTGTTCCGCGCGCTTCCGTATCCGGGCGCGGAGCGGATCGTCACCATCACCGACCGCGCCCAGGACGGCGCGCCCGCCGAGCCGACCTACGGCACCTTCGAGGAGCTCGCGGATCGCAGCCGATCGTTCGAGACACTGAGCGCGACTGACGCGTGGCGTCCGTCGCTCACGGGCACCGAAGAGCCCGAGCGACTCGAGGGACTGCGGGTCACCGCGTCCTTCTTCCAGACGATCGGCGTGCTTCCCGCCGCGGGACGCAACTTCGACGATGCCGAGGATGTAACGGGCGCGCCGCGAGTGGCGATCCTGAGCGACCGGCTGGCGAAGCGCCGCTTCCGCGACAGCGCGAAGGTCGGGACGTCCATCATGCTGAATGGCGAGAGCTATCAGGTGGTGGGAGTCATGCCGCCGGGATTCGTCGATGTCATGGCGCCAGCCACCGACGTCTGGGCTCCACTGCAGGCGCAGCGCCGTGCGCCTCCTGCGTCGCGCGAGTGGGGACATCACTATCGCATCGTCGGCCGGCTGAAGGCTGGCGTCGATGTGGACGCCGCGCGGCGCGAGCTGGCGTCGATCGCGTCGCGGCCGGTCGCGGAGTTCCCGCGTGTTGTCTGGGCAGACCTCGGTGAAGGACTTCTGGTGCGTGGCCTGCAGGAAGACGTCACCGCCGCCGCGCGTCCCGCACTGCTGGCCATCGTCGTCGCCGCGCTGGCGCTGCTGCTCATCGCGTGCGTGAATGTCGCCAACCTGCTGCTCGCGCGCAGCGCCCGGCGTCGCGCCGAGTTCGCGTTGCGCGCGGCGTTGGGGGCGGGGGGACGCCGGCTCGCGCGCCAGTTGCTGACGGAGAGCGTCATCCTCGCGCTGATCGGCGGCGCACTGGGATTCCTCGTTGCGAACGCGGGCGTCGGCGCCTTGGTGGCGCTCAGCCCAGCGGGTTGGGCGAACGCGCACGTGATCCGGGTTGACGCGGCGGCCTTCGGCTTCGGCGTGATCGTGACAACGCTGGTTGGCCTCACCGTAGGACTGCTCCCGGCAGTGGGCGCGTCCCGTGCCGATGTGCGGGGCGGAATGCAGGCCGTATCGCGCAGCGTGGCCGGTTCACGAAACGCGGCGCGCGGCATGCTGGTGGTGTCGGAAGTCGCGCTGGCGCTCGTCCTGCTGGTGGGCGCCGGTCTACTGCTCCGCAGCCTGGATAAGCTGTTCGCGGTGTCGCCGGGGATCCATCCCACGCAGGTGTTGACCATGCAGGTTGTGGACGCCGCGGGGCGGAACAGGACCGACGCCGAGCGCATCGCGTTCTACGATCAAGTGGTAGAAGCAGTGCGCAATATTCCCGGCGTCACGGGTGCGGCTGTCACGAGCCAGCTGCCGCTCAGTGGTGACCTGGACGGATACGGTTACAGCTTCGCGGCATTCCCCGATCGCCAGGCCGGCGAGGACGGCGCCGCGATGCGCTACTCCGTGACGCCGCAATATTTCCAGGTGATGGGAATCCCGCTGCGGCGGGGGCGCCTGCTGGACGCACGGGACAACGCAAATGCGCCACAGTCGTTCGTCATCAGCGAATCGCTGGCTCGGCGCGTGTTCGGCGAGGCAGATCCGGTGGGGCAGAACGTGCGCTTCGGTCCCGACATCGACGGCAGCCGTCCCTGGGGCACGGTGGTTGGCGTGGTAGGGGACGTGAAGCAGGAATCGCTCGCGTCAGGGAACAGCGCGGCGTTCTACGTACCCGCCTCACAATGGCGGTGGACAGACCCGGTGCAGTCGCTCGTGGTGCGGACCAGTGGTGACGCTGCCGCGCTGACGAGTGCCGTGAAGCGCGCGGTATGGAGCGTGGACCGGAACAAGCCGATCACACGCGTGGCCACTATGGAGCAACTGATCGAGCGTACCGCGGTGGAACGTCGCTTCGCGTCGGTGATCTACGCAACCTTCGCGATCGCCGCGCTGCTGCTCGCGGCCGTTGGACTGTATGGCGTCATCTCGGGTCGCGTGGCGGAGCGTACGCGTGAGATCGGGATTCGCTCGGCGCTGGGCGCCTCACGCACCGACATCGTGCAGGGCGTGCTCGCCAATGGGCTGATGCTCACGGCGGCAGGTGTTGCGATCGGTATTGCCGGCGCTTTTGCCGCGAGCCGGCTGCTGGAAACCCTGCTGTATGGAATAGCGCGCACGGATGTGGCGACTTATGCCAGTGTCATTGCGCTCCTGACGGGCGTCGCGATGCTCGCGTGCTGGGCCCCGGCGCGTCGAGCCGCGGCCGTGGACCCCGCGATCACCCTGCGGTCTGATTGACCGCTTGGCAATCTCGGTGCGACCGAGGGCTTCTCATCAACGATCTCCCGTCTTCGACTGGTTGCTTGAGCAGTGAAGGCTCTCAGAATGGGTTTTCTGACAGAACGGAAACAGCTGATGACTGCCGGATTGCGCACAAGTCCACCAACAAGACACGGTTTTCAATCCGTTGAATCAGGAGTTTCAGTTCTGATCCGCAAACCCCCTTGAGGGCATTCATTGCCGAGTCGCCGGTCGAACACGCAGATGTGTCCCTAAGGAACTAGTGCAACGCTGAGGGCGCAGAGATGCGGAGGTCCCTGCTGGTCATGAGTCCGCGCAGATTCTGGCGCAACCGTACGCGCCACATCCAGTACAGCAGCACCACGAGCGGGGCGGAGCCGAGGAGGACCATGACGGGGACGCTGCGCATCCACACGGGCATTCCCTTCATCATCGCGAGCTGGGCGACGAAGGAGCCGGAGGCGATGAATAGGCCGAAGCACATGCGCCAGAGGTGGCGCTCCAGCCGTCGCGTCCCCTGAATACCGCCAGCAAAGATCATCCTCGCGTCTCCGATCGCTGCGAGCAGGACGATCGTATTCATGAAGAAGATCATCCCCGCGGGCACCCCATCGATGTGATTGCCCGGCCGGTCGAGGGCCGCAAATCCCTTTGCGTATCCGGTCGCGGCGAAGAGGAAGGCAACGAGCATGAGGGCGACGTCCACCTGCCTGCGCCCAGCCGGGAGCGGCTTGACGGTGGTCCAGGCCGTAAAGATCAGGTAGACAGTGAGCCCTCCGGCGCCGATGTCGCCACTGCCCTTATACAGCGCGATCCCGATGGCAGTGAGCGCCATGGCGATCATCGCGTATACGAAGACGGTCCCGCTGCGGCGATGCCATGTTCCGCCCTTCCGAGCCGCGATGGCGATGTACCCCGCCACCAGGGCGGCCACCCCCATCGCGACGTGAAACACGAGGGACAGCAACGGCAGCCCACTCGCCGTCGCCAGCGTTAACCGATCGCTCACAGCATTTCCTCCGCATGGGACCTTGTATTGGTATCCCATACGATAGGCATGCGGAAATGGTTTCAGCCTGGGCGGGAAGCCCTTTGCGCAGAGGACGCGGAGGTCACTCGATCTTCGGCAGTACCACCCACCAGTTCCCCTCACTGCTGCCGGCATGGATGGTGGTGGTTACCCACACGCCGCGGTACCCTGTGGCGGCCGGGGGAATGAAGGTGATCAGGTACTCACCGCCGGGAAGGGTCGGCGATTCGAATGCGCCATTGGCATCTGAGGTCATCGTTGCCGCGACGTCGCCGAGATTCGGTTCGGAGCCGGTCCATCCCAGGTGCTCATACACGGTGATCGCCACGTTCTGCAGTCGCGGCGCCGTCGCCATGGTGTCCGGGCCTGTGCCAGGTCCAAGTACGAATCCCTTGAAGGAACCAGGAGTCGGGTTCGACGGCGGCGGTGGGGTGGTGAGAATGGTGTCGTTGCTCGAGCTCTCGGAGAGCCCGCGGATCGGCGAGTTCGAGATGCCGGTCGGTTTCTTTTCGGCACACGCCGAGGTCACTGCAAGGACCGCCGTGCAGGCGATCGTGAGTCGTCGAAGGGTATTGGGCTGCACAGAACGCTCCGTGAGTGGTGATGCCTGTAATACCTTGCCGAGGGCGCCGGCGTCACCGCGGCCAGTCGATGTGACGCCGCGACCCGTGCGCGGGTATAACCTGTGGAGGCTGGCGCGCCCTGACCGAACACCGGAGGATGTTTGCGACCTACCCTGATAGCCGCGGCAACGCTCCTGGCCAGTCCTTTCCCTGCCATGGCGCAAGTGTCGGGCGCGATCGATGTCGGCAGCGGAGTCGGCCGGGTGCAGTCGGGGACATGGGTTCGCGAGAGCCGGCTCGCGCCATCGGTGCGTCTGAATCACCGGTTCGGATTCCTGCATACGGACGCGGCGCTGCTGGAGCGCGGCGGCACCATGCAGCTGGACCGCGCGGCATATCACGCGGTAATCGCGTCGCCCGCCTTTGGTCCCTTCCGCCTGGCTGGCGGTGTAACGGGCACGTCGGACTCGGTCTATTCGACGCTGTCGCTGCGTCGCCCCGAGATGACGGCGGCATTGTCCGCGGCGTATCGCAGGAGCGGCGTGTGGCTGGGGACATCTGCGCGCAGTGGTGGCAGCCCAGCCATCGTTGCCGGCGCCTGGCGCACGCTGGGAGCGGCGGTCGTCTCCGTCTACAGCACCCGACGCTCTTCGGCGGCGCGCGCGCTGGAGTTTCGCGAGCGCGAAGTCGCCGGCTGGGACACAACAGTCACCGACTCGGGATCGATCGCGCGTCCCGTGATATTCAAATACACTGATACCCTGCGGACCGCTCGGCTCCGCTCATGGTCTGACCTGGAAGCCCGCGTCGACTGGAGCATGGGGCGGTTGTCGCTGAGCGCAACGGTCGCGGGACGCGGGGCATCGGACTCGGGGACGACGCAGCAGCTCTGGGGACGGGTGGGGAGTGCGCTGCGGGTGGCGGACAACGTCTGGCTCACCGGAAGTGTGGGCAGCTCACCGGCGCCAATCGGCGGACGCACAGATCCGGCGCACTTCGCGAGCATCGGGATACGTCTCGCGCACGTCGCGCGCACCCGACCGCCGTTGCCCGCGGCCATCCGGCCGTCCGCGACGGCGTTCGCTATTGCTGCGTCGACACCGGGGCTCTACCGCATCACTGTTCGCGCGCCGAGTGCGCGAACGGTGGATGTCGCGGGCGATTTCAATGGTTGGCGCGCGGTCACCCTGGAGGAGCGGTCTCCCGGTGTGTGGGAGGCGACGGTGTCACTGACGCCGGGCACGCACCGGATGAGCGTGCGTGTGGACGGCGATCGCTGGATCGCGCCGCCCGGGGTGCCGTCGGTGGACGATGAGTTCAACGGGCGAGTCGGCGTCGTCGTGGTGAAATGATGTCGGGCGCCATGTCGCGGCGTGATGTGACGGTGGCGCGGCTGTCCGGGTACAACGAGGCAGTGATCCCGGATGCAACGCTGGTACGCGCGGTGCTCGCGGGCGACGCAGCGGCGTTCACGACCCTGGTGGATCGTCACGCGCGCGTCTGCCTGCGCTACGCGACGCGCATGCTGGGCAACGTCGAGGATGCGGAAGATGCCACGCAGGAAGCTTTCATTCGGGCGCACGGCGCACTGGCACGATACGACGGCAGCGTCGCCTTTCGCACCTGGCTCATGACCATCCTGATCAACCGGTGTCGCACAGCCATCGGCGTGCGTCGCAAGCGCGAAGACCGGATCACGCCGGATGCGGAGGCCGTCGCGCGCGCGGCAGTGCCAGGGGACGCGGAGGACATGGTGCTGCGCGACGCCATCGAGCGGGCGCTCGCACGGCTGGATGTCGCGCACCGTGAAGCGTTCCTGCTGAAGCACGTCGAGCAACTGAGTTACGAGGAGATGGCGCAGATGACGAATGTCGGAGTCTCGGCGCTCAAGATGCGGGTGCAGCGCGCCTGTGAACGGCTGCAGCTGCTGCTCGCGGAGGATCGCATTGATGCGTAATGCCCTGATGCGCGAGGACGAATTGCCGATTGCGCTTCGCGACGCAACGGAGCTGCTCCGCGACGCACCACCACCGAGTGATCTCTGGCGACGGCGCGTGCTGAAGGCGGCATCCGAACGCGCGGCGCCGACATCTGCGCGCAGCGCTCGCATCCGGTGGTCAATCCATCCCGCCGCCGCGATCGCCGCGGCACTGCTGTTCATGACGTTGGGTGGTGCAGGAACCTGGCTGCTGACCAACGCGCCGCGCGACGTCGTTTCTGTCGCCACGGGAGGTGCTGTCGGGGGAACATCGAACGTGCGCTTCAGTCTCGAGGCTCCAGGTGCGAGCAGCGTCACGCTCGTCGGTGACTTCAACGGCTGGGATCGCGCCGGTGTGAAGCTGCGGCGCGCTGGCGATGGGCGGACATGGACCGTGGAGATCCCGCTCACACCCGGGCGGTATGCGTACTCGTTCGTGGTGGACGGCGCACTCGCGCGCGACCCGCGGGCGCCGCGCGCGGCGGACGACGATTTCGGTTCACCGAACTCCATTGTACTGGTGAGCGGCTCATGAAGCACCACCTCGCAGTGCTGGCGCTGCTATTGACGTCGACGCGTATCGCGGCGCAGGCACCCGCCGCTGATTTTCCTGCGCAGCTATCCGTGGACACCCGGCAGGTTCTCACGCGCATCGCGGATTCCGCGCGTGCGGCGAAGCTGCCCGTAGAGCCGCTGGTCTCGAAGGCCGCCGAAGGAGTACTCAAAGGTGCGGACGACGCGCGCATCATCGCCGCGGTGCGCACGCTTGCGCGTCAGCTGGGGGAGGCGCGCGCGATCATGCCCGCGGGAACGGGGACTGCCGCGCTGACGGCAGCCGCGAGCGCATTGCGCGCCGGCGTCACCGCCGAGACGCTGCGATCGCTGGTGGAAGCCGGGCAGGGGAGCGACGCCGCGGATTTCGGAGTGGCCCTGGTGACTCTGGCTGACCTGGCGGCGAACGGCGTCCCCCCACGTACCGCGGGGGACGCGGTGTCAGAGCTGCTGCGCCGCGGAACGCCAGGGCGTGATCTCGCGGCGCTGCGATCGGCGATCGCGCAGGACATCGGCGACGGTATTGCGCCTGCGCGTGCTCTGTCTGCCCGTCTGCGGATCCTCATGCCGGCGACGCCGACGCCAGAAGTCCGACGGCCCTGAAGGGACAGTAGCAACGCGCAGTTACAGGGGATTGTGCGCCCGGTACAGTGTCCACCGGCCAGGCATGCTCCCTTCCGCGTCGTAGTACTCGCCGGACGACTCCGGCGTGTCCATTGGATGGCAGGTCCAGTCGCCTTCGGCATAGACACCCTGCGCCGGATCCAGGTTGCGGCGACTCCCGGCGAATCGCGCAAACTCCTTCCAGAACCGTTCGGTGACGTCCGCCGACGCAGGTGACCTGATCTCGATGCTGTCCGTACCGATGTACGCGACCTGGAGATCCTGAAAACCTGTGGTGGCCCAGAACGCAACGCTATTGCCGTTGGCGAGTTCCTTGTTGCGCCTGGCGTCGCCCCCGCCGGTGCCGGTCCGAATGGTCGCGTTGCCTGCGACCGCTACCTCCGAGGTGATGACGATGTGCGTCTCGATGCTGCACTGGATGTCCCGCCCATCGGGAAGCTGACCGTTTGCAAAGGCCTCGAAGCGCAATTCCGTCGGGAGCTGGCGGATGGAATCGTCTGTCTCGGTAGGATCAACGGGGTCGCTGCACGACCAGCCGAGCAACGCGAGCGGTGCGAGATGGCGGAGACGCATTACTGCTCCTTCAGAGTGATACGTTAGTCGGGACGGCCACCGCGCAATGCGCGCGGGCCCGACGGACCGATGCCCGTGGCAACATCGACGAGCTTGCCATCCTCCCACAGCTCGGCGCGAAGCGATGCGCCAGCCACGGGTACCTGAATGGCGCCAACGACGATGCCGAGCACGTCCCGACCCGTCAGCTGCGTCTCATGGGGTGCTGTCGTGAGCTCCACGATGTAATCCGCTGCGAGTTGCGGTCCCTCGCGATAGGTCATGGTCGCTCCGAAAAAGAGCTCCATGGGTTGGTCCGCCTGGAGCTTCAGCACGTAACGATGCTCGTCGTCCGTCCCGGTGATCAATCGGCAGCCGCCGACCGACAGCACCACTGCAACGGCGAGTGCGCCCCTGAGCAGGGCCGTCGCAACGCGGCGAACGCCGTTCGTCCTGCGGTTGTGGACCATGGTTCGAGATGTGTTCAGGGATGCAAGGTGCCCTCTATCATTAAACCTGAACCAGTTGCCATTGCGTCACTCACGCGCATGCGGCTCATCCGGCATTTGTCACGGTTCGTCCCTCCAGGCCGCAATGTGCTCCCGTCTCCGATTGGCATCCTCGCCAGCTAGTTAGTGGCCAGTGGCGAGTTGCCGGTCGTTAACGAGAGATCAGTTGATCCGCACGATCCACAACCGTGGACGCAGATCCTCTACCAGCGCGTTCCCCAGCTCGTCGGACACCTGCAGCGCCACAGCATCATGCGCCGCGCCGTTGGTGATCCGCGTATAGAACGTCCCGCCTCCCACGACGCGAGCATCCTGGATGAAGTCCGCGAATGCCAGCGGCATCGGCGTCAGACGCTCCGCCGAAGGACGCGCGTCGAAGATGTTCGCCAGGTCCCAGCTCGGCATTTGAAGCAGTGGCGCCGAGGCGGCGGAGACGCGGCCGTCGACCGCGAGCGCCATCGCCCACTGGACCAGCAGTTCATCCACCTTCGCATCCACGAGTGACTCGAGGACGCCGACAGCATCGCTGTCCGGCCGGGTCGCCAGCAGGTCGCGCAGGAAACCTGCTTCACCTGTGGCGTATGCGGTCGCCATGCGGTCACTCATGAACCGCAGGAACGACCACGCTGCGCCGCGCGCAAAGTTCCCGGTACAGGGCGTCGTAACTCCGGCGAAGCCGAATACCGAGCAGCGCGCCATGCCCTCGGCGCCCACCGATGCACCCCCGGTAAAGCCGAAGAGGTTGGAGAGGTTATCGAAGAGCGGGTCGTACCAGGTCACGGCATTCGCGTCCGCATTTACGACCGCCGCACCGAAGTCCATGCGTGGGGTGTCGCCACGCACGGTACGTCCCGCGAGCTCGGTGGCCAGCATCGCCTGGCCCTCCGCGAGCCAGAAGGGCAGCGGGAAGCCTCCGACGCCGATGCGCTTGGACAGCTGGATCATGTGCGCCAGCTCGTGTGTCAACGCGGGAAGGCTCCCGGCGAGCAACGCGTCGAGGTCCGTGGAGGATGGCGTCGCAGTCACATTCGCGTACACGACCTCACCGTTGTTGCTGGCGGGACAGACGCTCGGTGCCACGTGATCCATCGCCGACGTGAAGACAGGAAGCCCGGACACCGACGGGCTGAAGACGACGGTCACTCGCTCGTTGCCGTCGAGATCAGCGGGAAGGCCGAAGTGCGTCGTGGCCATGTCGTAGATCGCGGTCCCGAAGGTGTTCAGGAAGCCCTGCAGTGCAGTCGACACGGCCAGCACGCTCGCGGGATCCGCCGGCAGCGTGGCATCGGTCGCGACGGTAAGTCGCGGCCCCATCGCGATTACACGTGCGTTCACCGTCGTGAAGGTGTTGCACGGATCGGTCGTGATGTCCGGTATCCGGATGGGGATGATGTCTCCCACGGCGGATACCCTGCGAGTTGGAGCCGCGCGCAACGCACTGCGTGTTGCACGAAATGTCGTGCTCCGGAAGAAGCTGGCTTCCCAATTGCGCAGCGACCGATCTCGTCCATCTGTCGAGGGCGTACTGGCCGCGGGCGGCGATGCTGAGGCGCGCACGGACGACGCCCGCAACGCGGAGGTGCGCAGGGACGACTGCGGCGGAATGCCGCCCGCATCCGCGATCATGCGGAAGGGCAGCTCGCCATTCAGGGCACGCGTCGATGTCACCCCCACGATGTACTCCCCGCCATCTGCCGGAAGGAACTGCAGGCAGAACGACGCCGGGTCGCTCACCACCGTGTGCTGTCCGACCGCGAGCGCCAGGGGATCGGCGGGATGCACCGTCGCGTTCACCTGCTGCGTGGTGATGCCACGGGTCACGCTGATCGCACGCGACTGCGCCGGGGTGCAACCGAACGAGGGCACGAGGACGTGCAGCTTCGACTGCGCGTCCGATACACCGGTGACAGTCGCGGCCACACCACCCACCGTGACGGCGTTGTTTTCGGCGACAGGATCGAAGCCGCTTCCAATCACGATCATCTCTGCACCGACCGCTGGAGTGGCTGCCACTCCGGTGACGGTGAAATCCACTGCCGTCGCGGTGAACGTCACCGGCGAGCCAGGCAAATCAACGATCGGACCCACGGCGGAATCCGGAAGGATGGCCTGCACCGTCTGCGCGCCAAGTGCCGCGCCAAGCGTCCATCGCACCGTCGCGATCCCGTCGAGATCCGTCAGCACTTCGGTCGAATCCAGGGAACCGCCGCCACCAGTCACAGAGAAAACGATCGGTACGTCGGCGATCGGATTGTCGTACTTATCCACGACCTTGACCTGCAATGGCGCCGGCAGCGCCAGCGACGGGAGCTCTGCCTGGCCTGCTCCACCCGCCGCGAACATCGTATCAGGTTCCGCGGCGAACGCCGTCGCGTCGAGCGTGTCGAACAACGCGGCGTGGTCGGTCACCGTCACGAGCAGTTGCTGCACGCCAGGGACGGTGCCGAGTGTCCATTGCGTGGTTGCTTCACCAGTAGCGGTGGTCGTCACCTGGCCCGGCGTGGCGACACCAGCACTACCAACGCCGGCGAACACGAGCGCGATTCCCTCCGCGGGGCTGCCGCCCGCGTCTTTAAGCAGGAAGGTGAGCATCGTGTCGAGAGGCGCTCCAACCGACGCCGCCTGGATATCTCCCGTGAGCACGTCCATCGTCGCGGCACGCTGGCGGACGACGATCGCCGTCGTCGCCGAGTTCCCGTTGGCGGTCGCGGTGATGGTCGCCGAGCCGTTCTTGAGTGCGGTCACGACGCCGGCGTCACTCACCGACGCGATCGCGGCATCCGACGATGACCAGCTGAATGACGCGGCAGGAATCACGACATTGGCGAAGTCGCGCCCCACCGCGGTGAGTTGCACCGTTTCGTTGAGCGAGACGAGCGTGTCCCGCACCGGCGTGAGGGTCACGGTCTGCACCCCCTCGGGCGGCGGTGGCGGGCTCGCAGGATCACCACACGAAAGACCGATGGCGAGCACCACGCCGGCAACGAGCGGCGAGCGAAAGAGTGTCATTCTCATGGCGCGCTCCTGATGATCCCGAAGATTCGTGGCGTCACGTCCGAGCCGTCCCGCGTACCACCGACCCACACAAACGATCCCGCGGCACTCTTCAGCGAGGCAGGTGCGTCGAGCAGCCTGATGGCTTCATCTCCGAACAGCCAGGTTTCCGTTCCGCGAATGACCACGATGCCGGTGAACCGAGGATCGGCGAGGGTGTTTTGCAGCTGGTAGCCGTTTACGTCGAGGCTCGTGCCGACGCGTGTGCCCCACGCCTGCACCGCGATGCCGGCGAGTTGCCCGAAGTCGGTTCGCGCCGGGCCAGTGATGTATGACAGGGAGCCATTCGCATGCCGGATGGCGAACATGCCGGACGCAGCTTCCACCGTCCCGAGCACCGTGTCGGCCGCGGCGTCCACACAGGTCAGCGGGACGTTGAGCACGATGGGGGTCGCGCCCGCAGAGAGCGTGAAGGGCAATGGGAGCGGCACCGATGGACGACAATTACCGCCGACGTTCGTGAAGTGCAGCACCGAGAGCGTCGCACCAGGAATGCCGGTGAGCGCCGCACTGCCTGACATCGGCATCGCCGCGCGCTGCACGCCGTCGAGCAGCATCTGGTACCCGTCAGGGTCTGACCCCGCGCCCGTGGTGACGCTGTTGACCGTCACCGTGCCCGGCGCAGGCGGCGGCGTGTCGGCGGCGACGCACGGCGAGCCGAGGTTCACGGTGTTGGTGATTCCCGCCGCGAGCGTGATTGTCTGAGGCGCTATCGATGCGCAGTTCGTGGGCCCGCCGGTGAGAGTCAGCGTTCGTTCGACTCCTGCCTGGAGCGCCGTGAACAGCTGCGTCTGCCCTCGTCGCATCCTGCCAAGCGGCTCGCCATCGAGCGCAAGCTCGTAGTCGCGGTCCGTCAAAGGTGTCGCGCCTCCGGAAATGACGACCTCCATGTCGCCAAGCGCGCTCGATCCTTCGCACGCGACATTGAATGTCGTGATGGCGGTATCGCTGCGGCTCAGCAGAAAATCCTTCGACTGGAGCCAGAGCTCGCGCGTCGTGCCACCTTCCACGACGCAGTTCTCCGAGACGCCGGTGAGGGTGAGCTGATACCGTGCGACGAGCAGGTCGCAGGGATACGCGGTCGCGTAGCTGGGAACGTCCACGCCATTCGCGCGCAACCCCTGCACAATGCCCCCCCACACCGGGGTGACGGCAAGAAGTGCGTCGGTGTACGCCACCGCGCACGGATATCCCCTGGAGAATACGACCGTATCGGTTGCGCCCAGGTCCGCCGTCATCGGGGACCCGTGATCCAGCGGGAGCAGCATGCGGCTCACCCCCGCCTTGATGATCCGCGGAAGCGTATCCGCGCGTTCGACGCGAATGGAGTACCCGTCGGGATCCGGCGCCGAGCCGGTTGTCACCGTTCTGACGTCGAGCTTCCCCTGGAGCCAGAGGTCCCCGAGCGGAACCCGGCAGCATTCAAGTTCTTTCTCCCACTTCCGCGGCACGTTGGGCAGGATCCACCCGGTCGCTGGAATCTCCAGTCCGGCCTTCAGGTCGAGTCCCCACGCACCTTCCAGCGCAATCTTCGCGTTGTCGACGAACGGTTCCTCGTTGACCACCTCACGCGTGTACGTCGCGTCGATCATGGGATATGCCTTGATCCCGGCCTTCAGGTTGATCGCAATGTCGAAGAGGTCCGCGGGTTGCCCGTCCGCGGCCATCAGCTTCGGCTCCTCCACTTTGCAGGAGACGATGGCGAAGCACAGCTCAGCAGTCGCCTGGAGTGGCAACGAGACGCGCACGACCATCGAATCCGGACGATCGACCGCGAGGAACTGCAGGCTCTTCTCCGCCTTGGTCGATGTCCAGCCGCCCTCCCATCCTCCCTGTGGCGTCCACGACTGCGATGCGACGCCCGCCTGGTCGAATGAGATGAGGAACGTGGCGCCCGCATTCTTGACCTGGGCTTCGATGCCGACGAACAGCCCAAGCTTCGCCTCGGCCTTGAAATCGTTGCCGATGGTGTACGATCTGCCGACGGCCAGCGATGGAATCGGAATTTCCAGCCCGATCTTCCCGTCGCCCTTCACCTGGATGGTCATGTTGCCGGTGACGCGCGGCCGGATGTTCGCCGCCGCGTTCGAGAATGACGGCAGCACGATGGTTGGCAGCACGCCAGCCGTCGTGACGCGGCACTGCTCGAAGGTCGGGAGTACCCATCGCGGCAGGAAGCTGCTGTAATCCCAGTACCCTGCGCGCACCCGCACGGGCAGCCCGGGAATGCACAGGCGCACCGGCGGAAGTGACGCCTCCGGAATCTGCGGCACGTAGTACCGGAGCCACTCGATCAGCACGGCGCCCGTCGGCGTGGAGATGCACCCCGGAAAGTTTCCGCGATGGCAGGGGGCGAAGACCGGCGGGCTACCTCCCGTGATGCCACCAGGCGCGACCGTCATGCTGATGTCCATGCTGCCGCTCACCTTCACGCTGCCGCCGTGGATCAGGGCAGTATCGATCGTTCCGGCAATCGAAAGCCACCCGATCTCCTTTTCCAGCTCCTTGCCACACAACTTCGAGCCGAGAAGGCTGTCTCCCCAGGCACACACGTCGGTCTTGTCAAACGTGTAATCCAGCTGGCCCAGCGAGACGGGGGCCGATCCGAGAGTAACGGGAGGCAGGACGAGATTCGCTACCTGGCCATCGAACGTAACGGCCTTCGAATTGTCGAAGGGCATTGTGATGCCGTAAGTGCCTCCCTTGATCACGTCATGCCAGTACGCGTGGCCGGTTTCCACGATCAGCTCATCGCCGACGCGTTCCGCGGAGAGCACCAGGCGCACGAAGGCAGTGTCGGCCTTGCCCACGATGAAGTCATCGCGCTTCAACTGCGGCAGGGGGCCGGAAGTGGCGCGATAGCGGTAGCGTCCCTGCGAATGCTCGATCGACGACGACACCAGTGAGGTCACCGCCGGATCAAACAGGCGCGCGCGCTCGGACAGCATGGCGGAGACGCCAGGCTCCCTTGGTCCCGACGCCGTTGGCTGGGTCGGGTCCGGCACGGGCGGGGCGATCGGATGCTTCTCGTCGCAGGCCAGAACAAGCAGCAGGGGTGCGACTTGCACCAAACGTTTCCTAGCGGCTCGCGCCACGGACATATATGGTAGTGACATACGGTTCCTCGCTGGTCGCCCGGCCGTCGTGTTACGCCGGGTCTTGCCTGGATGGGCGAGGATGGTACGGCGGGCGACTCAATGCCCGGTCAACTGCCGGTCAATTCGCGTCTCCCGCCGCTATCGGACAATCGCAATGCACACTCTCCACCTGCTTGGCGGCGCGCGAATCGAAGGGCCGACAGGCCGCATGGGGGGCGCAGTGGCGCAGCGCCATCGACTTGCCCTCCTGGCCTATCTCGCGATTGCGCGGGGACATACGGCCCCGCGTGAGAAACTTTTCACGCTCCTCTGGCCGGAACAGGGAGACAAGCAGGCCCGCCACCTCCTGAACGTGGCGGTGCACGCCATCCGGAAGGCGCTCGGCGACGACGTGCTGCATACCGACGGAGGCGAGATCCGCCTCGATCCCACGCAACTGACCAGTGATGTCGCCGCCTTCCGGGAGGCACGTGCGGCCAGACAGCTGCGGGCCGCCATCGACGCCTGGGGGGGCCCATTCCTCGAAGGGTTTTTTCTCGACGGTGCCCCCCAGTTCGACCAGTGGCAGACGATCGAGCGCGAAACGCTGGCGCGGGAGCTGAACGAGGTACTGCACGACTGCGCCGAGGTGGCGGAGCGCGATCAGGACTGGCGCGCGGCTGTCGCCTGCTGGCGGCGGCTCGCGGAACTCTCTGGCGACCGGCCGAGCATCACCCTGCGACTGATGCGAGCGCTCGACGCCCACGGAGATCGACCCGCCGCGATTCAGGCTGCCGACGCGCACGCGGAGCTCATGCGACGGGAGTACGGCGCCGAGCCGAATGCGGACGTCATGCGGTTGGCCGCGCGACTCCGTGCTGATCCCACCAGGCTACCGCGGACGAGCGTGCCTGTGGTTGTACTCGATGCGATACCCGCCGCGCAGGGAAACGCCGAAGCGTCCATGGTGCCCGGACCGCCGATGCGGCTCGAGCCGACAGTGGGGACGCTGGCGCCGGGCACGAAAGGAGTGAGGCGCGTCCGGCGCTTTGCCGCAGTGCTTGCGACCACGGCGGTTATCGTCGTTGCCGCGATCACACTGTCGGGCGGCGCGGAAGTGGATCAGGCATCGGTCGCAGTGCTGCCATTTCTCGACCTGAGTCCGCAGAAGAACCAGGCGCACATCAGCGACGGGCTCACGGAAGAGCTGCTTAACGCCCTGGCGAAAATCCGCGGGCTGTCGGTCGCGTCGCGATCCTCGTCGTTCCAGTTCCGCAGTCCTGGCGTGGACATCAGGAATGTTGGCCGCTCGCTTGGGGTCGCGGCGGTCGTCGAGGGGAGCGTGCGCCAGGACGGCGACCGGTTGCGAGTGACGGCGCAGCTCATCGACGCGAAGAACGGCTTCCACCTCTGGTCCGAGCAATACGACCGCAGCATGGCCGACGTCTTCGCCATCCAGGAGGAGATCGCACGCGATGTGGCGTCGGCGCTGAGTGCGGAGCTGGTGCGCGGCCTTCCGGACACGCTCGTGGCGCGCGCCACACTGCTTCCCCAGGCGTACGAGCTCTATCTCAAGGGGCGGCATGAGTGGAACCGGCGGTCGCGTGAAGGAATTCTGAAGGCGACAGAATCATTCGAGCGGGCAGTGCAGCTCGACCCCCGGTACGCCGCGGCATGGGCCGGATTGGCGGACGCCTATCAACTGCTTCCCGACTATGCGGACGTGCCGGCCGCCGAAGGGTTGGCACAGGCGAAAGCCGCGGCACTGCGCGCCATCGCCCTTGATAGCACTCTCGCGGCGGCGCACGCCGCCCTGGGCGCGTTGTTGGACGATTACGATCGCGATCGTCCGGGATCTGAGCGCGCGTACCGCACGGCGATCGCCCTCAATCCCGGATACGCGACCGCCCGGCAGTGGCTGGCCATTCACCTTGCCGACGACGGACGGTTCGACGAAGCCATCGCCGAGATCGAGCGCGCCAGGCGGGGCGACCCGCTGTCGCAGATCATCAACACCGCGGCGGGCGCGGTTCGCTACTTCGCGCGCGACTACGACGCTGCCATCGCGGAGTACCGGTCAGTGCTGCGCGAGAATGCGAGCTTCACCATCGCCCGCGCGCTGATGGGACGGGTGCTGCTGATCGACGGCCGCGCGGAAGAAGCCGTCGTGGAGCTGCATCGTTCGGTGCTGGAGTCGGGCGGTGACCCGAGCTATCGGGCGGTGTACGCCGCCGCGCTCGCGGCGACGGGCAAGACGGACAGCGCCCGCACCATTGCCGCGTCTGTGGAAGCCACCGAGGGCTACGTGCCATTCACGGAGCTCGCCTCCGCGTATATCTACCTCGGCGATTCGTCGAAGGCGCTGTCACTCTTCGAGCGGGCGTTCGAGCAGCGTGACCCGGCGGTGAAGCACATGAAGGTGGAGCCGCTGTATGACAGGATCCGGGACCATCCGAGATTCCAGGCGGTGCTCCGCAAGGCTGGCCATGTTCGGAAGTAATTTGAGGCGGACATATAGGCGGACATAGGACCGGACACAGAACCGGACATAATCGGAATGCCCAAACTGTTGCACGATCCCGAGGTCTATTCCTCGATCAGGAGCCGAATCGAGTCGCTCCGCGTGGATACACCACGCCAATGGGGGAAGATGAGCATCGACCAGATGCTCTGGCATGTGAACGTTTCAATGCGCGAGGCGGTGGGCGAGCATAAGCCCCAGGTGAAGACGCCTCCCGTGCCGAAGGCGGTGATGCGCTGGGCGATCCTCGCATTTCCGTGGGGACGCGGCGCGCCCACGCGTCCGGACATGTACGCCGTTTCCACGCACGACTTCAACGTCCAGAAAGCAGAGTGTCTCGCGCTGGTGGAACGGATCTACCACCAGCCGCTGTCAGCGAAATGGCCCGACAGCGTGACGATGGGGCGGATGACCGGCAGGCACTGGAGCCAGTTGACGGCCAAGCACCTCGATCACCACCTGAAGCAATTCAGCAGCTAGCGTCCGCCGGAGAGTGGGATTAGCTGTCGCGGCCAGGGCGTTCGAGTTCACTCAAAGGCATTGCGCGACCTCGGCGTACCAGCCCCAACACATCGGGACGCGCATAGTGCCCCGCCACATCCAGCTGCCAGCGCGGGCCACTGATCTTCTGCGGGTCCACTTCGGCAAAGAGCAGGTCCTGTTGCTCGTGCAGCGGCCCGGCGAGCGCTTTCCCATCCGGATCGACGACGATGCTGTCTCCCGGGTTGATCCAGCCGGTCGGCGAGGGCGAAATACTGGCCTTGAATGCGAACCGGTCGGGGAGATCGTCCATCCGCATCGCGCTGCAGCAACTGATCACGTAGACACGCCCCTCTTTCGCGATGTGGCGCACGGTGGAGATCCACGGCTCGCCCCGATCCCAGGTTGGCGCGATGTAGAGGTGCACGCCGGTATCGTACAGCGCCTGTCGCGCGAGCGGCATGTAGTTCTCCCAGCAGACCAGGCCTGCAAGCCGACCCAGTGTGGTGTCGTACGACTTCAGCGACGACCCGTCGCCCTGCGCATGGACGAGTCGCTCACCAGCGGTCGGCACCAGCTTGCGATGAACGCCCAGGACCTCGCCGTCAGCGCCGATGAACAGCAGCGAGTTGTACAGCGACGTGCCACTGGCCTCCGCGTTACGCTCGTTGATTCCGATCGCGACGTGCACGCGCGCAGTACGCGCCGCATCGCAGAGCTTCGCGACCGCCGGTCCAGGAACAGTGACGGACTGATCGAGCAACTCCGCATACAAGGCGCGCAGCTGTTGCGTCTGGCCGGACGCGATGTGCCACACCCACACGGGATATCCCGGGACGAACGCCTCCGGGAAAACCACCAGGCGTGCCCCGCGCGCCGCCGCATCCGCGATGGCCTGACAGGCACGATCGACCGTCGCGTCGCGATCGAGGAACGCAGGACTGATCTGTGCAGCCGCGATGAGGAAAGGCGGACCAGGTGTGTATGGCATTCGTTGCGGCCCCTACCGCCGCTGTTTTCCTTGGGCCAGCCAATACGGGAACTCATCACGCGTGCACAGCGCGGCAAGGTCTGACGCGCGCTCATCGAAGAACTTCTTGGCATCGGCGATCGCCAGGTTGTACACGCTGGGTCCGATATCGGCGAGGATGTAGTCAAGCAGAAGGGAGGCCTTCAGGTCACCGATCTCCTGATCGAGCTCCCTGTCGACGTACTGGCGAAGCGATGCGATCGCACGCTTGCGAGCGTCGTCTGATAGCCGTAGAGGTGTTTGATCGCGCATATCAGAAAGGTGCGGAGCAGGGGGACCAGCAGGGAAGGTCAAAGCGCTGCTGGCATACGTGTGAGCCTACGACAGCGGTTTGGTCAGGCGCACCCCTGACCTGTCGTAGCCGATCCGTTCATAGAACGCGTGCGCTCCGCTGCGGTGGCTTCCCGACGTTACCGAAATGCGGACCGCGCCAGCGTCACGCGCCCACGATTCAACAGCCGCAACCAGCGTGCGACCGATGCCGCGTGATTGGGAGCGTGAGTCCACGACGAGCGTCGTGAGCCACGCCACTACCGCCGATGCGTGAATCGACGGAAGGAGGTGGCAGGTGATCACACCGGCCACACGCTCATCCACTTCGGCGACCAAGGCGACCGCGGAAGGAAATGCGGCGAGCCGCTCCAGCCGCGCGACAACGTCTTCCGCCGTCGCGGGATACCCAAGCTCTCCGAGGAGCTCGGCGATGACCTGGGCGTCGGGTGCGATCGCACCGCGAATGATCACTGCTGCCGCCAGCGATACCGCACCGCAACATTCGCCATGAACCCTTCGAGCGGACCCCAGACGTCGGTCGTCCAGCGGCCGCCGACGCCAGGCGTTGGCTGGACGAGACGCTGGTAGTCCGTCATCCGCACGTTCAGCAGGTTCTCGAAGTTTGCCACAAGCTCCACTGGACCAAACTGCCGCATCGCGAGCGCCATCGTATAGACGTACGGCTTCGACGCGCTGAGATACGGATTGTTGTGCAACAGCTGTCGGCCATAGTAGATGGCCTCGATCCCACCACGGTACACACCAGGCTTCTCGAACATGAGGTCCGCGCCCGCGCGGTGTCGGGTGAGTAGGTGCATTGGCTCGCGCGCGTCCGTCTCCGGATTCGTGCGGGAGCCCCGCGCATATCCATACGTCAGGAGGAACTTGTTCTCGCCGAGGAAGCGCCAGATCGCGGCAGCTTCCACTCCGGACATGTGCGTGGCGCCGGCCGCGTTGCGGAGCGTACCGCTGCGCGCGGGGTCGCCGATGTCCACCAGCTGGATGGCATTCCGGATGGATGACGTGTAGCCAGTGACCAGCAACTCCGCGCCGAGCGCGTGGCCACTGATGTCCAGCATTCCACTCGAGCTTCGTTCGGCGGCGAGCGCCGCTGGCTGGATTGCGCGAAGGCCGATCGCTTCGACTTCTTCCGTCATTGATGACGGGGGCGCGAAGCCGGTCCCGCCACTTACACGCACCGACCACTCGTCAGTGGGATTGAAGAGGACAGCGACGCGCTCGGTCTGGGTGAGTTCGCCGGCGAAGTTCATCAGTCCTGCCGGGTGTCGATCGAGCCGGACGCTCAGGGAAACGGTGACAGGGCCGAGATCCGCATCGGTCGTCCCGAATAATCCTGGTGTCACCCAGTCATGATCGAACGCATCGTTGAGCTGGTTCCGATAGGCGTCACCTTGCACGGCTGCGCCAACCACGACTACTCCGCGATTCACCCGTGAGGTGTGTGTCACTTCGGCGAAACCGGTCGAGATGCGATCGCGCTCCACAGGACCAGTTCCGAAAGCCCGTTCGCGTCCGTTGGTCGAGAAGGCGACCCGCGCGGCGACATGCGAAGAGTCACCCCGGGGCAGACGCAACGTGAGCCCGGCATCGGTACGCCGACCGGTCAGTCCCTCGCGAAAAGGTGAACCGTCGGGCGCCAGTGCACTTCCGAGCGTCCCTCCCTGCCGGTCGTCGTAGCCGTATCCCGCGGTAACGAAGAGCGAGCGACCGGCTGAGTCGTCCCACGACAGCCGTGGCCGCACGCCCCAGCGGTCGGCGCGCGCCTGGTCGCCCCAGCCGTCGTCGTCCACGTCGGCGGCCCCCTGCCTCGTTCCGGAGGCGAGCAGCGACACACCGGCGTGCGACGAAAGCCGACGGCTCATCCAGGTTGCAGCGTCGGTGACATCCAGAGTCCGTCGATTCAGCAGCAGCTGGTTGTCGCCGGTGGGCGACTTGGAGACGAGATTGATCACCCCGCCGAGGGCCTGAGCCCCATATAAGGAAGACGCGGCGCCCTTGATGATTTCCACGCGCCGGAGATCCACGGGCGAGATGTCGAGCGGTCCGAGTGCGCTGGCCGCGCCGCCATATAGGGGAAGGCCATCCGCGAGCATGGCGGTGTACTGCCCGGGCAGCCCCAGGATTCGCACGCTGCCCGTGCCAAGCCCGGGCGACGCCGCCTGCACGCGCAGCCCCGGCGTCTCATTGAGCAGCATCGTGATGCCGCTGGGGGCCATGAGTGTATTCTCATCCACCTCCATCTCGTCCACGACTTCGACGCGCAGCGGCGTCTTGCCGGCCAGCCGCTCGGTGCGGGTGGCGCTGACGGTCACCTCCTCCATCTCGGCCATCCGGTCTTCCATGGCGACGTCGATGGTCACGGAGATCGTGCTGTCGGCGACGACGGTGACGGTAGCGCGCTTCGGCGTGAAGCCAATGCGCGTCACGTCCACGGTGCGACGTCCGGCCGGGAGCACCAGACGCGCGCGGCCGCTCGCGTCCGTCGTCGCAGTGCGCCCTTCCGAGCGCACCAGGAAGCCGTCGAGCATTCCCATGGATTCGCGTACCGTCACGATGACGGTCCCGGAATCGGGCCGCTGCGCCTCGATTGCTGGCGTGAGCAGGAGGAGCAGCGGCAACATCACGGACAGGCAGGTTCGCATGGGTCAGAAATATGACTGCGCGGGTCTTACAATGAGCCGACTCCGATCCTGAGGGAGAACGACGACACACGGGCGAATCCGTACTCCGCAGCGACCGTCGCCTTCCACAACCGTCCTTCGACGCCAACCGTCGATGTCGAGCCGAACACATTCTCGTCCTCCAGGTCCACGGCCGCGGACTTCTCGTGCGACCGGCCGAGGCTCCTCGACAGCATCGCGTAGGGCGCGATGGACGCCCGCCCGCGCCACACGGTGAACTCCCGGCTTGCGAGCAGGTCCACGCCATAGACACTGAACGCGAGGTCGTCCGGGCCGAACATTGACACGACGCTCAGCCGTCCTGCCGCCGACAGCTTGCCCCAGCTCTCGCGCGCCAGGTTCTGCTGCAGCTGTGCCCCATAGAAGCCGTAGTTCGCCGCCGGATTCTTCGTAAAGAAGACGCCGACGTCAGTGCGGTCTGTGAGGCCCACCCGTCCAGTCAATCCCGGGAACTCCAGCCCACTCCCTTCGAACAACCAATGGGTGGAATCCGGGTGGACGAAGGTGTCGTTCCATGCGGCGTCAGTTGCGTCGATCCCCGTCTTCCACTGCACCACAGAGATGTCGAAGTTCCCTGCGCCCATCGGCTTCGCGCCGGTGAGTGGCTTGAAGTACGTGACCACCGCCGCCTCACCCGTGAACTGGCGCCATGCGGCCTGCGTCAGCGCTGCGTCCAGCTGGAAGGAACATTCCTTCCACCGCGGGCTGACGTGCAGCGTCGGCTGCCCGGGCCCACTGCCGCCGTGCGAGTGTCCGCCGTGGTTCATCATGCCGCCGCTATACGGCTGAAGGCTTGACTGCGCCTGCGCCGGCGCGACCGCCGCGATGGCCGCCGCCAGCACGATTGCGCGGCGCATGCTGGTGGCAAGGAATTTCGCCCAGGTCGTGATTGTCATACGGTCCCCCTCATTGTCTGATCGTTGTCTGCGACCGTGAGTCGGTCACTCGTGCGATCAGG
Source organism: Gemmatimonadaceae bacterium (assembly GCA_035626995.1). GTDB lineage: Bacteria > Gemmatimonadota > Gemmatimonadetes > Gemmatimonadales > Gemmatimonadaceae > DASPMP01. Next base: position 30,895 of record DASPMP010000276.1, read on the forward strand.
ATGCGGGGGACAAGGCGATGGATCGCTCGTTCCGGTCGGTCGGGACGTCCAATCCCGCCGGGTCGGACCTTACAATTGCCAGGCGACCCCCAGACTGGCGGCTAGGCGCCCACCGTCTGTCGAAAGTCCGAGGGAGTCTGGCTCGTGTGCTTCTTGAACACCTGGTTGAAGGTCGACTTGGACGCGAAGCCGGCGTCCAGCGCGAGCGACAGGATCTTCAGCGTCCGCCCATCACCGGCGGCGATGCGGCGCTGCACCTCGCGAACGCGATACCCGTTGACGAAGTCGTAAAACGTCTCGCCAATTCCGGTGTTCAGGACCTCGGACAATTTGTGCGGCGTCGTACTCAACCGTTCGGCAAGGTCCGCCAGCGTCAGCTCGCTGTTCTTCCAGGGACGCTCGGCGTCCATCAGTGCCAACAGCTGCTCTTTCAACCGGCGCGCTTCGGCGTCCGACAACCCGGAGCGCTCGTACGCCGGTTCGGAGTTCTCGGCCGGCGCGGCCGTGACGCTCGCGACGGCCATTACGGACGGCGCCTGCACCGGCTTCGCCACCGCGATGGGATACTCGGCGGTCTCGAACCGAAAGACCTCAGGCTGCCGGAGCCCCATGTAGCCAATACCATATATGAAGAGCGCGATCGCCAGTGCCACGAAATCGTCGCCGCGGCTGATGCGCACCCATCCCGTGGACTCCGCCAGCGCGATGCCGATTGCCATCAGCCAGATGGCGGTGGCGGAACCGCCGAGCCAGAGAAGCCAGCGGAGGTTCACCCGTTCGGTGGAGGAGTAACTCTTCTTCACGTTCTCGCGATGGCGTCGCAGGAACGCGATCGTGGCCCAGATGTACGCCATGCCCGAGACGTACTTCAGGGGGTCGGCGATGCGAATCCACAGCGGGATGTCGCCGGCCACCAGGCTGCGGTACCAGGCGATCTTGTCAGCACCGCTCATCAGGTAGATGGGAATCCCGAGGAGTACGACGACCAGGAAGGGAACGAAGTGGAAGGTGTCACGTCTCGTCAGGCGATAATCCCGGTCAGCCGCGGCACGCGCGTACAGGTAGACGAGCGGCCCGTACAGGAAGGGAAGTGGGTACGCCCATCCGAAGAAATGCGGGAAGCGTTGCTCCAGGCCCGCGGCGTGATACACCGTCGAGGCCATGCCGACGGAGAAGACGAGCATCGCGGCGGCGAGGAGCTTGTTTGCCGTCCGGTTGCGTCGCTTCGTGACGAGCGCAACGGTCAGGAAAACGCCCTGAATCGCGCCAAACAGGATGATGAGGTACAGCCAGTCGAGGGTCACGCCGGCGTGAGGGAGGTATTAAAGCGCCCACTTCGTACTTTGATCCAACGCGACCAAGAATACGACGAAAGTTGGTGGAGGACGAGGGAAGGCTGAAACCTGGCGGCGCCCGATACCGTTTCTCTTGACAGCGACAGGAACCGCCCTTAGCGTGTCCTGTCGACAGCTACAGAAACCTTCGGAGCGCACGTGCCACCACGACCTCAGACCGATGCCCTGCGGGGCTCGCTCGACCTGCTGGTGCTCAAGACCCTTTCCCTGACGCCGATGCATGGCTGGGGCATCAGCCAGCGCGTCCAGCAAATCTCGGATGGCGTGCTGGAGGTGAACCAGGGCTCACTGTATCCGGCGCTGCAGCGGCTGGAGAAGGTGGGATTGGTCACCAGTGAGTGGGGAACCACCGACAACAATCGCCAGGCGCGGTATTACCGCCTGACCGCCGCCGGCCGCCGCGCGCTCGGCGCGGAGCTGGAAAGCTGGCGACGCTTTGCGGCCGGCCTCGAGGCCGTGCTGCGCACCACGTAACGCTCTCGGCTCTCGGCTCTCGGCCCTCGGCTCTCGGCAAGCCGAGGCCGAGGCTGATCGCCGAGGCTGATCACCAAGACTTCACCCTTCTGCAGAATCCCTCATGAGCTGGTTCGAAGGATCCCGAGCGCGCCTGCGTCTGCTCTTCGGTCGTCGCGCCACCGAATCCCGCATGGACAAGGAGTTCCGCTTCCATATCGAGATGGAAACGGAACGTCTGGTGCGCGAGCAGAAGCTCGATCGCGATGAGGCACGTCGACGCGCGCTCGTCGCCTTCGGCGGGGTGGAGCAGCACAAGGAGGCACTTCGCGAGGGACGCGGGACCTCCTGGTTCAATGGCCTGTCGCTGGACCTCAAGCTCGGCTTCCGGATGCTGGCGAAGTATCCAGGGCTGACGATCATCGGCGGAGTTGCGATGGCGTTCGGCATCTGGTTCGGCGCCGTCGCCATCGAGATGCTCGGCATCGTCCTCACCCCCAAGCTGCCGCTCCCCGACGCCAATCGCATCGTGGAGGTGGGGATCTGGGACGTGAAGGCGAACCAGCCCGAAGGGAAGGCGCTGCACGACTTCCAGCTGTGGCGTTCCTCCGTTCGCTCGGTGACGGACCTCGGCGCGCATCGCGACCTGACCGTCAACGTCGTCGGCGCCGACAGCGCCGCACATCCCGTGACCGCCGCCGAGATCACCGCGTCGGCATTTCGCATCGCGCCCGACCGTCCGCTGCACGGACGCGTCCTCACCGAGTCGGATGAACGCGCAGGCGCGCCGCCCGTCGCCGTGGTCGGCTTCGCGTTGTGGCGCGACCGCCTTGGTGCGGACCCGGGCATCATCGGCCGGAGCGTACGGATCGGCAGTGGGCACGCGACGGTGGTGGGTGTCATGCCGGAGGGCTTCGGCTTCCCGGTCGCGCACGAGCTGTGGATGCCGTTCCGGGCCAATGGAGCGGATGTCGCGCCCAGGACGGGCCCGTCCATCAACGTCTTCGGCAAGCTCGCGCCCGGCGTGTCGTTGGAGACAGCACAGGCAGAGCTGGCGTCGATTGGCCGCCGTCTGGCGGCGGAATCGCCGGTGACGCATGCGCAGCTGCAGCCGCGCATTCGGGCCTACGCAACTCCCGAGACGCCCAGCGCCGACGAGACCGCGATGACCGTCGTCATCTACGGCTTTATCATCGCTCTCCTCGTGGTCGTCTGTAGCACCGTCGCGCTGCTGCTGTTCGCGCGCGCCGCGTCGCGTGAGAGTGAGATCCTGGTGCGCAGCGCGCTCGGTGCCACGCGCGGGCGCCTGGTCACGCAGCTGTTTGCGGAAGCGCTGGTGCTCGGTGGCGTGGCCGTCGTCGTGGCCCTGACCGCGGCGCAGTTTGCGCTCGCCAACTGGGGACGGGCGTACCTCGAGGCGAACTACGACCAGCTTCCATTCTGGTACGAATTCAATCTCTCGCCAACGACGGTGCTCATCGCGTGCGGGCTCGCCGTCCTCGGGGCGGCGATCGCGGGGATCATCCCGGCGCGCAAGATTACCCGCGGCCTCGGCACGCAGCTCAAGGTCGGCACGGCCGGCGGCGGCGGGGTGAAGTTCGGCGGCCTGTGGACGGCTGTCATCGTGGCGCAGGTTGCCCTCACGGTCGCGCTTCCTGCCGTGGTGATGCTGCTGCGGAGCGAGACCAAACGCGTCGAGTCCTACGACATGGGCTTCGCCGAAGAGCAGTATCTCGCCGTGAACGTGGCTATCGACGACACGAGCGAAGCAAGGAATGCAACGCGCGCGCGCTTCAGCGCCCTGCTTGAAAACTTCCGGCAGCGACTGGAAGCGGAGCCCGGCGTTGTCGGTGTCACCTTCGTGGATGAGCTGCCGGGTGAATATCACGACGTCATTCGTGTCGAGCTCACGTCGCTTGGCGAGAAGGGGACGCATCTCGTCTCCACCGCGTCCATCGACCCGTCGTACTTCGAGGTGCTACAGCAGCCGCCCAAGGCGGGGCGCGGCTTTTCGACCACGGATCTCCGTCCGGACTCCCGCGTCGTTGTCGTGGACGACGCCTTCGTCGACAGCGTGCTCAAGGGACGCAACCCGATCGGCCAACGCATCCGGATCGGCACCAGGAAGCAGTTCGACTCCGCCGCGACGGACATCCCGCTGTACGAGGTCGTCGGCCTCGTGACGGAATTGGGACTGTCACCGTCCGCGATGCCCCAGCGTTGGCCCGGCCTCTACTTCCCGGTCGTCCCGGGAAGCCGGGGCGCGTTGCAGATGATCGTGCATGCGCGTGGCGATCCGTTGTCCATCGCGCCGCGCGTGCGTGAGCTGGCGACGGCGGTCGATCCCACACTGCGCATCGGAACGCTGCAGCGGATGGATCAGTCCATGGACGCCAGTGTGTGGTTCAACCGTCTGTGGACGCGCATGATGATCGGGCTCACGGCGATCGCGCTGTTGCTCTCGCTGTCCGGCATCTACGCCGTGCTCTCGTACACCGTCGCGCGCCGCACGCGCGAGATCGGCGTACGGGTGGCACTGGGCGCCGGCGCGCGTCGCGTCATCACCTCCATCTTCCGGCACCCGATGACGCAGGTCACCGGTGGCGTGATTGCAGGAGTCGTCCTGATCATCCTGGCCTCGGCTGTCGCGAGCAAGACGACGCAGTTCGAGGGCACGGGCGTCGGGGTCCTGACGCTCGTCGACTACGTGGTGCTGGTCGCGTACGCGATCCTGATGCTTGGCGTGTGCGCGCTGGCGTGCATCGTCCCCACCAGGCGCGCGCTGCGCGTGCAGCCGACAGAAGCGCTGCGGGCCGAGTGAAGACGCATCCCATGACGTGGTTCCACGCCGTACGCGCGCGCTTGCGCCTGCTCCCGAGGCAGGCCGCCGAATCCAGGATCGATGACGAGATCGCCTTCCATATCGAGATGGAGACGCAGCGCCTCATGCGTGAACAGAAGCTCGACCCCGAAGAGGCAAAGCGCCGTGCACTCGTCGCGTTTGGTGGCGTCCAGCAGCATCGCGAGACGCTGCGCGAGGGCCGCGGCACTGCGTGGCTCAGTGGCCTGACGCTGGATTTCAAGCTGGGTCTGCGGATGCTGCTGAAATATCCAGGACTCACGATTGTCGGCGGGCTGGCGATGGCCTTCGGCATCTGGTTTGGCGCCGTGACGTTCGAAATGTTCGGTGTCATCACGAGCACGAAGCTTCCGCTTCCCGACGGCGATCGCATCGTGAAGGTCCTCTACTGGGACACAAAGACGAATGCGGCCGAGAACCGGACGCTGTACGACTACCGGCTGTGGCGCACCGCGCGGTCGTTCACCGATCTCGGCGCCTATCGCGATGCGAGCGTCAACCTGGTCGGCAAGGACGGCGGCGCGCACCCGGCCAATGCCGCGGCGATCACCGCGGCGGCGTTTCGGATTGCTCCAGACCGTCCGCTGCACGGCAGGGTGCTGGACGAGTCGGACGAACGCGCGGGCGCAGCGCCCGTAGTGGTGCTCGGCCACGAATTGTGGACGGAGCGCTTCGGGAGTGATCCCCGGATCATCGGGCGCAACGTGCAGCTCGGAAGCAGCTTCGCGACCGTCGTGGGCGTGATGCCGGAAGGGTATGGGTTCCCCGTGTCACACCAACTGTGGCTGCCGCTGCGCACGGATGTCGCCGGCGTCGAGCCTCTCGGCGGCTTCCCGATTACGGTCTTCGGCCGCCTCGCGTCCGGCATCACGTTAGAGAACGCCAAGGCCGAGCTGACGGCACTGAGCCAGCGGCTCGCGGCGGAACATCCGACGACGCATGCGCAGCTCCAGCCGCATGTGATCGCGTACACGAAGCACGACATCGACAGCGGCGACATGCCTCAGGTGACCGCGCTGACGTACTTCTTCATCGTCGTGCTCATGGTGGTGGTCTGCAGCACCGTAGCGCTGATGCTCTTCGCGCGTGCGGCGTCGCGTCAGACCGAGATTCTCGTCCGCAGCGCCCTGGGAGCGAGCCGGCGCCGAATCGTGACGCAGCTCTTCGCCGAGGCGCTGGTGCTCGCCGGCGTAGCGGCGGCATTCGGGCTGGCAGCCGCGCAGCTCACGCTGAAACGCCTCGGGGAACCGTATCTCGTCGCGAACTATGACCAGCTTCCCTTCTGGTACGAATTCGACCTGTCGTTGACGTCAATTGTCGCCGCGCTTTCGCTCGCGGTGATCGGTGCGGTCGTGGCGGGGGTGATGCCCGCGCGGAAGATCACCCGGGGGCTCGGGACGCAGCTGCGCGCCGGAACTGCCGGCGGTGGGGTGAGCTTCGGCGGCGTGTGGACGGCGGTCATCGTGACGCAGGTCGCGCTCACCGTCGCATTGCCATCGGTCGTGATGCTCGTGCGCGGCGAGCGGAATCGCATCGCGTCGTATGACGCCGGCTTCCCGACGAACGAGTACCTCGGCGTGACCCTCGACATCGATGCACCGCCGGACGAGACGCTGACCGCGGACATCCGTGCCGCCCTGGACGGTCAGTTCCGCAGATCGCTGGGAGTGTTGCGTCAGCGGCTGCAGGCGGAGCCGGGCGTTGCCGGCGTGACCTTTGTCGACCGGTTGCCGGGGGAGTCCCACATCGTTCGGCAGGGCGAAGTCGTGTCCCTGCCGGGGAGCGCACCAAAGTGGGTGTCGACTGCCGCGATCGATCCGTCGTACTTCACCGTGCTGCGGTCGGAGGTGGTTTCCGGGCGCGCGTTCAACGAGAGCGATCTCTCGCCGGACGTACGCGTCGCGATCGTGGATGAGGGCTTCGTGGAACGCTTGATGCCCGGCCAGAACCCGATTGGACATCGCGTGCGTCTGACGTCGGGAGAGAAGGGTGACACGACCGCGGCGCAACAGCCGTTGTACGAAATCGTTGGTCTCGTAAAGGATCTCGGCGTGGGGAAAGCGAGCCAGACCAGGCGGCCAGCCGGCCTGTACCTGCCGACCACGCCGGGCAGCATGGGCGCACTCGGCCTCATCGTTCATGCGCGCGGCGATCCGCTCACGCTCGCGCCGCGCGTGCGCGAAGTGGCGACTCGGGTGGACCCGGCCCTTCGCATCGAGCAGATGACGCGCCTCGATCAGATGGAGACGTCGCAAATCTGGTTCTTCGGCTTGTGGATGAAAGTCATCTTCGGCCTGACCGCCGTGGCGCTGCTGCTCTCTCTGGCCGGCATCTATGCCATCCTGTCGTACACGGTCGCCCGCCGCACGCGGGAGATTGGTGTGCGAGTCGCCCTCGGCGCGAGCGCGGGTATGGTGATCACGTCGATCTTCCGGAGCCCGCTGACGCAGGTGGTCCTGGGGGTGACGGCGGGAAGCGTGCTGATTGCCACGGGCTGGGTCGCCCTGCAGCGCCTGTACCCGACGAGGTTCGCCGCGTTGCAGTATGGCGGGCTCACGCTGGAAGGCCTCGCCCTGCTTGCGGGCTACGCGATCCTGATGTTCGGCGTGTGCATGCTCGCCTGCGTGGTGCCAACGGCCCGCGCGCTGCGCGTGCAACCGACCGAAGCGCTGCGGGCCGAATAGCGCGCTTACATCACCCTTACGATCCCCTTACGCCGCAGGTGAAACCTCCGCACGTAGGGACACGTGTCTAGTGGATAGCCACGAACAGTTCGTGAGTGTTCCTCCCCAAGTCAGGAGAAGTCCCTTTGTTCAGGTCTCTTGCAGCGCTCGCATTGCTTGCGTCGACACAGGTAGCCGCCCAGGCGCCTGGCTCGCAGGCCCCCGCCCCGAACGCACAAACGCAGTTCGAGATCCGCGGCAAGGTTGTGGAGAGCGAGACCGGCGCGCCCGTCCCGCGCGCGTCTGTCGCCCTGCGCATCAAGGGACAAACGACGCTCATTACTGGCGCGATCGCCGGTCCTGACGGCTCGTTCCGTCTCACGGGACTGCGGCCGGGCACCTTCACGCTCCGGTCCACCTACCTCGGGTTTGCGCCCCAGGTGCAGGACATGACATTGACGCCCGCGCAGCCGGTGCTCGTCGGCACCATCAAGCTCAATCGCGCTGCGGTCGAGCTGAACGCGGTGACTGTGCAGGAAGATCGCAACACGGTCGTCACCGAGCCCGATCGCACCACCTACCGAGCGAAGGACGTCGCGCCCGCCGCAAGCTCCGCCAGCGAAGTGCTCGACAATGTGCCGGCGGTGCAGGTGGACCAGGACGGCAAGGTGTCGCTGCGCGGGAATGAGAATGTCGTGGTCCAGATCAACGGCCGTCCGACGCCAATGGGCGGGACGCAGCTCGCGTCGTACCTCAAGACCATTCCGGCGAACACCATCGAGCGCGTCGAAGTCGTCCCGAATCCCTCGGCGAAGCAGGATCCCGAAGGGATGGCCGGCATCCTCAACATCGTCCTCAAGCAGAACGTGGACCTCGGGTTGAGCACCACGGCCAACGTCCAGATGTCCAAGCCCGATCGCTTCAACGGCAACGGCAGCCTGGGCTACCAGGCTGGCAAGTTCAGCTCGATGACCACCGCCGGCTTCGGCCGCGACGCGCGCAACGTCGTCGGCATCAATGACCGCGACCGTTTCGACGCCACCCGGTCGCTGCTCTCGACCAGCGGCGAGGACATCGACGCTGACCGCCAGAACGGTGGACTGAACATCACCTCCACCCTCGACTACGCCCGCAACAAGCGCGACGTGTGGTCGAACGCCATCATGATGAACCGCCGCTTCATGATGGACGATTCCTTCAACGCGTTCGAGGATCGCGACGCGTCGGGGGCGGTGACGGCCAGCTACTTCCGCCCGAAGGACGGCGAAATGCACGGCTGGACCGTGGACTACAATTCCGCCTTCAAGCGCACCTTCGATCCCCGGAAGCACGAGCTCTCGTTCGAGGGGCGCATCAACCGCTCCGCGGACAAGGACGAGCAGGAGTTGTGGCGCCGCTCCACGGATGCGACGCCGGTGCTCACGGAGGGCGAGCGCAAGACCACCGACGCCTCCAACACGATGGGCGTTGCCCAGCTGGATTACGTGAAGACCCTCGCCAACCGTCGCAAGATCGAGACGGGGTACAAGGGCACCATGCGGCTGCTCGACCGCGAGTACACTGCGCTGGAAGACCAGAGCGGCAGCGGGACGTGGACGCCGAGCCCCCAGAGCAACGCGTTGTCGTTCGACGAGCAGGTGCAGGCTGTGTACGGCGTCTTCAGTCAGGGCGTGGGCAAGTTCGATCTGCAGGCTGGCCTCCGCGCCGAGTACGCGGATCGCAACTTTGCACTGTCGTCCGTCGCGTATCCCTTCACGTATCGCAGCCTGTTCCCGAGCGCGATCGCGCTCTACAACGTGTCGCCCAAGACCCAGCTGAAGACGTCGTATTCGCGCCGCATCCGGCGGCCGAATCCGAACGAGCTCAATCCGTTCCCGACGTACTTCGACGTCCGCAACGTCTTCCTCGGCAATCCGGCGCTCGCGCCCGAGTATACGGATGCGTTCGAGGGAAGCGTGATGTTCACCCTCAAGAAGGGCACCGTGCAGGTGAATCCCTTCTATCGCTCCACTTCCAATGTCATCCGGTTCGACATCAACCCGGTGGACACGATCGAAAACCGCGAGGTGACGTCCATTTCCTTCGGCAACCTGGCGAGCAGCAACTCGTGGGGCACCGACGTCAGCGGCACCCTGCGGCTCGGGCCAAAGTTCAATGGCTTCGCCGCGTTCAACGTCTTCAAGCAGGTGGTCGATGGCGGCTCGCTGTCGGCGCTCGGATCGAATGCCATCGGCTGGTTCGGCCGCGTGAACGGCAGCTCACAGTTGACGAAGACTGTCATGCTCCAGGCGGCGTACTTCTATCGCGCGGCGATGCCGATCGAGAAGGGACAGTTCGACCCTGTGCACATGGCCAACTTTGCCCTGCAGAAGAAGCTCACTCCCACGGCGAACATGACCCTGCGCGTCAACGATCCCTTCGGCACCCAGCGCTTCCGGGTGCGCGCGGGCGACGACAAGGTGTTCCAGTTCACCGAGCACAACATGGGCGCTCGCATGGTGTTCGTGGCCTTCAACTATTCCTACGGCCGCCCACCGAAGGTCCGGGCCGCGACGCAGGACGAGCAGGGGTCTGGCGGCTTTGGTCCTCCAGGCTGAGTCCCCAGACCAAGCTCCTATGACTGCGAGGTGAAGTATTGAATTCCGACAGGTATTATGCACGGCACCCTCACCGGCACGACTCGTCGTCGCGCGTGCCTTTTCTCCACCGTCGGACGCCAATGCTCATCGCGCTCATTCTCGCGGCGGCCAGCCAGGCGCAGGCCGCAGCATCCCCTTCGCAGCGGGCGTGTGCCCTTCCTCGCAGCACGCCTGCCGCCGAAGGTCTTGCCCCCGCACGGGTGCAGGAATTCATGGACTCGGCGCGCGCAACGGGATCCGACGCCATTGTCATCCTCAAGAATGGGAAACTCGTTGCGGAGTGGTATTCGGACAGCGGCCACACGCCGACGCAGACCATGTCCGCGACAAAGTCGATCGTCGGTCTCGCTGTCGGCCGGCTGATCCACGATGGCCTCATCGATTCGCTCGATCAGCCCGTCTGGACGATTTATCCAGAGTGGCGGCAGGGGAAGAAGCGCCAGATCACCATCCGGAATCTGCTCACCCACACCTCCGGTCTGCAGGACGTTCCCAGTGACGCGGCAGAGATCGAACCCGCGCCCGATGCAGTACAACTGGCCCTCGCGGCAGAGCTCATGACGGCGCCGGGGATGGCTTGGTTCTACAGCAACAAGGCGACGAATCTCCTCAGTGGCATCGTCCAGAAGCGCAGCGGCATGTCGCTCGACGAATACGTTCGCAAGTCGTTTCTCACGCCGATGTGCATCACGGCGGCCTCATGGCCATTCCGTGACAAGGCAGGCACGCCGTACGGAATGGCGGGATTGTCCCTCGGGGCAATCGACTTTGCCAGGTTCGGGCAATTGATGCTTGATGGAGGCACATGGGATGGCGTGCGCCTCCTTCCCGAGCGCTGGGTCGCCCAGTCGGTTGTCGCCAGTCAGGCGATCGAACCGCGGTATGGCCTGATGTGGTGGGTGGAGGCCGAATGGACGCAGTCCACCATCGACGCAGCGCTGGTGCGCAGCTGGACTGAGGCGCGCATTCCCGACGAAATCATCCGGGCGCTGGCACCACTCGTCGGCAAGCATTTTGGTGCCGAATGGCGTGGTGAATGGGTAAAGCATCTGGCGCCCGTCGGCGGGATGCCGCGATTCACGATGCTGGCGCGTGAGGCTGGGGTGCCCACCCGGCGCGTCATCGTTGGTCCATCCCGAGGCTACTCGGCCAACGGATCGCTGGGCCAGTGGCTGCTCGTTCTCCCAGAAGAAAGGCTGGTCATCGCGCGACAACTCAAGCGTCGGCCAGGTCTGACGGAGCGAAACTTCTTCGCCGACATGCCAGCCGTCGCGATGCGATTGCTGACGCACCGCTAGCTCGCTACGGGATCACCGTGTGGGTGAGCTGGCGCAGGTTGCGGCCGTCGGCGTCCACGACGAAAAGCTGGTGCGCGCCCCCGATGTCGTAATAGAAGGCGAGCTTCGAGCCGTCGGGCGACCAGGCGCCCTCGTAGCTCGTGTTGCCGGGCGGAGTGATGGCGACAACGAAGGCGTCGTCGAACGTGGCGATGTGTAGCCGCGGAGTCGAGTCTGCGCTCGAGCGGAAGAAGTAGCGTCGTCGGTCGGGCGAAATCGTGATGCTGGAGCGACTGACGGGCGTACCGAAGAGGGGCCGGGTGCGGCCGGTCGCGGGGTCGACGCCGGAGAGGGCGCGCGTGCCTCGCGCAACGGCGCTCAGCATCAACTCGCCGTCCGGGGTCCAGGTGGGATGAGATTCGGAGACGGACGGAGTGTTGGTGAGTCGTCGCAGGCCTGAGCCATCGGGGTGGATGACGTAGTACTCCCCGTTGCCGTCCCGTCGCGAGTCGAAGGCGATATAGCGGCCATTGGGTGACCACTCGGGATGGCGCGCAAACTCCTGCACGCCGCCGGCGTCTCCCTGGGTCAGCCGGCGTTCGCCCGAGCCGTCCGGGCGGATGAGGTATAGATGAAAGGCGCCGTCGCGGAAGGAATCGAAGACGATTGTGCTGCCATCGGGGGACCAGGAGGCGTGGCTGTTCACGACGTTTGACGGGGACTGCGTGATGCGGCGTTCGCCCGTGCCGTCGGCATTGATGACGTACAGCTCGACGTTGCCGTGACGCGAGCTCTCGAAGACGAGCCGTTGGCCGTCCGCGGACCAGGACGGATTGATGTTGAGAAAGCGCTCGGGAGCAGCCTGTGCGGCACCCAATCGGGGAACGAGGAAGACGACGGCGAGAAGCCTCAGGATTCGCATCACGTAACCTTGAGATTGTGCAACTTGTGGAGAAGCGGGTTTTCTGCCGGGGGGCGCGAAACTCTGACCTCCACCTGTTCGTGTAGTGTACTCATGTCTTTCGTTCAAGCCGGGTGGCCGCAGCCGCGGCGCTCCGCGTCGAAGAAAATCAGCTTTACCGCTTTGCCGCTTACCGCCGTCGCAGACCGCTTACCGCCTTCGGAATACCGTTAACCGCTTTCGGCTTACCGCTTCCCGCCTTCCGCTTTCAAGTTTCAGCTTTCCATAGCGCTACGCACACTCGAGGGTCACCGTATGCTGCATTCGAAGATCACGTGGATCGTCGCCATCATCGCGGCAGCGTCTGTTCTCACGTTCGCATCGCTCGGCACCAGCAGTGCCGCTTCCATTGGGCTGCCACTGCAAACAGGGCCAAATGACATCAGTGGTACTGTGACGGGACCGAAAGGTGCCGAGGCGGGCGTCTGGGTCATCGCGGAAACGAACGACCTGCCGACGAAGTTCGCGAAGATCGTCGTCACCGACGACCGCGGCCGCTACGTGATTCCCGAGCTGCCCAGCGCCAGCTACGACGTGTGGGTGCGCGGCTACGGGCTCATGGACTCGCCGAAGAAGCGCGCGCGCCCGGGCGCGACCATGAATCACACGGCGGTCATCGCGCCGGATCCGAAAGCCGCCGCACAGTACTTCCCGGCCGGGTATTGGTATTCGCTCATGAAGGTTCCAGCCGAGAGCGAGTTCCCGGGTACAGGGCCGGAAGGGAACGGGATCGCCACGTTCATCACCAGCCAGCCGGACTACGTGCGCCAGCTGAAGAACAACGCGTGCCTGGGCTGCCATCAGATGGGAAGCAAGGGGACGCGTGAGCTGAACCCGGCACTCGGCACATTCCCGTCGTCGGTGCATGCGTGGGCGGAACGGCTCAAGGCGGGACAGGCGGGCGGTGGCATGGCGGGGATGGTGAACCAGATGGGCCCGCGCACGCTGCAGATGTTCGCTGACTGGACCGACCGCATCGCGGCGGGTGAGGTTCCACCAACGCCGCCTCGCCCGCAGGGGATCGAGCGCAACGTCGTCATCACCATGTGGGACTGGGCCGACCCGAAGGTGTACCTGCACGACCTCGTCTCCACCGACCGCCGCAATCCAACGCTGAATGCCAACGGCAAGATCTACGGCGTGCTCGAAGCGAGCGCCGACTACCTGCCGGTGCTCGACCCGAAGACGCACACCGTCAGCAGGGTCCCCGTCACCCTCCGCGACACGAGCATTCCACCCGCGGTGCCGCAGCAGGTCGCGGGCCCGTCGCCGTACTGGGGCACCGAACCGATCTGGAACAGCAAGGCGAACGTGCACAACCCGATGTTCGACGAGAAAGGACGGGTGTGGATCACTGCCAGGGTTCGCGCGCCGAACGCACAGCCGGGTTACTGCAGGGCAGGGTCCAATCATCCTTCCGCGAAAGTATTTCCGCTGAACGGCTCCGGGCGTCATGTGGCGGTGTACGACCCGAAGACGAAGGAGATGAAGCACATCTCCACGTGTTTCAGCACGCATCACCTGATGTTCGCCGAAGACGCCAACCGTACCCTCTGGTTGAGCGGCGGCGGCCAGGTCGTGGGGTGGGTGAACACGAAGCTGTGGGACGAGACCGGCGACGAGGAGAGCGCGCAGGGATGGACGCCGCTGATTCTCGACTTCAACGGCAACGGGCGGCGCGACGCACACACCGAGCCGAACATGCCAGCGGATTCCAGCAAGGACAGGCGCCTGCTGCCGGGGCAGTACGGCAGTGCGTACGCGCTGGCGCCGGCGCCGGACGGTTCGGTATGGGGAACGATGTTCGGATTTCCTGGCGCAGTATTCCGGTTGGTGCCTGGCACAAACCCAACCGAGACGGCACTCACCGAGCGGTTCGAGCTGCCGATGCGGGACGGCAAGCCGATGGAGGGTTTCTCTCCGCGCGGCGGCGACGTCGACCGCAACGGCGTGTACTGGGCGGCGCTCGCGAGCGGCCACATGGCGAGCTTCGACCGGCGCAAGTGCAAGGGCCCGCTGAACGGCCCGACGGCGACGGGGCAGCACTGCCCGGAGGGATGGAGTTTTTACGCGGAGCCCCTCCCGAACCTGGGGAACGTGACCAGCGCGGGGAGCGGCGAGGGGAGCTACTACACGTGGGTCGACCAGTTCAACACGCTCGGCCTTGGCGCGAACGTCCCGATCAGCACCGGGAACCAGTCGGAGGGGCTGCTCGTGTTGAAGGACGGGAAGTTTGTCGTGCTGCGGGTCCCGTATCCGATGGGCTTCTACACGAAGTGGCTGGATGGTCGCATCGATGATCCGAACGCCGGCTGGAAGGGGCGTGGTCTCTGGGCGACGATCAGCACGCGCGCGCCATTCCACATGGAAGGCGGGAAAGGGAACACGAGCAAGGTGTACCACTTCCAGCTGCGGCCGGATCCGCTCGCGCGCTAGCGCGAGGTGAGAAAACTCGAAGAAGGAAAGCCATCGTTTACCAGCAATCTCATCCTGCTGAACGTCGGCGGCTGGCTGCTGTTCGGGATCGGCGTGATGATCGGGTGGACGGAGATCTACCCGTGGCACGTCAACGTCGTTACCACACCGCCGTATCTCCTGATCGGCTTCCTCCTCTCGTTGCTCCTCGGCGTCGTCTACGACCGGCTCGAGGTTGGGCCGGCGTCGTTCGGACGCGCGCTCGCCATCACCCTCGTCGCGTCGGCGATTGCCGGAACGCTGTGGAGCGTCCTCTTCACCTCGTACCAATGCACCATCGCGAACAGCATCCACTCGCTCGTCATCGGGGGACCGTCGCGGCTCGGCTGCCGGAATCCGAATTTCTTGGACGGGTCGCTCGACAACAGCCTTCCGCTCTTCGGGTGGAGCCTGGTGCGCCTGGCCGTGCAGTACAACGCGGCGCTGCGCGAGCAACGGGAGCAGGCGCTGCAGGCGACGGCGACGGCGCGGGATGCGCAGCTGCGCATGCTCGCGTACCAGCTCAACCCGCATTTCCTCTTCAACACCCTCAACTCCATCCGCGCGCTGATCAATGAGGACCGTCAGCAGGCGCGCGAGATGGTGACCGCGCTTGCCGGCTACCTGCGTTACGCGCTCGTCGAGCGCCCGCTGCACGTGGCATTGCTCGAGGAAGAAATCGCGTCGATCCGCGGATATCTGGCGATCGAGCAGGCGCGCTTCGAGGAGCGTCTCGACGTGCGCATGGAGATCGACCCCGCCACGCTGCGGTGCGAGGTGCCGGCGTTCCTCTTCAACCCGCTCGTCGAGAACGCCGTGAAGCATGGCGCCCCCGGTACCGCGGATGCGCCGCTCCTGCTGCGGATCGACGTGCGGATCGTCGAACCGGACCGGCTCCGCATCGTGGTCGAGAATTCCGGCCAGTGGGCAACCGCGCGCCCGATTGCACCGGGCGTGGCGGATGGCGGCGAGAGCCTGCCCGGTGGCCTGGGGCTCGCGAATGTCCGCGCGCGACTGGCGATGCTGCATCCCGGGGACCACCGCATCGACATCGAGCAGTCGGACGGACGCGTACGTGTCATCGTGGAGCTGCCGGCCCGCTGTCGCGACGACGGAAGGAGCGAGACGTGAGCACGCGCCGTCGCCACGCGTTGATCGTGGATGACGAGCGGCTCGCCCGCCGCGAGCTGCGAACACTCCTCGAGGAGGCGCACGCCGACACGGTGCATATCGTCGGGGAAGCGGATTCGGTGTCCAGTGCGGCGCGGATCGCGCACGCCACCGACGCGGACGTCGTCTTCCTCGACATCCAGCTCGCCGGCGAGACGGGAATGGACCTGCTGCCGCTGCTCGGCGCTGACGTCGACGTCGTGTTCGTGACGGCGCACGACGAATACACGCTGCGTGCATTCGAGGTCAATGCGCTCGATTACCTGCTGAAGCCCGTTGCCCCCGAGCGGCTCGCAGTCACGATGCGCCGGCTCGCCGCCGCGCAACCACTACCGACGCCACGCGAGACATTCACGTACGAGGACCGCCTGTTCCTCCGGCTGGGCGACGAGCGCGCCTTCGTTCTCGTGCGCGACGTCATGGCGATCGAAGCGCAGGGTGATGGATCGACTTTGATCCTTGCGCCACAGGTGGTGCGCAAGCCGTCCGGCAAGCCACTGCGCGAGTGGGAGCAGCGCCTGCCCGAGCGGCACTTTGTGCGGATCCATCGCTCCACGATCGTGAACCTCGAGCACGTCGACCGGCTCGAGCGGTGGTCGCATGCCAGCCAGCTGGTCTACCTGCGCGGCCTGACGGAGCCGTTGATGATGAGCCGCCGCTTCGGCGCGAAGCTCCGCGAACGGTTCGGCTGACCCTGCAAAAACAGGCATTCGCCGCTCATCGGAATAACAAACCGCTCGTCGGCAATTGGTGCCGCTCGTCGGCGCCGGACTCGCGCTTCGCTGTGCAGCGCGAAACCTTGTTGAATCCTGACGCGAACTGTCTTTGTATACAGACTGTAAGGGGAGTCACGACATCGGGTGTTTCGTCACGCATGAGCCGTGGAAGCGCCGAGTCGAACCTCCGTGGAGACGTATGATGAAACCAGCGATGCTGCTGTGCGCAGTCCTGTTGTCCGCATGTGCGGGGAGCCCGGGCGAGCCAACCCCCACACCAATGGCCACCGTGTCCGGCGTGGTCGCAGCGGCCTTTGGCGGTCCTCCCATTGCGGGTGCAACGGTGAAGATCGGCACCCTGACAGCGACGACGGGAACGAACGGACAATTCGAACTTCTTAATGTCCCTGCGGGCCCCGTCACGATCATTGCCAGCGCGACGGACTTCGAGTCCAGGTCGGTGAACGTCACCCTCGTCGAAGGGGACAACACGCACGACATGCTTCTGGTGCCGGCCGACAAGGGCATCTGGGGGACGCGGGCCAACCTGCTCGTCGCAAATTCCGAGTTCGCGCTCGCCGAGACGAACGGGAAGATCTACGTCCTTGGCGGGTATCCATTTACCGGCCAGTCGTCCCGCGTCGTGCAGGTGTACGACATCGCCAGCAACAGCTGGCAGCTCGGGCCGCAGCTCCCGCTGCCGAACAACCACGGGATGGCGGCTTCCGTCAACGGAAAGATCTACCTGCTCGGCGGGCAGATCACGAACGATCAAGAGGGAGAGACGGCGGTCAACACCGTCTACGAGCTGGATCCTGCGGTGGGTACCTGGGTCGAGAAGGCGACGATGCCCACGAAGCGGAGCGGCGGTGTTGCCGTGGCGTATGGCGGCAAGATCTATGTGGCCGGTGGACGCGTGCCGCGCGGCAACGACTTCGCGGTCTACGATCCGGAGACGGATGAGTGGGAGGAGTTGCCGCCTCTTCCCAGCCAGCGCAATCACATCGCCGGCGCGGCAATCAACGGCCGCATCCATATCGTGGGTGGGCGCCTCGGCAATGGCTTGTCGCCCCTGAAGTCGGATGCCCACGAAGTCTTCGACCCGGTCACGGAAACCTGGACGACGGCAGCCCCGATGCTTCGCGGCCGCAGCGGGATGAACAGCGTCGTGGCCCACGGATGCTACCACGTCTGGGGCGGTGAAGCTCCGACGGGGATGACGCCCGACCATGATGTCTACGATCCACGGAGCGACACGTGGTTCAGCCTGAAAAACATGCCCATCCCCATCCACGGCGTCGTGGGCTCAGCATTTGTCGACGGCTTGATCTGGGTCACCGGTGGCGGCACCCAGGTGGGCGGCGGCTCCGGCAGCCTGCACAACCAGACCTATCAGCCAGCCGTGACCTGTGAGTGACACAAGCACCGTGGCGCTGCCGACCGCCTGTCTCGCGATTCTGCTTGCCTGCGGCGGCGGGGCCGTCACGCCTCCGTCTGCGCAGGAGATGCCGATCACTGGTGCCGCGGTGCCCGGTATGGAGTCGTACGACCAGAAGATTCCCGCGCTGATGCAGAAGTACGGCATCCCCGGTGGGGCAGTTGCGGTACTGCGCGACGGGAAGTTGATCTACGCGCGCGGCTTCGGGTACGCCGATGTCGCGAACAAGACGCCGGTGCAACCGGACGCGCTGTTCCGGATTGCCAGCGTGTCCAAGCCGATCACCGGCGCCGCGATCATGAAGCTTGTTGAAGACGGCGCGCTCACGCTCGACGATCGCGTGGCGCCGTTCATCGCGCACCTCGCGCCTGCGGAGGGAGCGACCGTCGATCCGCGGTGGGAGCAGGTCACCATTCGACAGCTGCTCAACCACACCGGCGGCTGGGATCGTGACAAGCCGGGCGGATTCGACCCCATGTTCCGGCCGTCGATCGCCGCGGCCGCGGTCAGCGCGCCGGCCCCGGCGTCCGCGGAAACGGTCATCCGCTACATGAAGGGAATGCCATTCGACTTCACTCCAGGGTCGAAGCATGTCTATTCGAACTTCGGCTATGCCATTCTTGGTCGCGTGATCGAGCAGGCGAGCGGCATGCCGTATGACGCGTTCGTGCGTGCGCGCGTGCTGCAGCCCGTGGGCGCGGTTCGCACACAGCTGGGCAGGACGCGCATGGGTGAGGCGCTCGCGGGCGAGGTCAGGTATTACCTGCCCGGAGAGGCCGGGCTGGGGATGAGCGCGCCGCTCGTCCCCTCCGTGTTTCCGGGCGAAGGAACGGTTCCCGTCAACTACGGTGGCTTCTACGTCGAGGCGATGGATTCACACGGCGGCTGGGTCTCGTCGAGCGTCGACCTCCTGCGATTCCTGGCCGGCGTCGACGGGCGCGCCAATCGTCCGGACATCCTCAGCGCTGGGCTCGTCGCGGAGATGACCAGTAATGGCGTTACCGTATGCGCGAATGCCGCGTGCTCGTACTCCGGTGGATGGCTGGTGCGCCCAACCCAGGGTGACGCGAACTGGTGGCACGGAGGATCGTTGCCGGGCACCTCGAGCATTCTCGTACGCTCATATCACAACTTCTCATGGGTCGCGCTGTTCAACGCGCGCGCAGGGGCAGGGAACTTCAACGGCGAGCTCGATGCCGCCCTCTGGAGTGCGCTGGCGCAGGTCACCTCGTTCCCGACGCACGACCTGTTTGCGGCCTTCCCATGACACGAGGGGCATGAGCCGGTCGGTGTTGATGGCCGGCGGTGCCGGTTCGCTGCGAATCATGCACGGTGTCGCCGTCGCGTGGAGCGCGCTCGTTGGCATCGTCGCACCGGCGGCGGCACAGCACGAACATCACGCTCCGAAAGCCGATAGCAGTCGCGTGGTGCTGGATGCGGTGACGACACGCGCGGAGCGCGTCGCCGTGGTGCTGCGCAGCGGCGCGATCATCGTGGACGCCCGCGCGTCCACCGCGGCCGGTGGTAGCATCGCAGATCTGCTGCGCACCGTGCCCGGCGTCGAGCTCGACGCGGACGGACGCATCAGCATGCGTGGCAGCTCGAGTGTCCTCGTGCTGATGGACGGCCGGCGCACCCCGCTCACCGGTGACGCCCTCCTCGCGTTCCTTCGCCAGACGCCGGCGGCCGCACTGGAGCGCGTGGAGGCAGCGACCACCGCGTCCGCACGAGAGGGCGCGGACGGCGCCGGTGGCGTCGTCAACCTCGTGTCCCGCGACGATGCCACGCGCCGCACCGGCCTCCGCTCGCTGGCGGGCTCCATGGCGACGGACCACTACATGGGTTCCGCCGCCGCCACAGGCGACGTTCGTGACATGCTCGATTGGGATGTGATGTATTCCCTGTCGGGAATGCGGCCCAGCACGAACGCATCGACGGCGCGCTGGAGCGTCGTCCCCGGAGACCTTCCGCTGCACACGGACCAGGACAGTCGATCCCGTGAGAAGCACCGCCTGCACTCCGTCGTCGCTGGGACGGCCGTGACACCGACGCCGCACACATCACTGGCGCTGCGAGGCATGTACTCGTGGATGGAAGGCGCGTATCGCAACAATTCCGAGTTCGCGTACACGAATTCGGCGGGCGACACCGATGCGGGCGCCACCGGCGGCCTGCTGGAGCACGTGATCCCGTCGTGGGAGCTTGGCGCCGTCGCGCGGGCGGAAGTCGGGATGGTGCGTGTCTCGTCCGAAGTGCGCGCCGGCTTCGTGGATGAGGATGTGCGCGGCGGCTGGGACGACGCGAACGCGGGCTACCGGTACATGACCACCCTCATGACCTCGCGCCAGCGCGAGAACGTCCTGCGGAATGACGTCGGCCTGCGCTTCCCGGGCATCACGGTGGACGTCGGACAGGAATCGCGGTTCCGCGGCATCACTGCCGCGCACGATGCGACCCACTTTGACGCGACCCTGTCGCAGGCGTACGACTACGACCTGGATGTCCATGCCGGCTACCTCACCGCGCAGCGCGCGATCGGTGGTGTTCGTGCCGAGGCCGGGGTGCGGGTCGAGGCAGACCGGACGCGCCTCCAGCTCGACGCCGCCAGCGCACGGACAGCCGTTCGCGTCTTTCCGAGCATCAGCGGTGAGTGGACCGACGTGCGTCGCGCCCTCGCCTATCGATTCGCGTACGGCCGCCGCATCAACCGACCGGGCGCGGAGATGCTGAACCCATTCTCCATGGGCGGCGACGACATGGACGAGATCGTCGGCAACCCGTCGCTGGTGGCGGAAGTCTCGGACCAGGTGGAATTCGGTGTGGAGGGTTACCGCCCACGCATGACGCTGCAGCTGACGCCTTTTCTTCGCTGGACGCGCGACCCGATCCGACAGATCAAGGCATCGACGCCGAGGGGTGGCGCGATAACCACGCTGGAAAACCTGAACCGGTCGCGCGCCGTCGGCACCGACGCCAGCGTGCGCGCACAGCTGTCGGACCGCACGGTCATTACGCTTGCGGGCAGCGTCACCCACATGCAGACGACGGCTGCCACCTTCGGCAGCAGCGGAGTGTACGCCACGGGGCGACTCACGCTGGATCTACGCGTCGCCGAGCGCACGGAGGCGCAGTTGTACGCGTATCGGCGGAGCGCGCAGGCGATCGAACAGGGGGAGATCCTGCCGGCCTTCACCAGTGACCTGGCGGTGACGCAGCGGCTGGCCGGTGACCGGGCGCGCGTGACGCTGCGCCTGAACGACCCGCTGCGCAGCGACCGCCACGAGTACCGCATCGCCGGTACAACCTTCACCCAGGAAAGTCGCCGCCGCACGGCTCGGCCACTGCTGTCGCTGTTCGCGTCGTATGCGGTGGGTGGAGAGCCCCGCAGGGACGCACCGGTTCGCAGGGAAGGCCCTGCCCGGATTTTCTGATGTACTCATGATGATGTTTGGCTTCCGACCGTTCCGTCAGGGAGATCGCATGCACTTCTCGACATCGATCCGCACGCGCGCTGCCGTACTCGTTACGTCACTTCTTGCCGCGGCGTGCGGCGGCAGCAGCGAGCCTGCAGCCCCGGTCGCGACTGCATCCGTCACTGGCGTCGTCAGGACACTCGACGGCGATGTCATCGAAGGCGCGACAGTGCGAGTGGGGAGCAAGTCCACGACGACCGACGCGGACGGAGGATTCGAGCTGCAGGATCTCAAGGCGGGTCCGGCAATCCTCAACACGACCGCGCCGCGTTTCGACGAGCGGTCGGAGACGGTCACGCTCCGCGAGGGGACCAACTCGCACGACGTCGGGTTGATCCCGCAGACGATCTTTCTGAGCGAGAAGCTTGTCGCGTACCTGCCGCTTGGCGTGGCCGAGTACAAGGCGGCGATCGTGTTCCTCCCCGGCCTGCTGGATCCGGCTACCGGTAACGACCTGGATTCACGTGCGCTGGTGCGTGGCACCTCCCAGCCCCCCTGCAGCATCTGGTGTCTTGCCGACGAGAAGGCGGAAGTACGCGCGCGGGCACTCGAGCTTGCGGGCGGAAATGTCGCGCTCATCGGGACGACGACCCTGGTCGATAACGCCGCGAGCTACGACATGATTCTGAGGGCACTCACGGCGTTCGGCACGCAAAGCCTCCATCCGGAGCTCGCGAACATTCCCATCTTTTTCATTGGGCACTCGATGGGGGGATGCACGGCGTACGGATTCAGCCGCGTGCACGGCGCGCGGGTCGCCGGGTTCCTGACCATGAAGGGGGGTTGTCACAACCAGGGTCCCGCGGCGGCAGCGTCGACGGTTCCGGGATACTTCCTGATTGGCGGGCTGGATGAGCTGTACCGGAAGCAGAACATCACGGGGGTGTTCGAGGCCGGTCGAGCCGCGGGCGCGCCATGGGCAGTGTCGATTGACGCCTTCGATCATCGGCCGATCGAAGACCTGGACCTGATGTTCGATTGGATGGACGCGGTGCTGGCGGCACGTCTCCCGACGACGTCCGGTGCTGCGCTTCGCGCAGTGACGGAGACGACCGGCTGGCTTGGCAACCGGACAACGGGTTCGATTGCGACGTACTCCTGCTACAGCGCCGCTCCTGCAAGCGCGAGCTGGTTGCCATCTGAGGGTGCGGCGCTGAGCTGGCAGCGCATGGCGGGAGGAACCGCCGTCGTCAGCGCCTGCTGACCCTTCCTGGCTCTCGACCAACGGTGGAAGTGCTTCGCTACCGGTAGCTGCCGACTAACACTGAAGGAGCAGGAAGAAGCAGGCAAGGGCAGTTAATTCAACGCAGAGACGCAGAGACGCAGAGCAGAACACCCACAAGGGAAATTTCCCGCCCCTTCATGCTGTTTCCTGCCCCTTCGGCGTCATTCGGCAGCTACGCGAATACCAATAACCAGGGAAAGTCTTCGACCGCGCAGACCGCTGTAGCGTGTTCCTCTGCATCTCCGCGCCTCTGCGTTGAATTCATTCTTTGATCCGTCTGCGTCAGTCTGCGGGGTCAGATAGCTCAGGCCAACGGTAGCTGCCGACTAACACAGAAGGAGCAGGAAGAAGCAGGTAGGGAACAACTCTCCTGCCCCTTCGGCGTCATTCGGCAGCTCAGGGCGGGATCATGGTGTATTCGCGCATTCTCACATTCCCTGCATTCAACGGATCATTGAACTGTGGGAGTGCAGTCACCTGCAGTTTCTATGGTTTCCGAGCCGCCTCTGCAACGTGTTCGGTTGCCTGTCTCCCCATATCGCAGGCAGCGACGGCAGCCACCTCTTCCGTCGTTCCGCGCGCGACGGGACGCCACGCCTGGCGGTTTAGCTCTTCGTCGGACGCCCGCTGTCGCGCGACGACCCGACTGTCGCCCATCACCATGTCGACGCTCACGACCTTGAACCAGAAACGGTCACACAGGATGATGGCACGCACGATCTCGCGATCGAACGGGTCGCCGTTGTGGAGACGCGGCTGCGTGTGATCGGTGCGATACCAGATCTCGAACGCCTGGTCCCAGCCGCCCACGGGTGCGTGCTCCCATTCCGAGATGTGGAGCCTGTCGAGAGCAATGGTGTAGTTCGTGTCCGCCGCGACGCGAACCCAGTCTCTCGTAACTGAGGCACCCTTGCAGGACCACGCTGCCGACACCGCCAGCGTCGCTACGAGCGCCAGGTGGACGGGGCGCGACCGAATCATTCGGCCCGCAACGCCGCAATCGGATCGATGCGCACGGCGCGTCGCGCCGGCAGGTAAGACGCCAGCAGCGCAATTGCCGCCACGAGCAGCGCGATCGCCACGAAGCTCACGGGATCCACAGGACTCACGCCGTACAACAGGCTGGTCAACACGCGGGTACTTGCGAACGCACCGAGGAGGCCGACGACGAGGCCAACGGCGGTGAGCCTGAGCCCCGCACCCACCACGAGACGCTCGACGCTGCGATGGTCGGCGCCGAGTGCGACGCGGACGCCGATCTCGCGCGTCCGCTGCACGACCGAATATGCGATCACGCCATAGAGTCCCACCGCGGAAAGCACGAGCGCAATCACGGCAAACGTCAGCAGCAGCGCCATCGCGAAGCGCGTCGGCGCAAGCTGCTCACGGATGAAAGTGTCGCCGATCGTCACGAACTGGACGATCGCACCATGTGGATGTCGGGTGGCGGCGCGCAGCGTGACATCATACTCGGCCACCGCGCGGCGAATCGCCTTTGTGATCTCTGCGTCCGACAGCGACGTGCGCAGCACGACCGGGAGCATACCGAAGCGGTCCGGCATCGGCTCATAGATATCCGCGATTGACGCGACGCTGCGCCGGCTCGGGAGCTGAATGTCCGCGACCACGCCCACGACCCGCTGGCGCTGAGACACTCCAATAGGACCCTTCTCGCGCAGATGCTTGCCGACGACGTTGCCCGGTCCCCAGAGCCGGTCAGCGAGGCTGCGATTCACGACCACCTCGCGCAACTCCGCGGTTGAGGCCTCCGGGTCGAGCATGCGACCCTCCACGACCTGCATCCCGGTAATCCTGATATAGTCAGGCGTGACGAAGGTCGTGAACGACTCGCCCAGCGGGATCAACTGTCCCTCCGCGGTCTCCGCCTCACGGTTGTAGTTGAGCCAGCCGAGACCCGGCATCATGCCGGCCGTCGCGTCGTCAACGCCGGGAATCCCACGCAGGCGCTCCAGCATCTCCGTGCGACGCGCCACTCGAGCCTCGATGCTCCAGTCGCGCGGGAACTGCAGGATGACATTCGTCGAGACCAGCCCCTTCGGCTCGAAGTTGAGCGGTCGCGCCTGCAGCGCCGCGAACGACCGCACGAGCAGCCCCGCGCCGACGAGCAGCACGAGTGAGAGGGCGATTTCGCCCGCGATGAGCGTCGAGCGCAGCCGTCGCAGGCCGGTATCGCTCGAGGCGGTGTGCGTCGCGCGCCGCAGGATGTCGCCGACGGCGCGGCCGCCGGCGAACAGCGCGGGCGCGAACCCGAAGAGGATCCCGGTGCCGAGGGAAATGCCAGCGCTCCAGAACAGCACCGGCATGGCGATCCCTACCCCCGCCAGCTCCTCGAGCGTGGCGGGACGGAGCGCGAGGACGATCTGCAGCGTAGTCCACGCGACGACGACGCCGGCGACGCCACCTGCGAACGCGAGCAGCACGCTCTCGGTGAACATCTGCCGGGCGAGACGCGCGCGGCCGGCGCCCATTGCGGTGCGCACCGCGAACTCCCGTGTACGCGTCCATGCGCGCGACATCAGCAGGTTGGCGACATTGGCGCACGCGATGAGCAGTAACACTGCGACGGCGACGAACAGCACCTGGACGGTCCGCACCTCGCGCGGATCGAGGAAGTCCTGCGCGCGCATCGCGCGCACCTTCAGCTCGCTCGGCTGCCGCAGCAATCCTGGACGGGGCGGCGGCGCCGGGAGCTGCTCCCGGAGGGACTGGAGCTCCGCTGAGGCGACTGCAGCCGTGACCCCGGGGCGCAGCTTCGCATAGACCTGGTACAGCGGGATGGAATCCAGGCTCGCGGGAAGCCAGAGCCCGGGTGCACCCGCTCGCAAGTCGCTGTTCACTCCCACCCCGAAGGACATCGGTATCGCGATATCCGGTGGCATCACACCAACGATGGTGTAGACGCGCTGATCAATTTCGGGTGCCTTGATGGTCTTGCCGAGGATGTCGGCGCTGCCGCCAAACTCGCGCTGCCACCGGCCGTGGCTGATCATCGCGACCGGAGCGGCGCCGGGACCCTCGTCATCCGGCGTGAAGCCGCGCCCGATGGCGGGGTGGAGACCAAGCAACGCGAGGTAGTTCGAGGTGACGAGGGCAGGAATGGTGTCCTGGATGTCACCAAAGTCCTGCAGGGCGAGCGCGTCGATGCTGACGACGGCGATCGTCTCGATCGAGCGCGCGCGGTCGCGCCATGCGAGCAGGGCCTCCCGCGGCGGATAGCCGGCAAGCCGATCGCCGTCCCAGAGCGTGAGGCGTACGATGCGGTTTCCGTCGGCGTACGGCAGCGGGGCGATGATCAGTTTGTGGACGACGCTGAAAATCGCGCTGTTCGCGCCGATGCCGAGGGCCAGGGTGAGCACCGCGAGCGCGGTGAAGCCCGGATTGCGTCGGAACTGACGACCGGCGAAGCGAAGATCCTGTGCCCACTCGTCCAGCCACTCCCCCAGTCCGTGCGAACGCGCGCGCATGTCTGCCCGGCGCTCCGCGTACGCATGATACTCGTCCGAGCTGCCGAAGCGACGCAGTGCCTCGGCTTCGGCGTCCGCGGCACTCATGCCGAGCGCTCGGAGCTCGTCGATGCGCATGTCGAGGTGCGCGTGGATCTCGTCATCCATCTCGCGCAGCAGGCGTTCACGACTGGGGGGCAGCCGGAAGATGCGGCGGATGCCGTTGGGGAGCCTCGTCATGTGGACTCCAGCACATGCGAGATGGCCGCGACATAGCGCTTCCATGTGGCCGTTTCCGCGCGGAGCAGCTGCCGGCCTTTGGACGTCAGCGAGTAGTACTTTGCCTTGCGGTTGTTCTCGGACAGTCCCCACTCGGCGTCGATCGCGCCCGAGTCCTCCAGGCGGTGCAGGGCCTTGTAGAGCGCCGAGTCGACGATCTCGATCTTGTCGCGGGTGCGCTGCTCGATCCATCGCGTGAGGCCAAACCCGTGCAGCGGCTGCACGGCCAGCGCCTTCAGGACGAGCAGGTCGAGCGTTCCGTGGAGCAGGTCGCTGGTATCGCGCGCCATGGTTCTCCCTGCACGAGGTTAGGGGAGAATGTGTAGCGTCCCGATTAATTGGTCAAGAGAATTCACGCCGATGCGGAGATGTTGAAGAAATAGGGCCATTAATTCAACGCAGAGATGGGGAGAAGAACACTACCAGCAGATAATGTCCCCGGCCACGCACACCGTTGGCGTGTTCCTTTGCGTCTCTGCGCCTCTGCGTTGAATTCCCTTTTTTTTCATCTGCGTTGGTCAGATAGCGCACACCAACGGTAGCTGCCGACTAACGCGGAAGGAGCAGGAAGAAGCAGGAAGGCAGGAATGCGTGAATGCGGGAATCCGTTCAGGGCGGGATCATGGTGTATTCTCGCATTCTCGCATTCCCGGCATTCAACGGATCATTGAACTGTGGGACCGTACGCGCGTGAACGGCCGCTCTGGACGGAAATCCAGAAGGCCTGAAGAGTCTCCGACCACGCAGATGGCTCGGCGTTTCCGACTACGCCTCGAACCGATAGCCCGTCTTCCGCACCGTTATGATGTGCACCGGCTGCGCGGGATTCGGCTCCAGCTTCGCCCGCAACTCCGACACGTGAATGTCCACCGTGCGCGTGCTGACGTCCTGCTGGTACCCCCACACGGCGCTCAGCAGGTCGCCGCGCGGTACCACGGCGCCCGCACGGTCCATCAACGCGATCAGCAGGTCGAACTCTTTCGGCGTCAGCGTGACGGGATCTCCACGTCGCTTCACCGTGCGCGCCGCGCGATTGACCTCGATCTCGCCGAAGCGATCCAGCGCGGGCGCAGGTGCAGGCGCCGCGAGCCGAGCGCGGCGGAGCAGGGCTTCGACGCGGGCGAGAAGCTCCATCGCGCCGAATGGCTTTGTGACATAGTCGTCGGCGCCCAGGCGAAGTCCCTTCACCTTGTCCGCCTCTTCGCCGCGCGCCGTGAGCACCAGGATCGGTGTGAGAATGCCGTCATCGCGCAGCGTGCGAATCACCCGGAAACCATCGAAGCCCGGGAGCATGAGATCGAGGATGATCAGGTCTGCGTCACGGGCCCGCGCGCGCTCGACGCCATCCGGACCCGTGCCCGCGACAACCACGTCGAACCCTTCGCTCTCCAGCGCTGTGGTTACCGCGAAGGCCAGGTCGGCGTTGTCCTCCACCACCAGCACCCGCGTCATCGTCCGTTCATGCCCGTCGCGTTCATCGGGAGCGAGACGACGAAACGGGCGCCCGCGCGGTTGCCGTTCACTGGAGCGACGTGCACCTGGCCATTGTGCTCCGCCACGAGCCGCCGGACTACCGCGAGCCCGATTCCCGTACCGCCCACCGCGCCGCCTGCGTCGCGATTCATCCGGTAATACGGATCGAAGATCCGCTCGCGCTCATCGACCGGTACGCCAGGCCCCTCATCGGCCACCTCGAGCGTCCATCGGCCTCCCTCGGATGCGGTGGTGATCGTCACGTTCTGGCGCGGCGGCCCATAGCGAACAGCGTTGTCCAGCAGGTTCAGCACCACCTGGCGCAGCGCGCCGCGATCCACGTCCGCGACGATGCCGCGCTGGAGACGCGGAGTGAGCTGCACGCCATGCGCATGCGCCAACGGCTCGAATCCGGAGACGATCTCCTCGACCTCGGCAGCGATGTCGGTGCTCACCGGCGACAGCTGGCCCGGTTCGGAGTGCGTGAAGCTGAGGATGCTGTCCACCAGGAATGACAGGCGACGCGCTTCCTTGACGATGATCCGCAGCGAGCGTTCCTTCTGGTCGTCCGTCGGCACTTTCCCCATGCGCAGCAGCTCGGCGAGCAGCCGGATCTGCGCCAGCGGCGTTCGCAGCTCGTGCGACACGCCGGAGACGAAGTCATTGCGCAGGCGCCCCAGCTCCTCTTGCCGGCGGAACTGGTAGAGCAGCAGCCCCAGGAGGCCCACGGAGAGCAGCGCCGTCGCGAGCACCTCAGGCAGCCGAGTGCGAGGGAGCCCGCCAATGATCAATCGGCCCGCCGCGGCCGGATCGATCGCCACCTGGAAATGCAGCCCGCCCAGGCGTGCCTCGAGGGAGTCGCTCGCGGCGTAGCGCGTGCTGATGTGCGTGTTGCCGCGATAGACCACCTCGCGCGAGGGTGTCGTCACCGTAACGCCCAGGATCGAGTCGACGCGCAGTCCGCGCGTCAGTGTGGTTGGAAGGATGGGCTGCGACGCGAGCACCGCCCGCACGGCGCGCCCCACGGGCAGTTCCGCCGGCACCGCAAGGCCGTAGGCGACCACCGGCTTGCCGACGGTATCGATGGTGACCGCGTGGGTAAACAGGTACGGGCGGTCCCCCAGGCGCGAAAAGATCGCCACGAGAACCTGTGCCGTGATCGGAACGCCGATCACTCGCGTTCCGGCTGGCGGCAACGGTAGCTCGGGACGACTGGACGCGCGCGTCTCGGCCTGCGCGCGCGCCTCCGCCTGCGCGATCACGGTGTCACGGATGTGCCGCAGGTTCCCGGGCGTAGCGAGCTCCGACGCAGTGACGTCGATCGCGCTGTCCGCGAAGGTCACCTGATAGTAGAAGCTCACCCCCTCAAGGCAGCGGCACTGCTCGCGCCGGTCTTCGACAAGTTCCGCAACGCGCTCGGCACCCAGGGGCGGGTTGGGTCCGCGGGTGCTGATCCGGCGCACGACCAGATCGAAGGCGGCGCGGTGCGAGCCCTGCACACGCGCGATCGTCGCATTCTTGAGCTGGAAGGCCGCGAAC
>DASPMP010000277.1:0-10430 GCA_035626995.1 Gemmatimonadaceae bacterium
GGGAACGGCGCTGTCGAGAACCTCGCGCACCTTGAGCAGCAACGCTTGCGCGGAGAAGGGCTTCTGGAGGAACGCGATCGACGGGTCCAGCTCGCCGCGCCGGTCGATTTCTCCCGCCGTGTAACCGGACTGGAAGATGACCCGGATCTCCGGGCGCTGGGCGCTGAGGATGTCCGACAGCCGCTTTCCGCCGATGCGCGGCATTACGACGTCGGTGATGAGCAGGTCGATGTCCGATGTGTGACGACGGGCCTGGTCGAGCGCTTCCTTGCCGTCCCGCGCGATCAGCACGGTATACCCATGACGCTCCAGGATGCGCGCCGACAGCACGCGCACCGCATCGTCGTCCTCAACGAGCAAGAGCGTCTCAGTCCCCCGCGGCGGCAGCGGCAGGTTTGCCCCCGACGCGTAATGCTCCGCTGCGGCATCTATCCGTGGCAGGTAGATGCTGAACTCGGCGCCTTCACGCGGCGCGCTCCTGACCGTGACGACGCCGCCACTGCGTTCGGTGATCGCATACACGGTCGCCAGCCCCAGCCCGGTTCCCTTCCCGCTTTCCTTCGTGGTGAAGAACGGATCGAAGATGTGCTGGATGGTCGCATCGTCCATCCCCATGCCGGTGTCGGTCACGCGCAGCACCGCATATGAACCAAGCCGCAGCGACGGATGCGGACGATGCTCGGCGTCGACGATATCGACGTTGTGCGTGGAGATCGTGATGCTGCCCCCCTGCGGCATCGCGTCACTGGCATTCACGACGAGGTTCATGATTACCTGCTCCACCTGGCTCGGATCAGCCTTGATGGTGCCCAGTCCCTCCCACAGCTGCATCTCCAGCCGAACGTCCTCGCCGATGACCCGGCCGAGAATTTTCGAGAACTCAGAGACGACTTCGTTCAGGTTGATGGGCCGGGGCTGGTGGACCTGCCGCCGGCTGAACGCGAGGAGCTGGCTTGTGAGCGTGGTGGCGCGTTTCGCGGCACGACGGATCTCGCGGGCGTCGTCTCCCCGCGGATCGTTCGCCGGGATCGCCTCGATGAGAAAGTCGGCATATGCGGTTATGGCAGTGAGGATGTTGTTGAAATCGTGCGCGACTCCCCCTGCCAGTCGTCCCACCGCTTCCATTTTCTGCGCCTGACGGACCTGTTCCTCGCTGGCGGCCAGCGCAGCCCTCGTGCGCTCGTGATCGGCGACGAGGGATTCCAGACGGCGATTGGCTTCGACGAGCTGCACCGTCATGTCCTCTGCCCGCGATGCACGGTGGCGCGTCCGGGAGATTTCACGATACGCGACGTACGCTCCCGCTCCCATTACCACGATCAGCAGCGTGGCGATCATCGGCTCGCCTCCTGGCGCTCGAGACGCGCGAGCTCGGCACGCACGTCATCGACATCCATGCGGATTCCGGGCTCGACGTCCGAACGCAGCGCGAGGTAATGGCGGTACGCCGTCATCGCACCCGCGATGTCGCCGAGGTCGGAGGCCAGCCGGCCTTCGGTGCGCAGTGAGGTCGCCAGCCCCGGCTTGCGGCCGAGGAAATACGGCCGGCGACGAATCGCCGCCAGCGCGCCTGCCTTGTCACCCATCGTTTCCAGCAGGCGAGCCACCACGGGATTTCCCACCTCCTCGACGGGATTGGCCGGCCCGGTCTTCATCATCGAGTCGGCGCGCGTCACTCGCACTGCAGCGTCCGGCGCTCGCGCGGCCACTGCGTGCACAGCATCGAGCAGTACCGCGCAGTCGGCCGCGAAGGTGGATATCGGCATGGTATCGCGTCCAAGCTCGCGGAGCGCGAGAAGCGCGCGGGCGTTGAGTGCGGTATCCTGGTGCGCGATCGTCAGCCAGAGTGGCACGACGCACTGGGTTCCCGCCCATTGCCCCACCTGGCCAGCCGGACGGGCCGTGCCGACGGACGCTCGAAGCTGGGCGGCCGCGGTGTCGGCGACGCCAACGCCACCGTCCGCGATAAGCGCTGCCTTGATGTGCTCCCGCGGCATCGGCGAGAAGGCGCGTTCAAACTGCGTTAGGAACTGGCGCGCCTGCGTCGGGCGACCAGTCACCAGCGCGACATCGTGCAGCATGATGTACGAGCCCGGCTGCCCCTCACGAACCTCGCGCTCGCCGATGGACCTGATGAGCGCGTGTGATTCGGCGACATTGACGCCGTCTTCGATTCCTACCCAGCCAATGATGCTCTGGCTGGTTGACGGCAATGGGTCGCGAATCCCGGCGATGGGGTCGGCGGTCCTTTTGTCGCCGACCGCTGCTGCCAGGCGCCAGCGGATGCCCTGTGCGCTTTCGCCCGCCGAATCCACCGCCAGATACATCTGCGCATAGCGGCGTGTCGCAGCCGTGTCTCCGCGACGCGCGGCGAGCAGGACGAGATGCTCGAGCGCAGGCGCGAAGGTGCTGTCGATGGACACCGCCTGGCGCAGTGCGACTTCGGCCTGCGGATGTGCGGCGGCGTTTCCCGTCGACCAGCCGTGGTGCACGAGCTGGTCCCCGTACATGAACCAGGCATCGGCGCGATCGGACGCGACATCGCGGTAGCGTTGCGCTGCCGCAATCATGCTGGCGTATGGCGCCACCCGCGGATACAGCGGACCCACCTGGGCAATGAGCAGCGCGTGGTCGCGCGGCGACAGTCGATGCCGGTTCGCCCACGCCACCTTCGAGCCGCGCTCATAGGCCCCGAAATCGCCGTGCCACACCGCGCTTTGCATCAACGCCACGGCGGCAAGACCAAAGGTGGAGTCTTCACGGAGTGCGCGATCATGTTCGGTCGCCGCCTGCTGGTATCGCCCGCGTCGATACAGCCATTGGCCGGCGAGGTATGCGCGCAGTGCGGGCAACGATGTACTCGTGAGCGACGATAACCGCGATCCCTCTCCAGCGCCGATGGCAAGCAGCTGCATGGTCAGCGCATCCACCATCTGCGCGAGGCTGTCCGCGGGGCCGCGCACCTGCGCGTTCGCGCGCAGTCGTCCGTTGTCGACGTCGATCAGACGCGCGGTGATAACCATGTTCGCCGAGGTGCCCGACACCTGGCCATCCAGCAGTTGACCTGCGCCAATGTTTTCGGCGACCGAGAGCGCGGCCTCGCGCGTGAGGGTGGCCGAATCGGATCCACCTGCCGCGCGCCACGCCCGAAGCACCGCGCGGGGCTCGGCGGCCCGAGGTCCCGCCTCGCCGGTCAACTTTGCGGCAAACAGGTCGAGCATGCCTTCGCGCAGGAAGCCCAGGTCGCCCGTCACAGTGAAGGGCGCTACCGCCACTACGTCGTGATCCAGGACTGGTCGCCCGCTGATCTTCGTGAACAGCCCGAAGAGCGCGATCACCGGGAGTGCGACAGCGGCGGCGATGAGCGAGCGCGGAATACGTCGCGGACGATTCCCGGCGCGGATCGCACCGCCGGAGGGTGTGCGCATCGCATCCAGCTGTTCGCGAACGACGGCGGCACTCGGCGGACGATCGTCAGGACGCTTCTCGAGGCAGCGCATGATGAGCGCGGCGAGCAACGGTGGAGCGTCGCCGCGGAGCTCCTCGATGTCCCGGGGACGCTCGGCGATCTGCGCAACAATCATTTCCTGGACGCTGGCGCGCGGGAAGGCCGAGCGTCCGGCGAGCATCTCGTAGCCGAGGAGTCCGAGGGCGTAGAGATCCGCGCGATGATCGGTGAGCGGGTCGCCGGCGGCCTGCTCGGGGGCCATGTATGCGGGCGTGCCGATCGCGAGTCCGCCAGCGGTGGCCGTGGTGCTGTGGATCGTCGCGTCGGCCGTTTCCTTCGACGCACTCAGCGCCTTGGCGACGCCGAAGTCGGTGACGAGCGCATGCCCGCCGGAAAGAAGCACGTTCTCGGGCTTGATGTCACGATGGACGACCTGCTGCGCGTGCGCATGCGCAAGAGCGTCAGCGATGTCGCGCATGACGCGGAGGCACTCGTCCACTGGAAGCGCTCCAGCGGAGATTCGCGCCCGAAGCGTCTCCCCTTCGACAAGGGGCATGGTGTAGTACAACACGCCGTTCGCGTCGCCCGCGGCGTGCAGCGGAACGATGTGCGGATGATGCAGCCTGGCGGCGGTGGTCATCTCGCGGCGGAACCGCGCGACGTTCACGACGGCCAACTCGGGCGGAAGGACCTTGATGACGACGTCGCGGTCCAGCTCCACTTCGCGTGCGACGAACACCCGCGACATGCCGCCACCGCCGAGTTCCCGCTGGATGATGAAGCGGGGGCGAAGACTGCTCTCGAGATCTGCACGCAGGTCCGGCATCGGGCCTTCGGTGGCTGTTACTGGTGTGACGGCGCCGTCGTGAAAAGGGTTGCTTCCACACGGACGCCCATGGCGGGTTGTCGTCTATAGTATCGGTTGCGGAATCGCCTTCTTTAGTGTGATCGTGAGCACATGAACATCAGGGCTGGCACCAGCGGGTTTGCCTTCAAGGAGTGGAAAGGGGTGTTTTACCCTGAGGGGACGAAGGACGCCGGGATGCTGGCGTACTATGCGAGCCGGTTTCCCTCGGTGGAGATCAACAACACCTTCTACCGTCTCCCGAAGGAGAGCGTTCTGGCCGACTGGGCGTCGCAGGTGCCGGACGGGTTCACCTTCACCATCAAGGCCAGCCAGCGCATCACGCATTTTGCCCGGCTGAAACCGGAGTCAGCAGAGCTGGTTGACTACCTCGTGAAGGCGACCGCCGTCATGGGCGACCGGTTGGGGGCCGTCCTGTTCCAGCTACCGCCGAACATGAAGAGAGATATCGAGCGGCTGCAGGGCTTCGTGTCACGGCTGCCGAAAGACCGCCGGTTCGCCATCGAGTTCCGGCACGAGAGCTGGTTCGACGAGGCCGTGATTTCGACACTCCGCGATCATGATGTCGCGATGGTCGGGATCGAGCAGGCTGACTTCACGTCGCCGGTACACTCGACGGCATCCTGGGGCTACCTCCGGCTGCACCGGTTCGACTATTCGCCGGAGATGCTGGCCGAATGGGCCAGGCGCATGCGCACGAGCGGCTGGACTGACGCCTATGTCTTCTTCAAGCACGATCACGTTCCGGATTCGGAGGGATCGGGTCCGTTGGCCGTTGAATCCTTCAGCCGCGTTTGCGCGATCCCCTGACCGAAATTCCGGTGCGCGGCCGCGCTTACCCGAGCGCCTCCATCCGCGCCAATGCTGACGTGCAGAGGAGCACATGCGCGTCCGGGATGCCCAGGCCGTCCAGGAAATTGCGCTTCCACGTTGCCAGCGCTGCGTTGCTCGACGCGCGCGGCGCGGCGACGAGGACGAGATGGTTGGGCGCGAGATCGGCGACGAGCCGTTGCACCTCCACCCCATCAACATCGTCTGCGACGACCACGATCGCGGGACCGCGCCCGACACGCAGGTAGCTCGTCTCCACTCCACCGGCGCACACTACCGCCCGGGTCAGGGTTCCGGTCCGGGCGGTGGTGGAGAGTGCAGCGTGACTCACTGGCGAGCGATCCACGTTGGATTGGTGCCGCCGCCCCACGCCGGGTCAATCGTGCGCAGGCGAAGTCCGGTGCCGTCGGGGCGCAGGGTATAGATCTGCACGACGCCTTGCCCCGCGACTGGCGTTCCGCTCACCGCGATGTAATGACCGTCCGGCGACCACGCGGGCGTCAGCTGGTCGCCTTTCAGTGCCAGGCGCGTCGGCACACCCCCGGTCGCTGCCACGATCATGATGTCATTGCCGTAGACGGGCGCCGCCGCGTTGTAGCGCGCGAACGCGAGCTTCGTACCGTCGGGGGAGTACGTGGGCGTCATGTCGAAGCCCGCGTCCGTCGTCACCTGCCGCAAGTCGCTGCCGTCCGCACGCATGGTCCACACCTTGTGCTGGCCGTTACTCACCCCGATGAAGGCCACGCGGCTTCCGTCCGGCGACCATGACGCCTCGCGGACGTCGGTCATCGTGCTGACGTCAGCGGTGAGGTTGACGATGTCGTTACCGTCGGGCGTGATGGTGTACAGGTCCGCGCGGGCATCCACCATTCCGCGATACAGGATCTTCGATCCGTCCGGACTCCACCGCGGCCGATCTTCCAGTCCCGGTGCACGGGTCAGCCAGCGCATGTTCATCCCGTCCCGATTCACGATGAACAGGTCGTGCTGCTGCTCGCCGAGCGGCGTCACCTGCGACACCGCAAAGACGAGCTGTGTGCCATCGGGCGACGCAGACGGGTCGCGCGATACATTCCCCGCGTTGATCCGCACCGGCGGATAACCGTCGATGGCCGTCGGGAGCACGAAAATCTCCGAGGCCGGTCCCGACCAGCGGTTGTAGATCAGTTCATGCGACACGCGGGGGGACACGCGCATCGTCAGGGTGTCACTGATCCCGTCGCGACTCGCGGTAAGGGTAACTTCGCCGACGGCCTTCGCCTGCACTGTCGCTCCCCAGAGGTCCATGTACGTCACCTCCATGATCTCGGGATTGCTGGACGTCCAGGTGATCGGCTCGTAGCCGGACTGGCCCGACGCACGCGTGACGCGCCCGGCGTACCCCGCCGTCTCGAACATTTCGAGTCCATCCTGGCCCTCGATCGTGATCTCGGTGATCGGTGCGATGAGCACCCGCACACCCAGCTGTGATGAAACCCCTTCGATGGTCGCGGTGATCGTCGTGATTCCCGGCCCCTCCGCCTCGATGGTGCCGTTCAACACCGTGGCCACGGTCGGACGACTGCTCGACCAGGTGACGTCGCCGCGATCAGCGAGCACATTACCGTCTTCGTCGAGCGCGGCGGCCGTCACCTGCGTCTGGCCGTCCCATGCAAGCACGACCTCCGCATCGACGCTGAAGCGCACCTCGGCAACCGGGACCGGCGGAACGGGCGCGATGGTCAACACGGCCCGGCCGATGCGTCCTTCGCTCGTGGCGCGGATCCCGACTTCGCCGGTCGCGAGCGTGGTCACGACGCCGGTCGACGACACCGTCGCCAGCGCTGCGTTTTCCGTTGACCACGTCACCTCGCGATCGGGCAGCTCGGCACCGCCCTGCGCTTTCGGCTTTGCCCGCAACGTCACCTGTTCGCCGACGATCAGCGAGGTGGCTGGTGGAGAAACTTCGACGGAAGCCACCGGCGTCGGCGTGACGACGGTGGTTGCATCCGTGCAGGCCGTCAGAAGGCCAATGGTGATCGCGCCGGCAACCGATGCAGCGCGGGCGAAGCGGGGTGACATAGAGCGTTCTCCAAATGGTTCGCGATTGATGAGTCGGCGCATATACGCCTGTACTTCATTCGCGGGAGAATCTCTCGACGGCCGATTAGCAAACCGCTTAACAGGGTCCGGTTGACGTTTTACCCGTTCGCTCCCCGCCCCATTCAGACCATTTCGGCGCGCCTTAACTTCTCAAACAACGCCTTGGTCTCTCGTTCCGGCTCTGCATCGAGGTCGGCGCGGAGCGTTTTCGCCAGGCGCTCGTATTGCTTCAGCGCTTCCGGCCGCTCGCCGGCACGGGCGAGCGCCAGCATCAGCTTCCGGTGCGCGGCTTCGTGCACTTCATCCGCGGCCACCACTTTCCGGAAGAAGGCCGCCGCCTCGCCGTGTCGGCCGTACTCCGCCAGGCGGTCGCCTGCCAGCAGGGCCGCATCCGCAAACAGGCGCCGCAGGTGGTCTCGGCGCTCGAGGTGCCAATCGCCGGCGTCCTCGTCCGCGAGAAAATCGCCGCGATACAACGCGAGCGTCTCTCGCAGCGCGTCGATCGCGCGCACCACCGCGCCCGCGTCGCCCGCTGACCTGAGTGCACGCGTCTGCGCGGGCACCCGTTCCTCGAAGGTCCGCGCATCGCTACGGATACCCAGTTCCCAGGCCACGCGATACCGGTCCTGCTCGAAGACGATGAGCTCCGCCCGGCCCAGCGCCCTCCGGACGTGGTGTAGCATGACGTGAAAGTTGTTCTTTACCTGGGTTGCTGACGCCTCCGGCCAGAACACCAGGCCAATCTGCTCGCGCGTACGCCCGTCGACGTGCGACATCAGGTACAGGAGCAGCTCGCGGGGGCGTGCATAACGCCAGGCGTCGCTCCGCATCGGACTGCCATCACGGAGGATGATCAGTGGACCGAGCGCACGTACCTCCAGAGGCGGCGGGTTTCCTGACGTGCGGACCTTACGGTCTGTCGATTCGCTCGCACTCTGGCCCGTCGAAGTACTTTCGGACCGATGCCTGCCCGACGGCTGGCCCATCGCAATCCGTTCGAGCAACGCGTCGAGCGGTTCCGCGCGCCCGGCCCTCCATGCGGCGTCGAATGCAGCATCGCCTAATGACTGCCGGGCCGCTACGAGGGCCGGTTCCACCTGCTGGCGATCGGCGGTAAAAGGGGCCGCACCGATCATTTCGCGCACGGCCTCTGAGGCACCCATCAGGTAGGCTCCGCGCTCCGTCTCGTTCGAGCGAAAATGAACGAGCGCCATGAGTTGCAGCGCGCGTGCCTGCCAGTACAATGACGGATCGCGGCGTAGCGCCGCGACGGATTCACGCAGCAGGTCGGCGGCATCCTCCTGCTCCCCGAGATGCAGCCGAACGCCTGCGAGCACCTGCAGGGCGATCGCGAGCTCGCGGTCCAACCCATAGTCTCGCGCCACAACCACGGCTTCCTCGCCCAGTGCCCGCGCGACAGCTCCTTCGCCCGTGACCACGTGATACGTGGCGAGCACCACGAGACACAGGCGGATGCCATAGAGGTCGCTCGCCGTGCGGAACCAGTGCAGCGCCTGCTGTAGCGGCGCAACCGCGCGTTCGTCGCCGCGCTGTCCGTAGGCGATGCCGAGGTAAGCCAGCGCGTACGATTCACCGCTCACGTCATTCACGGCGCGGTGCGATTGAGCGCTTTCGTTGAGCCACAGGATTGCGTTGGCGGTATCTCCCTGCAGCGACGCCAGCACCCCGGCGCCCAAGAGGACGGCAGCGCGAGCGCGCACATCATCGCCCGCCGGCAGTGCGATAGCGCTCTCCATCCAGCGACGTCCTTCGGACCATAGCCCGCTGGAGTACCAGAACCACCCAAGGTTGCCCGCGAGCCGCAGATATGAATCCGGATCATGCTCGCGCGTGCACGCGAGGGCGACACGAATGTTGTCCAGCTCGCGATGCAGTCGGGGCACCCACTGCGGCCGATTCCGGGTGATCAGGTGCGGGGCGGCGTCAGCAACGAGCTGCATGTATGCGCGCGCGTGCCGGTTGCACACGCGATGATACGTGCCCGATTCCTTCAACCGGTCCGCCGCAAATTGCCGGATGGTCTCCAGCAACTGGAATCGCGCACTGCCTTCACTCTCGCGCATGACCACGAGGGACTTGTCCACCAGCGCACCCAGCGTATCCAGGACGTCGGCGGCGTCGAGGTCAGCATCTGCCGCGACGGATTCGGCTGCGTGCAGGGTGAAGTCCCCGGCGAACATGGAGAGTCGCTGCAACAACGCACGTTCCCGTTCGTCGAGCAGGTTGTAGCTCCATTCGATGGCCTCACGCAGCGTGCGATGTCGCGGCACAGCGGTTCGCGATCCGGAGGAGAGGACGCGAAAGCTGTCGTTCAACCGCGACGCGATCTCTTCCGGTGGCAGTGCGCGGACGCGCGCGGCGGCGAGTTCGATGGCAAGTGGCAACCCGTCCAGCCGCCGGCAGATCTCCGCGACCGCGGGCACGTTGGCGGCGGTCAACCGGAACGACGCGAGCGCGGCCTGCGCGCGATCGACAAACAGACGGATGGACGGCGATTCCGGGGCGGCGCGCACGTCGTCGTTGCCCGAGGGAAGCGCGAGGCCGGGTACGAGCCACGCACGCTCCCCTCCCACGCTGAGCGCCTCGCGACTGGTCGCGAGCACATGCACCCGCGGACAGGCGCGAAGGACGTCCTCGGCCAGCGTCGCACACGCCTCGACCAGATGCTCACAATTGTCGAGGACGAGGAGCAGGTGCCGCTCACGCAGCGTATCCAGCAACGCGGCCATTGGTGCCCGGGCACCGAGCTCGATGCCGATGACATCGAGCAGATATGTCGGAAGCAATTCCGGGTCGGCGAGCGGTGCGAGCTCCACCCATGCGACTCCGTCGCCGAACCGCGACGATACGCGGTGTGCGACTTCCGCGGCCAACCGCGTCTTGCCGCTGCCGCCAGCGCCCGTGAGCGTGATCAGCCGCGTGTTGTCGAGCAACCGACGCAAGGCGTCGACCTCGTCGTCACGGCCGATAAATGGGGTGAGAGCCACCGGCGGGGGCGCAGCGACCACAGTTCCTATTCTATCGGAAGAACCGGTTCCCCGTAACTGAAGTCCGTGGCCAGGGATTTACCGGAGAACGGGCTGGGATGGCAACGCTTCGGACGTGAGCGGCATCATATCTCCGACTCCAGCATCGGATCTCGCCCTTTGCGTTCAGCACTCCGCGCCCTCCTCCGCTCACCCG
>DASPMP010000278.1:0-8745 GCA_035626995.1 Gemmatimonadaceae bacterium
GCCGCGTTGACCGCGCATGTGCGTCCGGTTAACGTAAACGATTCCGGGACAAACACTTCCTCCCTCCTGTAGCACATGTCCAATCTGAAGTGGCGGCTGCTCACAATTGTGGCTGCCCTGGCCGTGTCCGCGTGGTTCCTCTTCCCGCGCGACGTCACCGTAAAGCGTCGTGATGCTGAAGGCGTGCTGCGCGAAACCGTCGAACGGCGCGTTCCATTGAATCTGGGGCTCGATCTTCAGGGCGGCATGCAGATGGCCCTCGAAATCGATGACTCGAAGCAAGCCGTCGGCGACAAGGCCGATGCGCTGGATCGCGCGCTCAAGACTGTCCGCACGCGACTCGAAGGCTTTGGCGTCTCCGAACCTGTCGTGCAAAAGCAAGGGGATGATCGCATCCTCGTCGCTCTTCCCGGCCTTGAGGATCCCGAGCGCGCCATTGCCGTTGTTCGCGAACAGGCGTTTCTCGAGTTCAAGATTACCGACGAGACGCAAGCACTGGAGAAAGTGTTGCCGCGCCTCGACGGCATCGTTCGCGATCGCCGCCTGGTCGCTTCCACGTCGCGGGGAGCAGCGACGCCAGCGACGCCGGCGCAGCGCGGACTTCAGGGGCTGTTGAATCCAACGGACTCCGTGAAAGGTGATTCAACGAAGGCCGACACCGCGATCGCCACTGGCGGAGCATTCTCCAGCCTCATCCAGCAGGGAGGAATGGCTGGAGAGTACTATGTAAAGACATCTGACGTTTCGACGGTGACCGGCTTCATTCAGGACTCCGTCGTGCGGCTGGCCCTCCCGCCCGGCAAGGCGCTGCACTGGGGAACCGACTCCGCGGTCATCGCGGGCGCCTGGTACCGTCCGCTGTACGTGACTGACGCTCGCGCGATCATGACCGGTGAGCACCTGACCGATGCGCGTCCAAATACATCGCCGCTGGAAGGGACGATCGTGCAATTCACGCTCGACAACGTGGGCGGCCGTCGCTTTCGCAATGAGACGGGAAAGCACGTACAGGACTACATGGCCATCGTTCTCGATGGTCGGGTGATGGGACGCCCCCCGGTCATCCAGAGCGCGATCGGCACGCAGGGCCAGATCACCATGGGCGGCAAGGACCTGGCCGCGGCGCAGGATCTGGCGCTGGTGCTTCGCGCCGGTGCGCTGCCCGTGCCGTTGCGCGTCGCGGAGATCCGGCAGATCGGACCGAGCCTGGGCCAGGACAGCATCCAGAAAGGATTGCGTGCCGGCATCCTCGGCCTCGCGCTCGTGGTCCTCATCATGATTGTCTATTACCGGTTCTCCGGCGTGCTGTCCGTGGCGGGGCTGATTTTCTACGCCATCACCACCCTCGCCATGCTGGCCGCGTTTGGGGCAGACCTGACGCTCCCCGGCATCGCCGGCTTCATCCTCTCCATCGGCATGGCGGTGGACGCGAATTTCCTGCAGTTCGAGCGCATTCGTGAAGAGCTCGAGCGTGGAAAGACCGTTCGAACGGCCGTCGAGGAAGGATTCAAGAACTCATTCTCCGCGATCATCGACACGCACGTCACCACCGCGCTCACGGGTGCGGTGCTGTACCAGTACGGCACAGGACCCGTCAAGGGTTTTGCCGTGACGCTCGTTGCCGGTGTCGCTTCTTCCATGATCAGTTCGGTCTTCGTCGTGCGGACGCTCTTCCTCTGGTGGTTGTCCCGGTCGCGCGGCACCAAACCCCTGAGCATCTGATGCTGCGCATCCTCCATAACACCAGCTTCGACTTCATCAAGCGCGCGCGCCTGGTGACGATTCTCATGTCCGCGTTCCTGCTTCCGGCACTCATCTGGATGCTGGCGGATATGGCGCGCGGAGGCCCGGGCAAGTTGTTCAACCTTGGCATCGAGTTCACGAGCGGAACGGCGGTCGAGGTGCAGTTCCGCGAGCCGCCGGACCTGGCCGAAGTCCGCCAGGTCGTGGGCCAGGCGGTACCCGGTGTCGAAGTGCAGACGTACGGCAGCCCGCGCGACATCGTGCTGCGCGCGCAGGACAGGCAGCACCTCGACGCAACGGCGTCCGGTGCGGAATCCGTGTCCACCACCATTTCGCGTGCCTTGGAGGCGCGCTTTGGTGCCGAGGCGTTCACGGTGCGACGGACGGATGCCCTGAGCCCGCGCGTGGGAGCGGAGCTGCGCCGAAACGCGATCATCGCGATGCTCATCTCGTTCGTGGTAACGCTCCTCTATCTCGCCTGGCGGTTCGATGCACGTCTGGCGATGGCCTCGGTGCTCGCGAACGTGCACGATATCCTGGCGACCTTTGCGTTCATCAAGTACGCGCAGATCGAGCTTTCGTTGTTTGTGGTCGGGGGTATCCTGACGGTTATTGGTTATTCGTTGGCGGACAAGGTGGTGGTGTTCGACCGCGTCCGCGAGCTGCTCCGCAAGGGCGGCCGGCGTGCGTTGCGCGACACGCTGAACGTTGCCATCAACGAAACCCTGCCGCGCACGGTCATGACCGGCTCCACCGTCATCGCCTGCTTGCTCGCACTCATCTTCCTCGGTGGCGAGGTGCTGCGTCCGTTCGCGATGGTCCTGCTGTTCGGCATCATCATCGGAACGTTCAGCTCGATCTACGTGGCGTCACCCATCCTCCTTCTCCTCGAGAAGAAGTGGCCGCGAGGCGACGGCGAGACCAAGGGGATGAAGCGGGCGCTCGCGGAAGAGCGAAAGCATGATCGGACGGAGAAAAAGGCGGGAACCATGGCGGCGCGCTGACGCGCCATGGCCACGTTCGTGGACAGCCATGTCCACCTCGCGGACCCGGCATTCGACGATGACAGGAATGATGTAATCGAGCGCGCGCGCCTCACCGGTGCGCGCGCTTTGCTCTGTGTCGGTGAATCCATCGCGGCCGCGCAACGGGCCCGGGACGTCGCACGACAGTATCCCGGCTTCGTGTTCTGGTCGGCGGGCATTCATCCGCACGACGCGCACGCCTTCGATGTCGGCCGCGACATCACCGCCATCCGCATGATGATTGCCCAGGGCGCGGTGGCTATCGGCGAATGTGGCCTCGACAATCACTATGACCATTCACCCCGTTCACGGCAGCTGGAGGCCTTCGAGGCGCAGCTTGCGTTGGCAAAGGAAACGGCGGTGCCCGTCATCGTCCACACCCGCCAGGCCGTCGAGGATACTTCCCGGCTGATCGGCGACGCGGGAAAGCAGGGGATTACAGGCGTCCTGCATTGCTTCACGGGACCGCGCGAACTCGCCGAACGCGCGCTCGACGCTGGGTGGTACCTCTCCTTCAGCGGAGTGATCTCGTTCAGGAAATGGACGGATGACGCCCTCATTCGCCTCGCGCCATCAGACCGGATCCTCGTAGAGTCCGATGCGCCCTATCTGGCACCAGTGCCGCACCGCGGAAAGCGAAACGAGCCGGCGTGGGTGAGTCTCACCCTCGCGCGCGCCGCCGAGGCGCGCGGGTTGTCAGCGGGTGCGCTCGGGGAGATGGTCAGCGCGAATGCGAGTCGCTTGTTCGGACTGGGACTGTGACACGCCCGGCTCGCTATTATCCACTCGTCCTCGACCGGAGCTTTTCGTGCCGCTGAAGATCGTGAAGACCGACAAGGCACCCACCGCCATCGGCCCGTATTCGCAAGGCATCATTGCCAATGGCTTCCTGTTCACCGCGGGACAGATCGCCATCGATCCGGGCACCGGCCAGGTCATTGACGGAGACGTCAAGGCACAGACACACCGGGTGCTCGAGAACCTTGCGAACGTACTGTCCGCCGCAGGTGCATCGTGGCGCCATGTCGTGAAGACCACGGTGTACCTGCACGACATGAATGATTTTCCCACCGTCAACGAGATCTACGCCGGTGTGATGGGTGACGCGCGTCCGGCGCGCTCCACGGTGCAGGTGTCCGGATTGCCGCGCGGAGTGCTTGTCGAGATCGACGCAGTCGCAGTCATGCCCTGAGTTCCACCCTTTCGGGAACGCACCATGTCCACGAACAACACACGACAGGAAATCTTCCGGCTCACGTCGTTCGCGCGCTGCGCCGGTTGAGCCGCCAAACTGGGTCCGGGTGACCTGTCGCGGGCACTCGAAGGCCTTCCGACGCGATCCGATCCGCGCCTGCTCGTCGGGCACGAAACCATGGATGACGCGGGGGTTTTTGTGCTGTCCGACGATCTGGCGCTCGTGCAGACGGTGGATTTTTTCGCGCCAATCGTCGACGACCCGTACCTCTTCGGCCAGGTCGCGGCCGCGAACGCGCTGTCGGACGTATACGCCATGGGGGGAGAGCCACTCACCGCGATGAACATCGTCGGCTTTCCGTCGGCGTCGCTGCCGATGGAGGTGCTTCGCGAGATTCTTCGTGGCGGCCAGGACAAGGTGCGCGAGGCGGGCGCGCTGATCGTCGGCGGGCACACGATCATCGATGAGGAGTTGAAGTACGGACTCTCCGTGACTGGCCGCGTGCACCCCAAGCGACTGCTGACGAACGCCGGGGCGCGTCCCGGCGACCGGTTGCTTCTGACAAAGCCCATCGGCACCGCACTGCTCGCGACTGCTGCCAGGAAAGGAGATCTCGGCGAGGCGGAACAGGCGGCCCTCGCGGAATCCATGCGTACCCTGAACAAATCCGCTGCGCAGGCAGCGACTGCGCTCGGGGCCCAGTGCGCCACCGATATCACCGGCTTCGGCCTGCTCGGCCATGCATCTCACATCGCGCGCGCCAGCAAGGTGACGGTGCGGATCAACGTCGGTCGCGTCCCGCTGCTGTCCGGCGCACGCGCCGTGGCCGAGCGGGGAATTCGGACCGGCGGCGCGGAACGAAACAGCGCCTATCTGGACGCCCTCGTGGATTGGGGAACGTCGTCGTCAATTGACCGGCTGCTGATGATCGATCCGCAGACATCCGGCGGGTTGCTCGTTGCCCTGAGCGCGGACAGGGTGCCGGAGTATCTTTCGCGCGTTCCCACCGCGGTCGAGATCGGCGACGTGATCAGTGCCGGTCCCACCGGCCTCGTGCTTGCGTGATATGGGGGTGGATGGAGCCTGGTGGCTTCCCTGGTCTTCAAAACCAGTGTGACCTGACGGCGTCGGGTTGGGTGGGTTCGATTCCCATGCACTCC
This sequence comes from Gemmatimonadaceae bacterium, assembly GCA_035626995.1. Lineage (GTDB taxonomy): Bacteria > Gemmatimonadota > Gemmatimonadetes > Gemmatimonadales > Gemmatimonadaceae > DASPMP01. Next base: position 5,124 of record DASPMP010000278.1, read on the forward strand.
CGCCACGCGGTGGGGTACCAGCACCCGTGAATCTTGTGAACCCAATGATGCGCGCGATTGTGTGCGCGTGTGCACTCATCGCTGCGCCAGGCACGCAGTGCCTCGACGCGCAGGTCCGTCCGGACACGGCGGCATCGCGCGCGTCGGCCGACACCATGGCGCGCGTCGATACGGTGGGGCCGCGGCCCGAGTTGCGCCCCCCGTTGTCGCCGAGGCGGGCGTTCCTGTACTCGCTGCTCCTGCCCGGATACTCGCAGTCCGTGCTGGGTCGCCATCGTGCCGGCGCACTTCAGCTCGCGTTCGAAGCGGCGTCACTGATCATGATCCGGCAGTCGGCGTCCGACGTGCGCGAAGCCCGTCGCATGCTGGCCGACAGCATCCCGGTCTCGTTCGTCGGCCCGGCGGGGCAGCCACTCATTCGCTGGGAACGGACGCCGTTCAGTGCTTCGCTCATCCGCTCGCGGCAGTCGCACCTCGAGGACTGGATCGCCGTGCTCATCGCCAATCATCTTTTTTCCGCGGCCGACGGGTACGTCGCGTCATTGCTCTGGGATTTACCGACTGAGATCGCCGTGGCTCCGTCGTCACGATCCGCGAGCTTCGCGCTGCGCGTCCGCTGGTAGTGCGTCGCATGGACAGGTCGAGCCCGATCGGCGTATTCGACTCCGGCATCGGAGGACTCACAGTTGCGCACGAGATCATGCGGCAACTGCCATCGGAGCGCATCGTGTATTTCGGGGACACGGCGCGGGTGCCCTATGGGCCAAAGAGTCCTGATACTGTCTGTCGGTACAGCCGCGAAATCGGGCATTTTCTCGAGCAGCAGGACGTGAAGGCCATCGTCATCGCCTGTAACACCGCGACAGCCCATGCACTCCCTCGACTCCGGGAGGAATTCGGGTTTCCCGTCGTTGGCGTTGTCGATCCAGGTGCGCGCGCGGCGGTGCGCGCGAGCGCCGGCGGGCACATCGGCGTCATCGGCACCGCAGGCACCATCCGGTCGGGAGCGTATGAACGCGCGATTCGTGCAATCGCGCCGGACGCGCAGATCACGGCCCGCGCGTGCCCCCTCTTTGTGCCGCTCGTGGAGGAGGGCTGGCTCGACCACCCCATCACGGAACAAGTCGCGCGCGAATATCTCACCCCGCTCGTGGATGCGGGAATCGATTCCCTCGTGCTCGGGTGTACCCACTACCCGCTGCTCAAGCCGCTCCTGTGTCGGATCCTGGGCAATCGAGTTACCCTGATTGACAGCGCCGCGGAGACCGCAGACGAAATCGGACGTGTTCTTCGCGAGCGGAACCTGTCGGCGCCCGCCGACGCTACGCCGGTGCACCGCTTCGTCGCGTCTGACGATCCCCTGCAATTCCTCCAGTTAGGGCAGCGCTTTCTCGGAAACTCGATCGAGGGTGTTGAGGTTCACACCTTCATCTAGCTGCGGGTCCCAGCGCTGGAGCTCGATCCGTTCGGGGGTGATGCGCAGGAACGTCGGTTGATCCAGCCACGAGCCTGCATTCGCATAGACCGCGTTGCCGACGCGCGTCAGCTCCGGCACGTGTGAATGCCCGTAGATCAGGAGGTCGAGCGGAGTCCCTGGCGACGACAGCCGTGCTGCCGCGGCCGCGCGCAGTCCGGCACCGCCATCGCGCGCCTGATAGGTGCGGCTGGTGTGGGAGGATCGGTTGGCCAGCGCGCTTCCGAGATCCGGGTGGATCAACCGAAAGAGCCGGATCGAGAGCCGGTTTCGCAGGACCGCGCGCAAACGCCGGTATCCGCGGTCTTCGCGACCACGCAGGCCGTCGCCATGCTCGACGCGCGCGCGCCAACCCGCGAGCGATCCTTCCCACGGATCGGTCCGAAAATCGATGCCGACGTCGTCCCGTAGGATTTCGCCGCCCCAGCAGTCATGGTTTCCGGCGACCATGAGCACAGGGATGCCGTCGTCGACAAGGTCGGCCAGCGCGGCGAGAATCCGGAATCCTCGTCGGGGCATGACGTGCTTCCACTCGAACCAGAACTCGAAGAGATCGCCATTGATGACCACCGATCCGGCGCGTCCGCGCAAGTGACGCAGGAAGCGCAGCATGTTGCGCTCAACGTCTGTCGTGGCGAAGCCGAGGTGAGAATCGGAGAAGACGTAAGCCGGGGCGCGAAGCACGGGCTGATAGTTAGCCGTGCTGAGCACACTTTACAAAGGCTCACTACGTTTTGAGCGTGACGCAACATGAAATCGACGTGCGTGTCCGTTACGCCGAAACGGACCAGATGGGCGTGGTGTACCACACGAATTACCTCGTGTGGTGCGAGATCGGTCGCACCGAATTGTTGCGGGCGATGACGGGGATGAGTTATGCCGGGCTCGAACAGGAAGGGATCAGGCTCGCCGTATCAGAGCTATCCATCCGCTACCATGGCGCCGCCCGCTACGACAACCTGATCCGGGTGCAAACGACACTCACCGAATCGCGCTCGCGGTCGATCACGTTCGAGTACCTGATCACGAACGCAGAATCCGGCGACCGGCTCGCGTCGGCGCGCACCGTGCTGGTCTCGCTGGACCCCGTCGGCCGACCCGCGACCCTGCCCGAGTCCCTCCGCCGGCAGCTGACTGTCCCGTGAATCATTTCGGCCGGATGTTCCTTGGGCTGTGCGCGGGGGCGGCCATCGCCTGTGCGCCTCGCCTGCAACCGCTCGGCGGGGCGATCGCGCCGACGGTGCTTCCGCGCGCGGAGCTGCCTCGCGGAAGTGCGCGGCTCCTGTTCCGGTGGGAGCTCCAGGATGCGGACATGCTGACGCGTGGGGAGGGTGCCGCGCGGACCACGTGGCCGGACAGCGCGCGCCTGGATTTTTTCCTCGCGGGCGGCCTTGGCGGTGGCGCGGCGATCCTGATTGGCAGCGCGCTGCGCCTGCCGCCCGGCGCGGACGATTTCGCACGACGTCTGATCCCGCCACCGCCATTGCTCTGGGCCGCGCTGGGTCGCCTCGCCGTGCCGGCCGAGCGAGACACCTCGGCACGCGTTGACGGCGACACCCTCCGCGCCGACATTGGGGCACCCACGGCATGGCGTGCCACCTTCGTGCGTGACACCTTGCGTCGCCTGGAACGAATCGCGGACGGAAGGGTTGTGGAATCGGTGGACCGGCGCGCCGCCGACGGGCGTGTCCGATACCAGCTCGAGCCCAATCGCCGGCGGCTGGATTTGTTCATCTCCCGCACCGAACCGAGTGCTTTTGATCAATCGATCTGGATTTTTCCGTAGCCTGGCGTGCATGGTGCTGCTCGCCGGTTGCGGCGTGCGGTACGGCTTTTCGGAAGGCGCGTTTCCGTCACACGTACGGACCATAGCAATCCTGCCCTTCGACAACCAGACGCCATCCCCCGAGCTGCAGTCGGAGCTGTTCGAAGCCATGCGCCGCGAATTGCAGCGGCGCCTCGGGGTTCGGGACGCACCGCAGGAACGCGCCGACGCGCTCGTGCGGGGAACGATTTCCGGCTATGACGCCGACATCCCCGTCGCCTTCAGCGCCGATGCGAGTCAGGCCGTGAGTGCGCGCCGGCGACTCCAGATCACCGTGGACATCGAGATTCTCGACCAGACCACCGGCAAGATCCTTTGGCAGC
>DASPMP010000279.1:0-11926 GCA_035626995.1 Gemmatimonadaceae bacterium
GGATTCCATCCATTGCCGTGTCTTTCGCCGGCGGCGATCTCCGCGCAGACGTGTCCCAGCTGCGGCAGCAGATTCCGGTACTGACCCCGTTGTTGCGTCACCTCACCGAGTTGCGCCCATTTCCCGCGGCGACGTTGTTCAACGTCAACCTGCCGCCACTGCCGGGCGACCAGATCAAGGGAGTGCGTCTCACCAGACTGGGGCGACGCGTGTATTCCGGCTCGTTGCAGCCGATGTCAGACCCATGGGGACGGAAAGTGTACTGGATCGGCGGCGGCGAGATCAGCTGGAGCGGGGAACAGGACTCGGATTTTCGGGCAATCGAAGAGGGGTACATCTCCGTCACGCCGCTGCATCTCGACCTCACGAATTACGACATCCTTCACAGCGCGGAGGCCTGGTGGCGGGATCCGTAACGGGCACCGGAGGTGCGAACGAATTCCGTGGCGCCCGGAACCGGTTGGTGGAAACGCTGCGCGCGCGCGGGATTTCGGACCTTGCAGTGTTGCGCGCGTTCGAGATGACGCCGCGGCACCTGTTCGTCCCCACCGGGTTGTGGCATAAGGCGTATGAAGACGCGCCGCTTCCGATCGGGAGCAAGCAGACAATTTCGCAGCCGTCGATCCACGCGAAATACCTCGAGCTCATTCAGCTGACGGGGCAGGAGCGCGTCCTCGAAATCGGCACCGGCTCAGGATACCAGACGGTGCTGCTGGCCCATCTGGTGGAGCAGGTCTTTTCCATCGAACGGATCGCCCCCTTGCTGGATCAGGCGCGCGCGAACATTCAGCGGGCCGGCGTCACGAACGTGTCGTTGCTGCTCGGCGATGGAACAGTAGGATGGCGGGCGCACGCGCCGTACGACGCTATCCTGGTGAGCGCGGCATCGCCGAAGGTACCGCAGCCGCTCGTGGACCAGCTGGCCGAAGGCGGGAAGCTTGTCATTCCACTCGGCGGTATGGAAGAGCAGGAGCTCGTCATGTTCACCCGCCGCGGGCTGGAACTGAAGCGACAGAGCATCCTGCCCGTGCGATTCGTCCCGCTGCTTGGAATGCATGGATGGAAGGAAGGCTCCGGAGCTGCGGAGTGAAGGAACTGCATGTGCGAGTCACCGGGCGTGTGCAGGGCGTGGGATTTCGTTGGTTTGTGCGCGAACGCGCCCGACGGCTCGGATTGTCCGGGTGGGTGCGCAACCTCCGCGACGGCAGTGTAGAAGTTGCAGCCGCGGGAGACCCGGGACAGCTGGAGCTGCTGCTCGGTGAACTGCGGCGCGGACCGGATGGCGCCGCCGTCGCGAAGGTCGAGCCGGTCCCGGAAGCTGTGGAGGCGCCCCTGGCGTCGCCGTTCAGCATCTTGCGGTAATACCGCATCGCGTGGACGCTCCCCGTTGCGGCGGCTAAGTTATGCACGAGGCATTACTTGCCCCCGTAGCTCAGGTGGATAGAGCAGCGGTTTCCTAAACCGTTGGCCGGGTGTTCGAGTCACCCCGGGGGCACTATCCGTCCGGGCGACAATCAATCAAACCGATCATGGCGCAACAGCAGAATATCGAAACAGAAGGGTGGACGTTTTTCGACTGGGTCCAGGCCAACACCAAGGCTCTCGGAATTGGCGCGGCGGTCATAGTCGTTGGGGCCCTCGGCCTCTGGTTCTACCAGCGCAGCGGCGAGCTGAAGCGGATCAACGCCGAGCGCGGCCTGAATCAGGCGAAGCAGTCCATCGCGGCCGGAAATGCGCCGCTCGCGCAAACGGATTTGGAGCGCGTGGCGACGAGGTACAAGGGGACGCCTGCCGGCGCCCAAGCCGCCATGCTTCTCGCGCAGATGCGGTATGACGAAGGCAAGTATGCCGAAGGGCTGCAGCTCCTCGAGGGTTATCGGTCAGCTGCCGGCCCGGCCGAAGCCGCGGTTCTGGCGCTGATCGCGGATGGGCAGTTGGCGAGCGGCAAATCTGAGGAAGCCGCCGCGGCGTACAATCAGGCGGCGGAAGCGACGAGCCTGAAGGGCGAGAAAGCGGTGTACGAGTCGAAGGCCGCGCGCGCGTACATGGCGGCCGGCAAGAACGCCGAGGCCAAGGCCATCTGGGAGCGTCTGCTCAAGAACCCGGATGCGGCCGTGATCTGGAACGAAGCCCAGATGCGGCTCGGCGAGCTGAATGCGCGACCCGCTGGCCAGACGTGAGGCTGACGGCCAACAGCTAACGGCCAAAAGCTGACGGCCAAAACCTTACCGCCAGGGGCGGACCGCCAAAGGCTTACTGCCAAGGGCGTTTGTTCGTATAATAAGCGTTATGTAAACTAGATTGGTGGGAAGACTGTGGAAATCCCCAACCGGTTTTCCCCACCAGCCTCAAGTCGTTGGCAGAGCTCTACTTCCGGCTGTCTCGCCGCGGGCTTCTCGCTACGCTCAAAGGCCCGGGATTTCGCCAAACTGACCGCTGTAGACCACCCGGGCTTCGCCGCGCAGCGACGGTCGTTGCTGGTCGCCGGACCCGGAAAGTCGCACCCGGAGCTCGCGTCCCGAGCGCGTCCTGATCCTCACCGGTCCATCGGCCATTCCCCACCGGTTCAGCAGCACCGCGGTCGCCACGGCGCCGGTGCCGCACGCCAGTGTCTCGGCCTCGACGCCGCGCTCATACGTCCGATACCGGAACTCGCCGCCGGCCGCCGGCTGGACGAAGTTGACGTTGGCGCCGGACGGCAGCGACAGATGGCGCCGAAGGGGTCTGCCTCGGCCGACGACGTCCACCGAATCGAGGTCGTCGACGGTGATGACCAGGTGTGGAACCCCGGCCAATGCGAAGCCCATGCGACTTTCCCCCGCGCCGAGATCGATCCCCGCTTCCGGGCGGACCTGGGTTACGGGCAGGAGATCAATTTCCGGCTCGCCGTCCACGAACCTGGCCCCCAGGATGCCGCTGTCGGTCTCGATAGCGAACTCCTGGTCGCCAACTATGCCTAATTCGCGGCTCAGCCGCGCCATGCAGAGGGTCGCATTGCCACACAAGTCTGCGCGCGAGCCGTCGGCATTGAGGTAGATCAGCCGGATGGTCGCCCGGTCAGAGCTTACGATAAAGCATACCCCATCCGACCCTATCCCTGTGCCACGGCTGCAGATAGCTCCTACGACATTAGATGATGCTAGAGGTCCGGGCGGGAGTTTTCTGGCGTCGACGAAAACGAAATCGTTTCCGGAGCCACTCATCTTGAAGAATTCCCGGCCGAACTGGATCATCACAGCCGACCGCGGATCGCCCAGAATCGCAGCCGCCACACCATCCACACCGCTTCGCGGACGATGGCCTTGGACATCTTCGACGTGCCTTCGGTCCGATCGACGAAAACGATGGGAATCTCGACAATCCTGAACTTCTTCCGCCAGGCGCGAAAGCTCATCTCGATCTGGAAGGCATACCCGTTCGAGCGGACGTCATCCAGGTCGATCGACTCGAGCACCGTGCGCCGGTACACCTTGTACCCGCCCGTGGCGTCCCAGAGAGGCAGCCCGGTGACCAGTCGGGCATAGACGTTCGCGTAGTAGCTCAACAGCAGCCGCTTTATGGGCCAGTTGACGACGGTCACCTTCCCGTGACGGTATCGCGAGCCGAGGACGAGGTCTGCCGTCTCGATGGCGCGGAGGAATTCCGGTAGGTGGCCGGGATCGTGGGAGAAATCCGCGTCCATTTCGAAGACGTAGTCATAGCGTCGCTCGAGGGCCCACTTGAAGCCCGCGATGTACGCCGTGCCGAGTCCCAGCTTCTTCGCCCGACGCAGCAGATGCACGCGATCGTTGGCCGCACCGATGCCCTGAACGATGTCCCCCGTGCCATCCGGCGAGCCGTCGTCGACGACCAGGACGTCGAGCCGCCGATCCTTTTCGAGGATGGCCTCGATGATCCGCGAGATGTTTTCGCGCTCATTGTACGTAGGAACGATGATGAGGGCGCGTTCAGGCACGTCAGGCGGCGCTCACGAGTTTCGGATGGCGCCGCGCAAGCACAACGCCGGCCACGATTGCGGCGGCGGTGAGCCCAAGCGCGAGGAGCGTGATCGTCTTCCCTACGTCGTAGCGCGTGTCCCGGAATCGCAGTTGTATGGAGCGCGCGCCGGCCGGCAACGCCACTCCTATCAGGTTGTAATTGGCACGTGCCACGGGCGCATCCTGCGTGTCCACGGACGCTCGCCAGCCGGGATAGAAGTTCTCGGACACGACGAGCGCAGACCCTTGGGCAGCGGGCTGGTCGAGCTGAATGTCGATTTCTCCGGGGGCATAGCGCGTCACGCTTGCTTTGACACCCGCGGGTTCCGGTGCGGTTGTCAGTGTTGCAGTCGTGATGGAGCTTCCCGTATCGAGAATGGCCGCTCGCGTCGGATCGAACCGCGGATCGAGGACCGTTGCGAGTGCCTGCTCGTCCGGGCCCTTCACCATCGCTGTGGCAACCCACGCGGCGGGATTTTCGCCCGGAGTGCGGTACAGGTAGACGGTACTGCCGGTCTTGCTGGTTACAGGACCCAGGATCTTCTGCGGCGACGCCGGCAATTGAAGTCCGGCGACGATCTGGTTCATCTCGGTATCGGTCAGCGTCGTATACAGATACCGAACGTTGAGATGACGCCAGTACTCGGGCCGCATGATACGACCAAGTTCCTGCATCGTGCGCTCAGGCCCAGCGAAGAACTCGGATGGTTGCGGTGCGAGGGCCTGATACCGTCCCAACTCGTTGCCGTGATACCCTGCAACGGAGCGGATTCGGTGCACCATCATGACGTCGCCCGAAAATGCTCGGTCGAGGCGATCCCAGCCCGCGCCAAACTGTATCTGTAGCACTCGTCCCGGAGTGCTGTCGCGACGCATGGCTTCCATCGCCGCGTCTGCTGCGAACAGTTCCTTCGCCGGCGGCGAGAATATCCAGTACTTGCGCGAAATGCTCCACAAATCGATTCCAACGATCAATAGTGCGCCGAACGCCAGGATGCGCGGCTGAATGCTCTTGCGGCGCGCGACGAAGATGAGGCCGAGCATCGCAGCGGCGAAGACCAACGAGCGAATGACACCGGCGAGCACCGCCGGTTGATTCGCGTGCGCGCGGTCTGCCGTGCCGAATCCCTCCGCGATCGATGGCCCCAGCCCACCGGCCAGCAACACGGCGAGCGCTAGCAATGCCCCGCCCCATGCAAAGACGAAACGCCGTGGAATCGACGACGCCGCCGTGATCAGGCGCTCCGTCCCGCACGCCGTCAGTACTGCCAGCGAGAACATCGAGACGTACATCATCGTGCTCGGCGCGCGGAAGAACTTCGTCCCGGGCACCAGGTAATAGATGATCTTGTAGAACGGCGTAAAGCCCCCCAGCGTCCACAAGAGCGACACGACCAAGGTGCCGATCCAGAACCAGCGAAAGCTTCGCCGGAACTGCGACGCAAACACCCCGGCGCCCGCAAGAATCAGGACGGCGATGCCGGGATATTCGCTGTGCAGATGCACATTATTGCGTCCCCAGTAGTCGTTGAGGATGCCGCTGAATTGTGGGACGAAGGCGTTGAACAGTTCCTCCGGAGGCATCGAGAACGACACCGCATGCTCCCATCCCGCCCCGCCCGAGCGAGGCGACCAATCGATGTACCCGAGCACCGGCGCGTACTGGATGGCGCCGATTGCAAAGCCTATGGCGACAGCGCCGAGCGCGTATCCAAGTCGGGTGATCACGACAGCGCGCGGCTGCTTCGAGCCGTCTGCCGCTGGACCGAGCGCGAGAAACAACGCGAAAGCCCCGCCGGCGAGGAGCATGTACTGCAGCAGCTGCGGGTGAGGGCTCAACACACCAAGGCCGATCGTCAGCGCCAGGACGCCCCAGGACCAGGGCCTGTTATCGCGCACCCCGCGGACGATCATCCACAACGCAAGCGGAAAGAGCGTGCTGACGAACAGCTTGCCGTCGTGACCGGGCGACGCGTATCCCGCGATGGGCCCGCTCAGCATGTACGCCAGTCCTCCGGCGAGCGAGCCGTAAAAGCCTATGCCATACGCGCGGAGGAAGCCGAACGTGAACAGCCCCGCGAGGAAGAGATGGAGAATGAATCCCCATGTCATCCCAACGTCCGTCGGCAGCAGCATCCGCAGCAGGAACGTGGGATAGAAGATGTCACCGTGCATCGCGGCGACGTATGGCATCCCGCCGAACAGATAGGGATTCCACTGAGGGAATCCCCCGCCCGACCGCAGCGTTTCCGCGGCAAAATCGCGGAAGGCGTATCCCGCGATGTACTGATCGCTTCGCGCCCACACCAGGAAGTCGCCCGCCAGCGCGGGATACGCGAGCAGGAGCGCGGCGATCCCATACACCAGCGCGGCCCACCCCAGCGCGAACCGCGGCTCCCCCGATGTCGGAATCAGCTCAGCGGCTGGCGTTTGGGGGACCGGACGAGACATCCGTGGGGTGCGTGAGTTGTGGGGGGCGGCGGATACGACCATAAGCCAGGAACAGGGCTCCGGGGATCAGCTCCAGAAAGGTAAGCCAAATCCGCGATCCCGCCGTCAGCAGCGCGGCTTCCTTGGGGTTCGCCATACCCAGGCTCGTGAGCATGTACATCATCACGGCTTCACGTGGTCCGATTCCCCCTGGGATGATCAGGAACAGATACCCAACCACATACGACGCGGTGAAGACCGCGATGTACTGCCACGCAGGCGCCGCAACTTCTCCGCCCAGGAGGCCTCGTGCCAACCATTGAAACGCCACGCCATATAGGATCCACGACAGCAGGTTTCCCACTGTGGCCAGCACGATGGCCCAGCGTGGCGGGGACGTGATCTGGACATCGCGACCCGTCACACGTGCCGCGACCGCACCCACACGCGGCAGCACGTACGGCAGCGATGCCAATCCCAGCACTGCCGCGACGAGCACGCCGATCGCGACGGGATGGGCACCGGCATTCCATTCGTCGAGGGAGCGCCATCCCACGAGAAGCACCAGCGCGAGGCCGGTGCTGATGTTGAGCACCGTGCTGATGATCGCGGTCCCTGCCGCCGATATGGGGGACACCCGTTCCCGCTGCGCCATCGCGCCCATGGCGCCGATTTGCCACACCTTCCCGGGCACATATCGCCACAGGTTCGAGACACTCCAGATGCGCGCCGCGCTCCAGAATGGAAGCGAGGCGCCGGTGCCCGCCAGGAGGATGCGCCATGTCTGGACGAGCAACGCATACGCTGCCAGAACAATTGCGCCCGATCCGAGGATGGTGGCCGGCGCAATCCGCGTGTCGATGGGCGTGGAGCGAAACTCGGACCATCGCGCGCCGAGCTCGCGCCCGATGAAGTAGATGAGCACCGCGGCAGCCGTGAGCTGCGCCGCGACGAGAACTTTACGCGGGGGCGCTCGCAATCGCCGCGCGGTAGATATCGAGATATCGGCGGGCCACGGACTCCGGGGCGAAGGTCGCGAGCGCATGCATCCGCCCCGCCCCACCGAGCGCCGTGCCACGATCATCGCGAGTCAGCAAACCCGTGATCGCCGCGGCCAACGCTTCCGCCGAACGCTCCCGCACCAGGAGGCCGGTCCGCTCGTGCTGCACGACATCAGGCAGTCCACCGCTTTCGAAGGCGACCACCGGCGTCTCGCAGAGCATTGCTTCAACGGCGACCAGTCCTAGCCCCTCATCCGCAGAAGGCACGACCACCGCAGCGGCCTCCCGATAAAAGCGCACGAGTCCAGACTGTGTGACCGTCCCGTGCCACCGTACCCGCGCTGAAAGATTCAGCTGGCCAGCGAGGGCCTCGAGTGCTTCTCGTTCGACGCCGTCCCCGACGATATCCAGCGAGATGCTCGCCGGGAGCTTCGCCAGGGCGTGCAGCAGGAGATCCACCCCTTTCTGCTTCGTCAACCGGCCGACGAACAGCAGTGCGTTGTCCCGTCGCGTTCCGCCCGGACTGAACAGTTCGACGGCGACAGGCATTGGCGCCACGGTCGCCGCGGGTGCCGATACCAGCGATTGGGCCTCGTGCGCCAGCCAGCGTGATACGGCCGTCACGGCACGCGACTGCTGGAGCACATGTCGGAATGCAGGGCGGCTCATGGCCACCGCGCGGGCGATGCGGACGTCAGACCCATGCAGGGTCGTTACCAGCGGCGTATGCGACAACTTGCTCAGCCACGTACCAACCAGGCCACTCGGGAACCACCAGTGCGCATGGACGATGTCCGGCTGCATTTCGCGTCGCGCCCGAACGGCGCTGCGGAATTCGGCGCCGAGAAACCCAAGCATGGTGAATTTCGCGCTCCACGACTCGCGCACCTGTTCGGCCATGTTGCCGACGTAGGCCAGCGTCTCGAACCGGCGGGGCGCGTAGTGGAAGCGGTCAACCCCGGTTCCGTTGAAGCGTGCATTGTCAGCGATCCCCGCGGACGCCGGCGCAACGACGCGCACGTCCACTCCTTCGGCGCCCAGCGCGTGCGCCAGGCGCAGCAGGAAATTGCCGGACACGTCGCCGTCGAAACGCGGGAAATTGTGTGTGAGAAACAGGACTTTCATCTGTCAGTTGCGGGAGCGCGCATCCCGATCGGCGGAAAGTTCATCGAGCCGGCGGCGCACTTCGCGCAGCTCGGCGCGCTGCCCGGCCACCTGCTCGCCGAGCAGGCCCGTGGCGAAAAAAACGCTGCCCAGGATGAGGCATGTCTGGATGACGGTCCACACGGGGCGGAGGCCGATGCCGGTTGTCGCGAGTACAATGACCGCGACGATGCCTGCAACCGCGCCCAGCGCGAAGAGCGCAGCGCCCATCATGCCAAAGAGGAGCAGCGGCTTCTTGCCGAAACGCAGCTCGAACCACACGGCCAGCATGTCCAGCACACCAATGGGAATGCGACGCCAGGTGGCGAACTTCGACGTGCCGGCATGCCTCGGGTACAGCGGGACAGGAATTTCCGTCACCGTGAATCCCTGCGCGGCGGCTATCACGATCATGTACCGATGCCAGTCCGGACGCACGGGGAGCGCATCCATGACTTCGCGCCGATACGCTTTCACGGAATTCAGGTCCTTGACGCGCACGTCGAAGAGCCGCCGGCTCAACCCATTGTAGATCCCGGAGACGAACTGCTTGTCGTACTGGCCCTGCTTGAATCCGGTGACCATGTCAGCTTCGTCGGCGACGATCGGTGCGACGAGGCGTGGGATGTCTTCCGGCTTGAACTGCAGATCGGCGGGATAGAACACAAGGATGCGGCCACGCGACGCGAGGTACCCCGTGCGCAACGCGTCCGCGATCCCCCGCTGGCTGCGGTGGCGCACCACGCGCAGAAACGAATACTGCCCCTCCAGCTCGCGGAGGATGCGCGCCGTCTCGTCGGTGGATCCATCATCGATGACGACCACTTCGTATGACGTTGCGGGATCGCCAGCGAAGGCGACTGCTGCCTGCTCCATGAAGAGTGGCAGGTTTTCGGCCTCGTCCTTCGCCGGGACCAGCACGGACACTTCGACTCCCGCCTCGGTTCGCAGTGCTCGGCTTTCGGCGGACAAGGATGTGGGTCGCATTGCGCCCGTCAGGCTCATACCCGCTTCCGCATGCGCGCGGAAAGCACTCCCAGCTGATCGCGATACTTCGCCACCGTACGGCGGGCGATCTGGACGCCGTTCTGTTTCAGGATGTTGACGATGGCCTGATCGGTAAGCGGATGCTTCGCATCCTCGTCGGACACGAGCTTCTGGATCTGCGCCTTGATTCCGCGCGCGGATACGTCCTCCCCTGCGGTCGTGGACAGCCCGGACGAGAAGAAGAACTTCAACGGGAGCACGCCACGCGGCGTCTGGACGAACTTCTCGTTCGTCACCCGGCTCACCGTGGATTCGTGCATGTTGATGACCTCGGCCACTTCGCGAAGCGTGAGTGGCTTGAGGAACTGCACGCCTTTCTCGAAGAAGTCGCGCTGCCGGTCGACGATGTAGTTCATGACCTTGAGCATGGTCTGACGGCGCTGCTCGATCGCCTGGATCATCCAGTTCGCGGAATTCAGCTTGTTCGAGATGAATTCCTTGTTCTCGCCGTCGAACTTCTTCTTGTCGCGCGCGATCTCCTGATATGTCTTGCTCAGCTTCAGCCGGGGCAGGTTCGCGTCGTTGAGGAAGACGATGTACTTCTGGTCGATCTTCTCGACGACGAGATCCGGGATGATGTAGTTGTCACTGAGGTCGCTGTACTTGATCCCCGGCTTCGGATCGAGCTTCTGGATTTCGTCGGCCGCCTTCTGCACGTCGGACGGGCTGATACCGAACCGCTTGGAGATCTCGCTCCACCGGTGGTTGATCAGCTCATCGAAGCAGTCGCGCACCAGGCGATACGGCACCGAGTGCTCCAGTCCTGCTTCCCGCAGCTGCAGCATGAGGCACTCGCGGAGATCGCGCGCGCCGACCCCGGGTGGATCCAGGTTCTGGATCGTAGCGAGCATCGCGGTGACCTCATCCAGCGTGTACATCGGCATGTCGTCGATGTCACGGTCTTCGGCTTCCGCAGCCTGCTTCACCATGTCGTTGACGCCGTTCGTGATCTCTTCGACGGACGCCTTGAGATATCCGTCTTCATCGATGTTGCCGATGAACTCCTCCGCGAGCACCACTTCGCGCGGGGAGAGGTCCAGAAGGGTGATCTGGTCGCGCAGGTGATCGGACAGGTCGCGCGAATCCACGGTGACCGGCTCGTAGTACTCCCGCTCTTCATGCTCTTCCTTCCGTCCGCCCGCATCGAAGCCTTCCAGGAGGATCTCCTCCCAGTCGATTTCGTCCTTCTGCTGCTTCTCGTCGCTCTGCGCTTCGACCTCGGCTTCGGTCTCGCCGTCCTCCGCGTTCTCGTCCTCATCGTCCTCGGGCTCGACCATTTCGAGGAACGGGTTGTTCAGCAGCTCCTGCTTCAGGTGCTGCTGGAGGTCGAGCAGCGGCATGTACAGCAGGTCCATCGCCTGGTACAGGCGAGGATTGATCTTCAGCTCCTGCTTGAGCTGCGTGCTCTGAGAGAGACCCGGCCTCACGCGCTGTGCTCCGCGGAGAAGCGCGCGCGCAGGCGCGCGGTGAGCGTTGGACCGAGGTAGATGTCAGCGACGGTATCATCGAAGACCAGATCCCGGACAGGTCCTGAGACCTTCACCTGGCCGTCGAACATGATGTATGCGCGGTCGACGATGTCGAGCGTCTGTTCCACGTTGTGATCGCTGATCAGCACGCCGATGTTCCGGGTGCGGAGGTTGGCGACGATGGTCTGGATGTCGTGAACTGCAATCGGATCCACTCCCGCAAATGGCTCGTCGAGCATCATGAACTTCGGCTGCGTCACGAGCGCCCTGGTGATTTCGAGTCGCCGGCGTTCCCCGCCCGACAACGAATATGCCTTGCTGCCACGAAGGTGCTTGATGCTCAGTTCATCCAGAAGGTGCTCAAGACGTTCCCGGCGTTCCGCTGCCGGGATAGGCAACGTCTCGAGGATTGCCAGGATGTTGTCCTCGACAGAAAGCTTTCGGAAGATCGACGGTTCCTGCGAGAGATAGCCGATGCCCAACCGGGCGCGTCGGTACATCGGGGTATTCGTGATGTCCTGGCCGTCCAGAACGATCTGCCCGGACATGGGAGGAATGAGTCCGACGATCATGTAGAAGGTCGTGGTCTTCCCTGCGCCATTCGGGCCCAACAGTCCCACGATCTCTCCCTGTTGCAATCGCAGGGCCACATCGTTGACCACCTTCCTGCGCCGGTACATCTTGACCAAGCCGCTGGCTTCCAAAACGCTTGTGGCAGATGGCGTTGGCTCGACGGGATGATCCGGTATCTGAGGGTGTTCGCCGGTCTGCCGGAGCGCCTCGGCAAGCGCGGTTCGGCCCCCTTGAGCCCGCTCCCAGAACGCGCTTGAAAATCGGACTTTTGCGTCAGGAGCAAGAA
>DASPMP010000280.1:0-29402 GCA_035626995.1 Gemmatimonadaceae bacterium
CCCCGCCACACCAGCGGAGAGCGCCGGTCGCTGTTCGTCGAGCGCCTGGCGCAGCTCCTTCACCGTCTCGGTGTAGTGCTGCTCCACCGCAGTCACGGCGACCGGCGCCCGTGCGATGGACGCCACCTTCGCGCCCTTGAGATTGTTCGGCCGCCCGAAATCGAATGGCAGTACGATCGCGGCACCGACGAGGAGGATCACTGCGGCGGCCGCGGCAGCCCAGCGTTCACCACCCCAGCGCTTCGTGATGCGCGGCCCCGCGGACACACGCGCCCGGATGGCGTCCCACGCTTCCTGCGGTGGCGCGAGGTCGCGCGGCAGCACATGCGCGAGCGCCAGCACGTGGCGCAGCGCGCGAAGCTGTTCGCGGCACTCCGCACATTCCTTGAGGTGACGTCCGTCGGCGCCGCCGATCGCTACGTCCTGGTCGCGCGCATCCGCGATCGCGCTCATGCGGTCGAATGCGAGATGTGTCATCGGTTCAAAGCCTCCATCAGCAGCTTCCGCGCACGGTGCAGTTGCGCGCGGCAGGTGCCTTCCGCTGTTCCGGTCATCCGGGCGATCTCCGCGTGCTGGTACCCTTCGACATCGTGCAGCACGAACACGACGCGCGCACCAACCGGCAGGGTGGCGATGGCGCGCTCGAGATCGACGGCCTCGAGCACCGACGCGGGCTTCACGCTCCCACGCCCGGTTAGCCCGGCCCGTTCGCCGTCACGCGTCTCGCGTCCTTCGTCGTCGTCTGGCACCTCGTAGTTGAGACGTCGCGTCTCCGTGCGAACGTTGCTCAGGATCAGGTTCACGGTCAGCCGGTGAATCCAGCTCGCGAGCGCCGACTCGCCACGAAAACTCCCGAGACGCTCCCAGATGTGAACGAAGACGTCCTGCACCAGCTCGACCGCGCGTTCACGCGACCCACACATGCGAACACAGAGCGCGAAGACGCGTCCCGAGTGCATGCGATAGAGCTCGGCGAAGGCGGCCTCGTCGCCGGAAACCGCTCGGCGCGCGAGTGCCCTGTCGCTCTCGTGGGTGTCAGTGACGAGCTGCAAGCCAGCGGTCATTCAGGAGGTTGGACGCCGCTCGGAGCGTAAGTGCTTACGCGACAGGCGACAGGCGACAGGCGACAGGCGGTAGGGGTAGGCGGCATACGATTAACGCTGGAATACTCCGAATATTGCGTTTCGTTCGGCATTTTCTATTTTTCACCGCATGATCGACGAAATGGACCGCCGAATCCTGTCACTCCTCCAACAGGACGCCCGGCTCCCGAACGCTGAAATCGCCCGCCGAGTGGGGATGGCTGCAAGCGCCACGCTGGAACGCCTCCGGAAGCTCGAGGAACGCGGCGTCATTCAGGGATACGAAGCGCGGCTCGACGCCCGCAAGCTCGGCCTCGGCCTTACCGCGTTCATCTTCGTCCGGGCGCAGGACAAGCAGAACGAGATCGACACCGGCGACCGGCTCAAGCAGCACCCCAACGTCCTCGAGGTGCACCACATCGCCGGAGAGGACTGCTATCTCATGAAAGTCTGCGCGTCCGACACTGAAGACCTCGGACGGATGCTGCGCAACGAGTTCTCCTCCCTGCCAGGCGTCGTGTCCACCCGGACGACGATCGTGCTCGGGACACTGAAGGAGTCATCGCGCATCCCGGTCCCCGAAGAGCGAGGCATTGCCATCGCATGACCCCCGCGACTGTCGCGAAGCGAAATCGAACGCGAGTGTTACTGGCGTTCGCAGCAGTGTACGTAGTGTGGGGCTCGACCTACCTTTTCATCAAGTACGCGATCGAGACGATGCCCCCCTTCATGATGGGAGCAGCTCGATTCCTCGTCGCGGGCGCGATGCTCTACGCACTGGCGCGGTTCCGCGGAGCGCCCAGGGCGACCGCGCGCGACTGGCGCTCGGCCGCGATCACAGGAATCCTCATGCTCGGCGTTGGCAATGGCGCCGTGGTGTGGTCAGAGCTCACGGTGCCTTCGGGGGTCGTCGCGCTGATTGTGTCGACGGTGCCCATCTGGGTAGTGCTCATCGACTGGTTGCGCCCGCGCGGTGTGCGTCCAAAGCTGTCCACGTTCGTCGGCCTCGCCCTTGGACTGATCGGGATGGTGATTCTCATTGGACCCAAGGCCATCATCGGCCAGGGACATGTGAACGAGCTTGGTGCCTTGGCGTTGACCATCGGGTCCCTGAGCTGGGCGATCGGCACGGTGCTAAGCAAGGGAAGCAAGCGCTCCGGTTCTCCGCTCGTGTACTCCGGGCTGCAGATGCTGTCGGCGTCCGGTGCCATGGCGTTGATGTCCATTGTCGCAGGCGAGCCGGGACGCTTTTCGCTCAGTGACGTCAGCCTGCAATCGGCGCTAAGCCTGGTCTACTTGATCCTCTTCGGGTCGATCATCGGGTACACCGCGTACATCTACCTGCTCAACGTCGTGAGCGCCGCCAAGGCCTCGACGTACGCGTATGTGAATCCGGTCATCGCAGTGGTGCTCGGCTGGGCCTTTGCGAGCGAACCCATCGGCGTCCGGACGCTGGTCGCCGCGACGGTGATCCTTGCGGGGGTCGCCATCATCACGATGCGCCACAGTTCGTCGGAGCCGGCCAGCGGGGCCCGGCCGGCCCCCACCAACCCTGGAAATGGCCATGGTGGGGTGAAGCGGGCAGCCTGATTACCAGTCTTGCCCCGACCTGAGCGCATCCGCACTGTTCTGCGTATGACCATCATGCGCAGCGCACCACTTCTTCTCCTTCCATTCGCGCTTCAGGCCCAGCAAGGCGTTCCGCAGGCCGAGCCCACCAACAAGGCCCCCAACCCGTACGAGACCATCGAAGGCTGGGCAAAGATGCCCGCCGGGCGTACCTGGGGTTCCACGAGCGGGGTCGGCATCGACAAGGACGGATCGAGCGTCTGGGTCGCGGAGCGTTGCGGCGCCAACTCATGCATCGGGTCGACGCTCGACCCGGTGATCAAGTTCGATGCGAACGGGAATTTCGTCCGCGGCTTCGGTGCCGGCATGGTCCAGGTGCCGCACGGGCTCACCGTGGATCGCGACGGCAACATCTGGGTCACCGACTGGGCGAGCGCGCGCGGTGCACAGAACGGCGCGACACGTGACAGCACCAAAGGACATCAGGTCATCAAGTTCAGCCCTGAAGGCGAAGTGCTGCTCGTACTCGGCAAGGCTGGCGGTGGTCGGGAGCCGGAGTACTTCTGGCAACCCAATGCGGTGGCGATCGCGCCGAATGGTGACATCTACGTCGCCGAGGGCCATTCGGATGCTGCCAATGCCAATGCGCGCATCCTGCGGTTCTCGAAGGACGGAAAGTTCAAGGATGCATGGGGAAAGCGCGGCAATGGCGTCGGTGAGCTGCTGCAGCCGCACGCGCTCGCCTTCGACTCGCGCGGCCGGCTGTTCATCGGAGACCGCAGCAACAATCGCATCCTCGTGATGGACCATAACTGGAACATCCTCGACACCTGGTACCAGTTCAGCCGGGCGAGCGGCATCTTCATCGACCGAAACGACGTCATTTATGTCGCGGACTCGGAGTCGGGTTCCGTGGAGCCCTCACGCAAGGATTGGATGCGGGGCATTCGCATCGGCAACGCGCGCACGGGCCAGCTGACGGCGTTCATTCCGGATCCGGCGACGAACCCGCCGAGCACCAGCGCGGCGGAAGGCGTCGCGGTGGACGCGAAGGGCAACATCTACGGCGCCGAAGTGGGGCCTCGTACACTCAAGCGGTATGTGAGGAAACCATGAACGTCTCGTTCAAGCTCAACGGGCAGCCGAAAACGGTTGACGTCCCCGAGGACATGCCGCTGCTGTGGGTGCTGCGCGACATGCTCGACATGAAAGGCACGAAGTTCGGATGCGGCATCGCGCAGTGCGGCGCGTGCACGGTGCACATCAACGGCACTCCGACACGCTCGTGCAACCGGCCGATGAGCCGCGTCCAGGGTACCGACGTGACGACGATCGAAGGGTTGTCGCCCGATGGCAAGCATCCCTTGCAGCTCGCGTGGCAGGAGATCGACGTCCCGCAATGCGGCTACTGCCAGGCGGGGCAGATCATGTCGGCGGCTGCGCTGCTCAAGCGCACGCCAAAGCCGACGGATGCGGAGATCGACGCGGCGATGAGCGGCAACATCTGCCGATGCGCGACGTACGTACGCATCCGCAAGGCCATCCACACCGCGGCTGCGTCTCCCGTCCAGGCGGGTTCAGCGCGCACCGGTGAGGAGGACTGATCATGACTACGACAACTTCGCGTCGCGATTTCCTGCGCGTCACCGGCATCGTCGGGGGCGGGCTGATGTTCGCGGGGTACATCGATTCCCTGGACGCGGCCAGCGCACTCGTTTCTTCAACCGCCACGGACTTCGTCCCGAACGCGTTCATTCGGATCACGCCCGATGGCATCATCACGATCGTCGCCAAGAATCCCGAAGTGGGTCAGGGGGTGAAGAACATGCTCCCCATGCTCATCGCCGAGGAGCTGGACGTGGACTGGGCCAGCGTGAAGATCGAGCAGGCGAGCTATGACCCGACGAAGTTCCAGGCGCAGAGCGTCGGTGGCAGCACGGCGACGCCGAACAACTGGTTGCCAATGCGTCGCGTCGGCGCGGCGGCGCGCACGATGCTCGCCACGGCCGCGGCCCAGACCTGGAACGTGCCACTGGCAGAAGTCGAAACCCGCTCGGGCGTCGCGCATCATCGCGCGAGTGGGCGGCAGCTCAAGTACACCGAGCTGCTGGACAAGGCGGCGACGATTGCCGCGCCTGCCCTGGACAGCGTCACGCTGAAGGATCCGAAGGATTTCCGGATCATCGGCACGAGCACGACCGGCGTGGACATTCCCGCGATCGTGACGGGAAAGCCGATCTTCGGCATCGACGTCACGCGTCCCGGAATGCTGCATGCTGTCTATGTGAAATGTCCGGTATTCGGCGGGAAGGCGGTGAGCGCCAACCTCGAGGTCATCCGTCGGGAGCCCGGCGTGAAACACGCCTTCATCATCGAGCCGGCAGCGAACACGCCGCTCGATGGGCTGCTGGGCGGCGTTGCCATCGTTGCGGACACCTGGTGGCACGCCCAGAACGCCCGAAAGAAGCTCGCGGTGACGTGGGATGAAGGATCGACGGCATCGCAGAGCAGCGCGGGGTTCGCGACGCGCGCTGCTGAATTGATGAAGCAGCCTCCATCGCGGGTTGTCCGCACCGATGGAGATGTCGACGCCGCGCTGAGGTCATCGGCCAAGGTGCTCGAACAGGAATACTTCTATCCGTTCCTGACTCACGCGGCGATGGAACCGATGACGACCACCGCCGAGTTCCGCGACGGCAAGATGGAAATCTGGTCGTCGACGCAGAACGGCGGCGGACGTCGCCTCGCGTCCGGACTGCTCGGCATTCCCGAGACGGATATCACGATTCATTTCATGCGGGCGGGCGGCGGATTTGGCCGGCGGATTCAGAACGACTACCTCGTGGAAGCCGCGGCGATCGCGCAGAAGCTGCCGGGGACGCCGGTGAAGTTGCTCTGGTCGCGCGAGGACGACATTCAGCACGACATGTATCGTCCGGCGGCGTGGCACAAGTTCAGCGCCGGGCTGGACGCCAATGGCAAGCTCACCGCGTGGCGCACGCATTTCATCAGCTTCGGCGAGAAGGCGCGCGATCAGCAGGGCAATGAGGTCGAGCGTGGCGTTCGCGCCGCGGACATTCCGGCCCTGGAATTCCCTGCCCGCTTCGCGCCGAACTTCTCGCTTGGCGCATCGTACATGCCGCTGGGTGTGCCGACGGGATTCCTGCGAGCGCCTGGCAGCAATGGTATTGCGTTCGCGTTCCAGTCGTTCCTGGACGAGCTGGCCGTGCTCGCCGAAAAGGATCCTGTGCAATTCCGCCTGGAGCTGCTCGCCAATGATCCGATGAATCAGGGTCTGTCGCCACAACAATTGGGCGGGGCATTCAATGCCGAGCGTACGCGCGGCGTGCTGGAGCTCGTCGCCGAGAAATCACAATGGGCCACGCGATCGAAGGCGCTGCCGAAGGGCACCGGGATGGGCGTGGCGTTCTACTTCAGCCATCGCGGATATTTCGCCGAGGTCGTCCAGGCGACCGTCACGCGCCAGGGTGCGCTGACGGTGGACAAAGTCTGGGTGGCGGGAGACGTCGGGAACCAGATCATCAATCCCTCGAATGCGGCGAACCAGGTGGAAGGCTCCGTGATCGATGGGTTGGGTGAAGCGATGAACCAGGAGATCACGATCGAGCGAGGCCGCGTGGCGCAGAGCAATTTCAACAACTATCCGTTGATGCGGATGCGCCAGGCGCCGAAGGAGATCGAGATCCACTGGCGCATTACGGATTTCCCGCCGACGGGGATTGGCGAGCCTGCGCTACCGCCGGCGCCGCCTGCATTGTGCAATGCGATCTATGCGGCCACTGGCAAGCGGATTCGATCGTTGCCGATCAGCAAGCATGACCTTACTTGGGCATGAGAAACTGACGGCGGAACTGACGGCGGAACTGACGGCGGAACTGACTACGGAACCGACTACGGAACCGACTACGGAACCGACTACGGAACTGACTACGGAACGAAGGGCGGAACTGACTGCGGGAAAAAGGAAAGCGGGCCTGATTTGCGTGGAACGCAATCAGGCCCGCCATCATTTTATCCGCCGTTAGTTTCGTTGTTAGATCCGCAGTCCGTTCCGTTGTTGGTTCCGTTGTTGGTTCCGTTGTTGGTTCCGCCGTTAGTTCCGCCATTAGTTCCGCCGTTAGTTCCGCCATTAGTTCCGCCATTAGTTCCGCCGTCAGACGCAAAGAGAGAGGACCATGCTGAAGTCAGTTTTCGCAGCCATTATCATCGCCGCGCCGCTGTATGCGCAGCTCACGCCAGAGCAGGTGACGGCGCTGCAGAACGTCACGAGTGTCGCGATCAGCCCGGATGCCCGATGGGTGGCATACACGCTCGCACAGCCACGTGCTCCGGAAGAAGACACCCTGGCTGGACTGCGTTCATACAGCGAGCTGTGGGTGATCCCCGTCGCTGGTGGACAGCCGCGCGCGATCGCGCAGCGCCCGAATTCGGCGGGTGCGCCGGTGTGGTCTCCGGACGGTCAGCTCGGCTTCGTCGCCCGCGGACAGGTCCAACTGGCGCCCGCGACCTGTTTCACAGGCCCGACCTGCGAAACGCGGACGCTCACGTCGGCCCCCAGTGCCATCCAGTCGTTTGCATGGTCGCCGGATGGACAGTGGATCGCATACACCTCTCGGGTCGGCGAGCCACCGGAAATGCTCGAGCGCCGTCGGCGCGGACAGGATGTCGTGGTGGCGAGCGAACTGAATCGGCCGGTGCGGTTGTACGTCCGGCGCACGAGTGGCGGAGATGCACGCGCGGTGTCTCCCGACACCCACACGGTGCGCGAGTTTGTCTGGGCACCCGATGCACGCACCCTGGCATTCCAGAGCACAACGTCCAGCGACGCGGACGCGGACCAGATGTATCGCCGCATCTACTCGGTGACGACGGATGGCGGCACGCCACGGCTGGTCACGCGTACGGAAGGAAAGCTTGGCCAGATGGCATGGTCGCCCGACGGCAGCAAGTTGGCGTTTCTCGGCGCGGTCTCGTTCAACGACCCCCTCGCGCAGAGTGTCTTTGTCGCTACTCCCGGCAGCGAAGCGATCAACCTGACACCGGCGTACGAGGGGAGCGCGCTCTCGTTGTCATGGCAGGACGCACGCACCATCCGCTTCGTCGCCGCGGAAGGCACCAAGGCGGCGCTCAACACGGTGCCCGCGGCCGGTGGAAACATCACGCGCGTGCTGGGACACGGACCGCAGATCTTCTCGTCCGCGAGCTTCTCACGTGATGGCGCGACGTTCGCACTTCCCGCCAACACCGCGACGCATCCGAACGAGGTGCACGTTGGGACGATGCGCGAGCGCACGTTGCGACGCATCACCAATCACAACGCGTGGCTGGCGAACGTGCAGCTCGGCCGTCAGCAGACCGTCGAATGGCGCGCGCGGGATGGCTGGCGCATCCAGGGAGTGCTCGTGAGCCCGGTAGGCGCTACGCAGGGATCGCGTCCGCCGCTGGCCGTGCTGCCGCATGGTGGACCGGAAGGGATCAGCTTCGACGGCTGGGTGACGAACTCACTCTACCCCGCGCAGGTGCTCGCCGCCGCGGGCTACGCCGTGTTCATGCCCAACTATCGCGGCAGCGGCGGCCGCGGCGTGGCGTTCTCCAAGGGCGACCATCGCGACCTCGGCGGACGCGAATTCGACGACGTCCTCGACGGCATCACCCACCTGCACGACACGGGAGCGGCGGACAGCACGCGCGTCGGCATCAGCGGCACGTCGTATGGCGGCTTTTTCTCCGCGTGGGCCGGGACAAAGCACTCGGAGCGCTTCCGCCTCGCGATGCCCTTCGCCGGCATCTCGAACTGGATGTCGTTCACCGGCACCACCGACATCCCGGTGGAGATGGCGATGGTCCACTGGGACCTCTGGCCGTATGAGCATCCGATGCTCATGTGGGAGCGCTCGCCGCTCGCGTACATCGGCAAGGCCAACACGCCGATGATCATCGGGCAGGGGCTCGTCGACGAGCGCGTCCACCCCGAGCAGATGATCCAGCTGCACCAGGCACTGCGGCTCAAGGGAGTGCCGTCTGAGCTGGTGACGTATCCACGGGAACCGCACGGCCTGCTCGAGCGCCAACACCAGCTGGATTACATGCGCCGGATCATTACCGCGTTCGACAAGTACGTGAAGCCGGGAGTGCGTCCGAGGGTGTGACGGCGCGACCCAGGGTAGCTTAGCTGCGATGTTCCTGTTCCCCGACAGCTGGCAATCCTGGGTCGCCCTCCTCGTTTTTGTGGTGGACGTGGCAGCATCGCTGCACGTCGTGCTGCACAAGCGCGACTCGCGTTCCGCCATCGGTTGGGTCGGACTCATCTGGCTTGCGCCGGTTGCCGGCGTCGTGCTGTACGCGCTGCTGGGTCTCAACCGCATCCGCCGCACGGCGATGGAACTGCAGCGCGAGCGGCAGCGATTCATCTCGGGCAACACCGCCGAGCAGCCGGCGTGGCTGGCGGGAGTGAGCGACCGCCGTTTTCAGGGACTCGCTCGCCTGTCCCGCCAGCTCAGCAACCGTCCGCTGCTCGGCGGCAACGGCGTCGAGCCGCTGCAGAATGGCGACGAAGCGTATCCCGCGATGCTGGACGCCATCCGCTCGGCGAAGCACACGGTGTCACTCTGCTCGTACATCTTCGCCGACGACGCCGCAGGCAAGGAATTCGTCGCCGCACTGGCGGACGCAGTGCGCCGGGGCGTTCAGGTCCGCGTGCTGATCGACGACGTGGGTGTGCGCTACTCCTTTCCTCCGGTGCACTGGGCACTGCAGCGCGCTGGCGTACGGGTCGCGCGATTCCTGCCGATCATCTCCCGCACCGGGCTCGCGTTCCTCAACCTGCGTACGCACCGCAAGCTGCTGGTCGTGGACGGGCGAGTGGCGTTTGCCGGCGGAATGAACATCGCGGCGGCCAACCTGAATGCCACCGCAGGGCGGCGCGCCATCCGCGACATTCATTTTCGTCTGGAGGGGCCGGTCGTCCGGCAGTTGCAGGATGCGTTCGCCGAGGACTGGGCGTTCACGACCCGCGAAATACTCGATGGCGATGGCTGGTTCCCGGACGTCGAGAACCGCGGCGACGTGTCGGCCCGCGTCATCACCAATGGTCCGGACCGCGATTTCGAGGTGATGCGCAACGTCCTCATCGGCGCGCTCTCGTCGGCGCGAGAGTCGGTGCGGATCGTCACGCCGTACTTCATTCCCGACCCGCAACTCACCGCGGCGCTGGCCGTGTGCGCGCTGCGCGGCGTGACGGTGGACATCCTGCTGCCGCAGAAGGGCAACATCCGGCTCGCCGAATGGGCATGCCGGGCGACGCTATGGCAGGTGCTCGAGCCAGGATGCCGCGTCTTCCTGTCACCGCCGCCGTTCGAACACACGAAGTTGTTCGTCGTGGATCGCACCTGGGCGCTCTTTGGGACGACGAACTGGGACGCACGCAGCCTGCGGCTGAATTTCGAGCTGGACGTGGAGTGTTACGATCGCGACCTGGCCACGCGGCTGGACGCCGTCATCGCGCAGCGAATCGGGATCAGCCGGCAATACACGCTTCGGGACGCAGACGGCCGCGGGGTTTTCTCGCGCGTTCGAGACGGCGTTGCCCGGCTTTGGTCACCGTACCTGTAGGGCTTATCGGCTTGTCGGCTTGTCGGCTTGTCGGCTTGTCGGCTTGTCGGCTTGTCGGCTTGTCGGACGATCAGATCAGCAGAGAAGCCGACAAGCGGCTAAGCCGACAAGCCGACTTTTCAGCGCGGCAGCGCCAACGCCACCAACGACGTATTCGCCCCCTGCCCCGTCGCAAAGACGATGTACTGCTTCCCCTCGTGCATGAACGTCATCGGCACGGCCGTGGTGCGTGAGGGAATTCTCACGGCTCCCACTTGCTTTCCCGTCGCCTTGTCGAGCGCGAAGAGGCGCGCCTGCCCCTGGCCGGCGCCAAGTCCCTGACGTCCGGTGCCGTAGATCATCAGCGTCTTCGTCGTGATGACCTGCGCCTGACCCGGTCCGGGCTGCGGGAGGATGTTGACGCCGGCAAAGATGCCCGTGTCAGCCTTCACGGCCGGAAGGAATCCACCGTTCGGGCTCCACCACTTCTTGTCGCCTGAGTTCATGTCGTATGCGGTGATGCCGCCCAGCTCCTTCGGCTTCAGGATCGACACGAACTGGTTGTTTCCGATCGGAATGCGCGAACCTGCTGCGCGACCGGAGAAGCCATCTCCCTGGTCACCCTGCGGCTTCACATAACCAGGGGGCGCGGGGAGCGCGCCGAGCTTGCCGCAATTGTCGCGGGGTGAGCTGTAGCGGAACTCCGAGCAGGGATCCTTCTGCACCCGGATGCTGCTGATCCCCGAGAGCGACGCGACGTACATCATCCCCGTTTCCGGATCGACGCTCGCGCCGCCGTCGATGTTCACACCGCCGCTTGCACCTGGGGAGTACCAGGAACACTTCAGCCCACTCTTCGAGGTGCTGTCGTTCGGTTGCGCCGGGATGTAGTACGGGCCCATCCGGCACATGCGCGCGAGCTTGATTGCCGAATCGCGGATGGCCGGGGTGTAGTCGATGACGTCGCGCTCGAGCAATCCCTGCTGCGAGTAGGGCGCTGGCTTCGACGGGATCGGCTGCGTGGGCCAGGTCTTTTCACCGGGCACCTCGCTCTGCAACACTGGCGTCTCGACGATGGGCCAGATGGGCGCACCCGTTGCGCGGTCGAAGGTGTAGACCCATCCCTGCTTGGTGGTCTGCGCGATGGCCTTGCGTCGCTGGCCATTCACCGTGATGTCCAGGAGATTCGGCGCCATGGGCGTGTCATAGTCCCAGATGTCATGATGTACCATCTGGAAGTGCCAGCGGCGCTGGCCCGTCTTTGCGTCGAGCGCGACGAGGCTGTTGCCGTAGAGGTTCGCGCCGGGACGATGCCCGCCGTATTCGTCCATGAGGGGCATCCCCACGGGGATGTAGACCAGGCCGAGTTCGGGATCCGCGGAGTACGTGGCCCACGCATCGTTCTTCCCAACTCCTTCGTCGCCGATCTTCGATCCGCGTTCCCACGTTTCTGCTCCGAATTCTCCCGGCTGCGGAACGAGGTTGAACTTCCACAGCTGCCTGCCGGTGCGGATGTCGAAGCCGCGAATGAATCCGGGAATGTTCCGCACACGGACCGGGTAGTAGCCATGGATCGACGAATTGCCGAGCACGATGACGTCGCCGACCATGACCGCCGGGGAGCTGTTCGCGATCTGTCCGTACTTCGGGTCGATGCCAATGGTGCCGTCGGCGCCCGTACGCGTCTTCGGGTCCCACCCTTCGCCGGGACGCGCGGCACGCGCCGGATACACATCGCTGAACTGCAGCGGGCCTGAGTCATCCACCGCGAGTCGCACGAGCGGCATCCCGAGTCCTTCCATCAGGTCCACGACGCCGTTCTTTCCGAACTTCGGGTCTGGAATGCCGGTCTTCGCATCGAGCGACGCCATGTGATATCCGGGCGTGATAACGATGATGCGCTCGTTGCTCCCATCGGTCCAATACGTCAGACCGCGTCCCGCGAACTGCCTCGGCGCCTTCTGCCAGCGAATCCCTTCGTCGAGACGCCACATCCACAGCGTCTCTCCCGTGCGCGGATCAATCGCGGTCGCGATGCGACGCGTGGTCGCGACGGTGAACAATCTGCCATTCGCGTACAGCGGCGTCGTGCGGTAGTACTCATCGGCTCCGAACGGACTCGCGTTCCACTGCCACGCCACCGTCAGCGAATCGAAGTTCGACGCGTTGATCTGGTCGAGCGGCGAATATCGCGTGCTCCACGCATCACCGCCCCAGTACCGCCACTCGCCAGGAACGTTTCCGCGGACGAGCGATTGTCCATTCTGCGCGGCCGCCGTCCCGGCAATGGTCAGCGTGGCGAGCGACGCGATCAGGAGCTGTCTCATGGGTCTTTCCTCACTGGCATCGGAGGGAGATCAATGCGGATGGACTTCAGGGAATCGGGATGCGCGCGGAGCTCGGTGTCGCCCTGGGGCATGCGGTTCAGCATGAGCAGGTACGCTGTGACGTCAGCGTACTCCTCGGGAGGCATGCTGCCCGGATCGTTCTTCGGCATCTGGTCGCGGATGTACACGAACAACTCGGACAGCGGCTTGTCGCGCCATCTGGTCGTGAACTGCTCACCCGCATGCGACTCAGGGGTGTGACAACTACGGCAGTTCCCCGCATAGATGTCCTGCCCGCGGGCAGCCTGCTCGCGGGTATACACCCCGGCCTTCGTGGACTTCATTGCGCCATGCTGCCCGTTCTGCGCGCCAGCGGGTGACGACATAATGGCAATGGAGACGGCAACGACCAGGGAAAACTTCGTCGGGGATACGGCAGGCGACATGCGAGTAAGTATGCGACTTGGACGGCGGATCGGCTATCGGCCGTCGAGGAGGGGATCGGCGCCCTCACCCTGCAATCGGCGATAGACCTCGGACAGCACCCATGCTGCGGCGGCAGCCACTACCAGTACGATCAACGCACGCAGTACGCTGGCCGCGAACAGCAGGTCCATCGCCGGCCAGGCAAACGAGTATTCGCCGAGCGTCGCGCCGCGGTCCACCATCCAATGCCACGCGGTGTGCGCGACGAACGCTGACAGGATGATCACCCCTACCCCTTCGGCAATGACGCGCCTGAAAAGCAGGGACACGAGCGGCACGGCGACCGCGAGCACGAGCAATTGCCCGATTTCGACGCCGAGGTTGAAGGTGAACAGCGAAATGGCCAGATGCGATCCGGCGAACTGGAGCGATTCCGCCAGCGCGAAGGAAAATCCAAATCCGTGGACCAACCCGAAGCCGAAGGCCACGATCCAGCGTCGCTGCAGCCGCGCGCCGACGATGTTCTCGAGCGCCATGTACACGATGGAGGCCGCGATGAGCGTCTCCACGAGCGGCGGGAACCACAGCGCATCAGGAACGACGCCGAGGGCCGCGGAGGCGAGAGTGATGGAGTGGGCGACCGTGAATGCCGTGACGATGAGCACGAGCTGCTTCGGTCGCCGGAAGGGAATCACGAGGCACAGGACGAACAGCAGATGATCTATGCCGCCGAGGATGTGCTCGACGCCGAGCGTCACGAACTGCCAGCCCGCATGGTACCAGGCAGGATCCAGGTGCACCGTTCCCGCGTCGCCGGCATACTGGTAGGCGCGCTCGACGCCGTCCGCGGTGACGTACTTGAGCACCATCGTGGTCTGGATTCCCAGGCCAGCCAGACGCGCGTCGATGGCGAAGCGCGAGTCTGGTGAGGCGATGGGCACTTCGAGGAGGACGTCCAGCGATGTCTGGTTCCACGGCACCTCAGTTGTGCTGTCGAGCGGCGCACCAGTCACCGTCGCGAGCGCCGTGGGATATGACCCGAAGGCGCGGTCAGATGGTACGGAGATACGGCTCGCGACCAACCGCGGCCGAGGGAGCTCCGAACCGTTCTCGAAAACGCGGATGTAGTCGGCGATCCAGAGCTGGGCGGCGTCATGCGCGAGGGTCCGCGAACGAACGAGATCGATGGAGCCAACGCCGCGCTGCGGAAAATCGACGTCCCGCATGGCCTCGAGCGGGGCGCGCACCAGAATACGGAGCCGACCGGGCTCGGGCTTCACATAGGCGATGACCGTGACCCGCGCCGGTATTTCGTGTGCGGGGAGGGGTGCGGCCGCGGCGAGGCCGACCAGCGTGGCGAGAAGGACGACTGGACGCGGTCGGCGGTGAGGACGTAGAATCGTGCAGCGCATTCGCCTGCGAAACTATCACCGCGTCCCGCATCCCACCATCATGTCCCGTCGCCCCCTGGTCGTTGCCACCACTTTCGCGCTGTTGCTTGGCGCGCTCGTTGCCGGACAATCGCGACTCGAGGCGGTGATATCCGCCCGCGCGGTGGATGCGCCGAAATTCGAAGTCGATCCGTACTGGCCCAAGCCGCTGCCGAACAACTGGATCCTGGGCTCAACAATCGGCATCGGCATCGATTCGCGCGATCATGTGTTCATCGTGCACCGCGGTGATTCGACGCTCAACCAGCGCACGGAAGCCGGCGCGGACGCGAACCCTCCGATTGCCGAGTGCTGCCGGTCAGCGCCGCCGGTGCTCGAGTTCGATCCGGAAGGAAACCTGGTGAACTCGTGGGGTGGCGTCGGCGAAGGCTACACCTGGCCGTCGTCGAATCACGGCATCGCGCTGGATGACAAGGACAACGTCTGGATCGGCGGGAATGGCCGCACCGACTCGCACATCCTCAAGTTCACCCACGACGGCAAGCTCATCGCGCAATTCGGAAAGACCGGACAGGGCGCGAACAGCAACACCACCGAACACTTTGGCCGCGTCGCGAAGATCGCTTTCGATGCGGGTGCCCAGGAGGCATATCTCGCCGACGGGTATGGCAACAAGCGCGTGGCGGTGATCGACATGAACACCGGCGCGGTGAAGCGCTTCTGGGGCGCGTACGGCAACGCGCCGAAGGACACGAACATGGGACCGTACAATCCCGACGCGCCGCCGGCGCCGCAGTTCCGTAACCCGGTGCATTGCGCTGAGCCGTCCACCGACGGGCACGTGTATGTCTGCGACCGCCCGAACAACCGCATCCAGGTGTTCCGGAAGGACGGCAAGTTCGTGAAGGAAGTGCGCATCGCGCCGCGCACGCGTGGCGATGGCGCCGTCTGGGACATCGCCTTCTCGCGCGATCCGCAGCAGAAATACATCTATCTCGCGGATGGCAGGAACGAACGCGTCTACATCATCGAGCGCCAGTCGCTCGAGATCCTCACCTACTTCGGCGGCGGCGGTCGTCAGCCGGGCCAGTTCTTCGCCGTGCACTCCATCGCTACGGATTCGAAGGGGAACGTGTACACGACGGAGACCTACGAGGGAAAACGTGTCCAGAAGTTCGTGTACAAAGGGCTGGCGCCGGTGACGCGAATGAACCAGGGCGCGCCGTGGCCGGGACGGTGAGCGATGTGACCGGACTCAGGGATCCCTGACTACCGATCGTGACGTCCGGTCAGCCAGCCAAGACGTACGCGCAGCTGCTCGGGTGTCGCGTCGGGCAGTTCCTCGATGGTCCACGGGCCTCCTTCGGTCCGCACCAGACGCAGCCCGGCCCAGCCAAGCGCTTCGTCGTAGTTCATGTCCTCGGTGCCGCCGACGTGAAGGTTGAACCAGGACTTCATGTCGATGCCGGCGGCATCGCTCGCCGCACGCT
The DNA here is from genome assembly GCA_035626995.1 of Gemmatimonadaceae bacterium. Taxonomy (GTDB): domain Bacteria; phylum Gemmatimonadota; class Gemmatimonadetes; order Gemmatimonadales; family Gemmatimonadaceae; genus DASPMP01. Next base: position 15,897 of record DASPMP010000280.1, read on the forward strand.
CGACATCCTCTTCGGTATAGCCCCGCCCCTGCAGGTAGTACGACGTCTTCGGCGCGGTCCATGTGCGCGTGCGGAGCAAGTTGAAGGCGTCATTCAGTGATTTTGCGTTGTTCGAGCGATGCCGGATGAAGAGATCCAGATACGCCGCGATTCCGGCCCCCTTCGTGTAGTAGCTGAAAAAGGTCTGGCTGCCATTGTTCGGCTGCGCGCTCGGCGCACCGTCCCAGAACGGCGCGTGGAACGACGCCATCCTTGCGGACACTTCCTTGCGCCCCGGCGCCGTGAGGTTCTGCTGCAGCAGATTCGCCATGCGGCGATAGAAGCCGGCGTTGTCCTCGATGCCACCGCGTCGCAGCGTGACGAAACCGTAGTACGACGTCCATCCTTCGGCCACCCAGAGCGACGGCTGGTACTGCTCGCGGGTGTAGTCGAAGGGACCCAGGGCAACAGGACGAATTCGTTTCACGTTCCAGACGTGGAAATATTCGTGGGATGCCGTCGTGATTCCCGGAAGGAGCGTCGCCGTGTCCGTCCACACGTTCGGGTTCGCGATCTGGGTAGAGTACAGGTGCTCCATTCCGTCACCACCGGGGAACCCGATGTTGAAGAGGAAGGTGAACTGGTCGAGGGGCGGCGGCGTGAAGACGGAATTCTGGTAGCGCACGATGTTCTCGACGTGATGCACGAACCGCTCGCGCACGCCATCGGGGACGGGACCGTTGTGGTGCACCATCACGCGGTAGAAGCGGTTGTCAACGACGAAAGAGTCGAGAAGCAGTTCGCCGGTCGGTGCGACCTCCGTGGGTGTGTCGATGAGATGGTCGTACGTCGGGAAGTTGAAGAGCCGCTGGCCTGGCCGAGTGACTTCGCCATTGATGATCGTCCAGTTCTGCGGCGCCGATACGGCGAGTGTCACCGGATCCTGCTTGTGTCCCTCGACGTACATGAAGAGCGACGGACCATTCCAGTTCGCGTGGAGGGTGTCGAGCACCGAGAAGGTGCCGGACATCGGAGCGTTCGCGAAGACGCGATAATTCACGCGCATGCTCCGCGCGGTCCCCGGGGTGACGCGCCAGCGTGAACCGCTGGTTTTCGTCCACGGCAGGGGCTTGCCGTCGCTCGCGGTGACGCTGAATTGCTGGACGTTCTTCGCAAAGTCCATCTTCGCATAGCGGCCGGGCGACCAGACCGGCATCTGGAGCTCGACGGGAGCGGACGACGGCAATCCCCCAATGAAGATGGAGATGTCGTAGAGGTGCGACGCGGGTTCCGGCATGGCAATCGAGTATTCGATGCGCAGGCGCTGCGACTGGGCGGGGAGCGCGAGCGACAGCAGGAAAGTCGTCGCGAGAAGGAGCGTCTTCGTTGGCGCGAGCATTCTCCAAACTTATACGGCTTTCTGGGATATCCGGCTGGTGCCGTAGTGAAGGGAGAACAGTTTACACGGATCGGAGCCAATTACACCGGAAACTGCAGGATACTTCGCCGCGACCTAGGGACGCCGACGCGCGAGGCCACGAATTCCAGTGAACTCACGGATCTCGAGGATGCCGCCGGTGCGACCGTCCACTCGGTAGCGCACGAGGGTGCCGGAAGTCGAGTCCGGGACGATCTTCACATCCCAGAAGACTCGCACGTCATCTTCGTCCACCTCGATCGAGCTCACGCGTCCGCGCCAATCGAAGTCGTGCAGCGCGATCCGTTGCGCGGAGTCGCCACTGACCTGTAGCCTCGCCCGCATCTCTGCTGGCAGTCCGGGGACCCGCGGCGCCAGCCGGGAAACGTCACCCTTTCCGACAGCCTTTCGCGACACCTCACCGGTGGACTCGAAAATCTGCGGCCGCTGGCCATGGGCCTCGGCAGCTGCCCAGAGGGTTAGCGCCAAGGTGAGAAAAAGATGTCTGGTCATATGCTCCGGGACGGTTCCCTTGCATAATTGGTGCGCAGCGTTGGGCGGTTCGCATCATTCTGTTGCTGTCCGTACCGATCCCAGAGGCGTCATGCCAGCGAAAAAGGCAGTTAAGAAGTCCGCGAAGCGCGCGGAGAAAAAACCATCGCCGCGCGAGCAGCTCACCGAGTACCGGAAGAAGCGCGACTTCAGGAAGACCGCGGAGCCCGAGGGTGGCGCCACCTCGAAGAAGAAAGTGAAGAAACTGGATTTCGTGATCCAGAAACACGCCGCAAGCCACCTCCACTTCGACCTGCGCCTCGAACTGGACGGCGTGATGAAAAGCTGGGCAGTGCCGAAAGGACCCGCGCCCGACCCCTCGATCAAGCGACTCGCCATGCAGGTCGAGGATCATCCGATCGAGTACAACACCTTCGAAGGAACCATCCCGCCGGGCGAATACGGTGGCGGCACCGTGATGCTCTGGGACAACGGCTGGTACGAGCCGGAGAAGGGCGGCGGTGAGGACGGCGTCCGGGAGGGCTATCGCAAAGGCGACCTCAAGGTCGTGTTCCATGGCAAGCGCATGAAAGGCAGCTGGGTGCTGGTGCGCACGCGCGGATGGGGATCGGGCGGCTCGGGGGGCAAGCCGTCCTGGCTCCTGATCAAGCATCGCGACGAACACGCAGAGCCGGGCGATGCGCTGGTGGAGCGCTTCACGACGTCAGTGACGACCAAGCGCACCATGGAGCAGATTGGCGGGTCGGTGAAGCAGCGCGTGTGGCACTCGAACCGTTCATCGTCAGGCGACGCGGACGACGCGCCCTCCCTGCCCCGGAAGAAAACGATCAGTGTTGCCGAAGCGCGCGCGGCGCGCGCGAAGAAGAAGGCCGCGACGGAATAGCACCAAACCCTCACACCCCGCGACATGACCGAGACAATTGCGAGTGTCAACAGCTGGATCAATGGATTCGTCTGGGGCTGGCCGATCATCATCCTGCTCGTCGGCACCGGCCTGCTGCTGACGTTCGTCACCGGCGGCGTACAGTTCCGTCGACTGGGCGCAGCGCTCACCGAAGTCCTCGGCAAGTTGCGCCACAAGGGACACGGCGAGGGCACGGTGTCTCCCTTCCAGGCAGTGGCGACGGCCCTCGCTTCAACTGTTGGCGTCGGGAACATCGCTGGCGTCGCGACCGCGATCACTCTCGGCGGACCCGGGGCGCTGTTCTGGTTGTGGGTCTCGGGGATCCTCGGAATGGCCACGAAGTTCTGTGAGATCGTGATTGCGCTGCACTACCGTGAGAAGGACGCAACCGGGACCTGGCGCGGTGGCGCGATGTACACCCTCAAGAAACGCGGGATGCCCTGGCTCGGCACCATCTTCGCGCTCCTTACCGCGCTCGCCGCTTTTGGCATCGGCAACATGGTCCAGGCGAACTCGGTGGCGGCCAGTCTCGAGGAAAGCTTCGGCGCCTCGCGCTCCATCGTCGGCATCGTGCTCGTGGTTATCTCTGCCGCCGTCATCCTGGGCGGGATCAAGCGCATCGCTGCATTCGCGGAGATCCTCGTCCCATTCATGGCGATCGTTTATATCCTCGGTGGACTGGTGGTGCTCGTGCGCTTCGGAAGCGCATTGCCAGGCGCGCTGCGCCTGGTGTTTGACGGTGCTTTCAGCGGCACGGCCGCGGTGGGTGGTTTCGCCGGGAGCACCATCATGCTCGCGATGCGTTATGGCATCGCCCGCGGTCTCTTCTCGAACGAAGCCGGCCTGGGCAGCGCGCCACTCGTGCATGCGACGGCGAACACGGACCATCCGGTCCGTCAGGGGTTGTACGGCGTTTTTGAAGTGTTCGTCGATACCCTGCTCATCTGCACGACATCAGGGCTGGTGATTCTCGTGACCGGTGCTTGGGATGACGGCCAGACTGGCGCCGCGCTATCTGTGCGGGCGTTCGAGATCGGCTTGCCAGGTACCTGGGGCGACATCGTCGTCACGACAGGGCTGGTCCTCTTCGCCTTCTCCACGCTGATCGGATGGAGCTACTACGGTGAGACCGGCATCGTCTACCTCTTCGGAACGAAGGCCGCGCTGCCCTACCGCATCGCGTGGCTTGTCTTCATCTATCTTGGCGCCGTTGGCTCGCTGCACCTCATCTGGGACATCGCCGACACCCTCAACGGGTTGATGGCAATCCCGAACCTGATCTCGGTGCTCATCTCCATTCCGCTCATCCGGCAGCTGCAGAAGGAATTCTGGCAGCGACATGACGCGGGCACAGGATGACCCAGAGCCTGGCGCACATCAGCCTCGTCGTGCGCGAGTACGACGAGGCGATCGCGTGGTTCTCCCAGAAGCTCGGCTTCGTCGTGCTGGAAGACAGCCCGCGCGAAGACCGGAAGCGCTTTGTCCGCGTCGCCCCCGCGGGATCGCACCAGGGCGCCTCCCTGCTCCTTGCCCGGGCGGCAACCGCCGACCAGGAATCGCGCATCGGGAACCAGACTGGCGGACGCGTCTTCCTGTTCCTGCATACCGATGACTTCGATGCGGACTATGAGCGCATGGTGTCGCGCGGCGTGACGTTCACCGAATCGCCGCGCAGTGAGGAGTACGGCCGAGTCGTCGTCTTCAAGGATTTGTACGGCAACAAGTGGGATCTCATCGAACGCATGCCTCTCGCCCCCGATCGATCCACCGCCATCGACCAATGAACTCTGTGCTGCTGCGGACCGTCCTGCTGCTCGGCGCGTCGAACGTCTTCATGACCTTCGCCTGGTACGCGCACCTCCGCAACCTGAGTGGAAAGCCGTGGTACATCGCGGCGTTCGTGAGCTGGGGAATCGCGCTGTTCGAGTATCTGCTCCAGGTGCCGGCGAACCGCATCGGGTATACGGCGCTGACGCTTCCCCAGCTGAAGATGCTCCAGGAAGTCATCACGCTCGCCGTGTTCGTGCCCTTTGCCGTGCTGTACATGAAACAGCCGGTGAAGCTGGATTATCTCTGGGCCTCGCTCTGCATACTCGGCGCCGTGTACTTCATGTTCCGCGGCTATCGCATCGCGTGACGGATAACGCCGTCGAGGAGATCGAGCGGAAGTACCTGTTGAGCGGCGCGCCAGCAATGCCGTCGCCGGTGGAGGTGTATGAGATTGACCAGGGGTACCTGCCAGGCGTGCGACTGCTGGAGCGTCTCCGCCGTCAGCAATCAAGGAACGGTGGCGTGAAGTTCTTCCGCACCGTCAAGGTCGGCAGTGGCGTCATTCGGCTGGAGCTGGAGGACGAGACCGACGAACGCACCTTCGCGCATCTGTGGCAGCTGACCGAGGGACGCCGGCTTCGCAAACGCAGGTACGTCGTCGCGGACGGTGAGGCGCGCTGGGAGATCGACGAATTCGTCGATCGCGACCTGTGGCTGGCCGAGCTCGAGATACCGCGGGCGGACACCCCGATCCGGATTCCCGACTGGCTACGCCCGGTGCTCGTGCGCGAAGTTACGACGGAGCGGGCGTATACGAACCGGAATCTTGCGAGATAGCCATGAAGAAAAAGGCGGACAAAAGGGCGGACATTAAGGGGGACAAAGGGAAGGCCCCGGGAGCGTGGGACGCGGTGTTTACGCCGCGAGCCCCGGGGGAACGGCGCTACTGGCTGGTAAAATCGGAGCCGAGCACTTTTTCATTCGACGACCTGCTGCGCATCCACAACAAGACCACGCACTGGAATGGGATCCGGAACTTCGTCGCGCGCAATTTCATGCGCGACGGCATGCGCGTGGGCGATCGGGTCTTCTTCTACCACTCGTCCACCGAGCCGCCAGGTGTCGTCGGGATCTGCGAAGTTGTCCGCGAGGCGTATGCGGACGACAGCGCGTTCGATCCATCGAACGACGGCTACGATCCGAAATCGACGCCGGACAAGCCGGTCTGGTACATGGTGGACCTGCGCGCCGTCGCCCAGCTGACGCATCCGGTAACGCTCGAGGCCATCAAGCAGCGGAAGGAGCTGGCGAACATGGCGCTCCTTCGCATCGGGCGCCTGTCGGTCACGCCCGTAACGCCCAAGGAGTGGGAGACGATCTGCGCCATGGCCAGTTAGTCGGCGTGTGGTGGGACGGGGCGGTGGAGCAGCGAGGGGTGGCGGAGCGCGTCTGGTCACAAGACTTTGACAGCCAGCAAGCCTTGAGCGGGATGGACGGAGTTTCGGTTGTCAAAGTCTTGTGACCAAGCGGCGCTCCGCCACCCCTCGCTGCTCCACCGCCCCGCCCCACCGCACTCTAGCCCGTCAGTCTGCCTTCACGGTTCGAGCGGACGCCCACGCCCGCAACTCACTCACCTTCTCCACCATGGTCATGGCGAGTGGACGCGTGTTCTGGATCTCCTGGAGCAGTAGCTCCGTGCTCAGTGGCGATTTTGCGGAAAATGCCGAGAACAGTGCCGACACGACTGACTCCTCGATCTCGGCGCCGCTGAATCCCTCCGTCGCGCCGGCGAGCGTGGGCAGGTCGAACTTCGACGAATGTTGCTTCCGGCGCGCGAGATGGATATCGAAGATCCCCTCGCGCACCTTCGGCTGCGGAAGATCCACGAAGAACACTTCGTCAAAGCGACCTTTCCGGATGAACTCCGGCGGCAGTCGCGAAACGTCATTTGACGTTGCAACGACAAAAACGTCCCCGCGACGCTCCTGCAGCCAGTTCAGGAACGAGCCGAACACCCGGCGCGAGACGCCTCCGTCGGATTCGTCGCCTCCCTGGGCAAACGCCTTCTCCAATTCGTCGATCCACAACACCACTGGCGCCATCCGCTCGGCGACCCCTAGCGCGCGCTTGAAGTTCTTCTCGCTGTCGCCGACGTATTTGTCGTACAGGTTGGCGGGATCGAGCTTCAGCAGCGGCAGCCCCCACTCGGCGGCGACCGCCTTCGCGCACATGCTCTTGCCGCAGCCGGGAACGCCGAGGAGCAGGATTCCCTTCGGGAAGCGCAACCCGAAGTCGACGGCGCGCTGGGGGTCCGAGACAACCGCGCGGCGCTTTGCCAGCCACTCCTTGAGACCCTTCAGCCCCGCGACCTGGTTCAGCCCAAACTCCGCGGGATAGAACTCGAGCAGCCCGTCCTGCTGAATCGCCTGGCGCTTCGCCGCGATGACGCCATCGATGTCCGATGCGCGCAGGTTGCCGTCTTCCACGATCTGACGAGTGACGATCTTCTCCGCCTCGACCAGGGTCAGCCCCTGCAGGTTCTGGATGAGGCGCGTGCGATCCTCGGGTGTCAACTCCACCTGCACACGCATCCGCGCGGAGTATTCGCGAATCATGCGTTCGACGATGACGCGGTAGTCGTCGAAGGTCGGCGCGGGCAGACGAAAGAACGTCGCATGCGGGCGCAGCGCGTCCGGCAACTTTACATGCGTTCCCACGACAACGAGGGCCCCGCGGCGCGCCTCGAACATGTTCACGACGTCGAGGAGGTGGCTCAGCACCAGCGGATCCTCGATGTACGCCGCCAGGTCGCGGAACAGGTACACGCCGGCCGAATCCTGCTCGGCGTACTTGAGTGCCTTGGTCGGTTCCTGGGTGTCCTGGAAGTACGGGTCGCCGACCGTGTTGCCGCGTCGCACTCCCTTCGATCGCGTCCAGTAGTAGTAGTGCAGATTCAACTGGCTGGCGGCCTGGCGCACCAGCTCTTCCGCACGCTCCGGCTCATTCGTCTCCAGCACGATGAGCGCATAGTGCGCACGGATGAGCAGTTCGAGATCAGCGAGCGGTGTGGTCACGATTGCGGTCAGCGGACGATCGGTGCTTCCCCAGTGAGGACGAGACGCTCTCCCTCTTCATACACGCCGCGGTTCAGTGTCAGGATGAAGCGGGCGCCATTGGAGAAGTGCCGGTCCACGGTGAGGTCGCCCGACATCCCGCGCGCGAGATCGCGACTGATCGCCAGCCCGAGTCCGAGGCCTTCGCCCGGCTGTGAGAGCGACCGATCGAGCTGCACGAAGGGCTCGAAGATCTCGTCGCGCTTGTCGTCAGGGATGCCCGGGCCAGTGTCCTGCACCGCGATCTGCACGCGCCCGCCGAGCGACTCCGCGGTGAGCATCACAGTTCCTCCCTCGGGAGTATGCTTGATCGCATTGGACAGCAGGTTCAGGACGACCTGGCGCAACTTCTCCCGGTCCGCGACCACCGCCAGGTCCGGTGCCGCCGGTTGGTAGGTGAGCTGGATGCCCTTTGCGCGCGCCTGCGGCTCGATGAGCGCGTCGATGCCGGCGAGGAACGCGTCCACGGGCACATTGACGAATTCGTACGACAGCTTCCCCGACTCGACGCGCGCGAGGTCCAGGACACCGCTGATCAGTCCCAGCAGATGCTGCTGGCTCGCCTTGATGCGCTCGAGGTCGCGACGCTGCGCAGCCGTGAGGGGTCCGCGCAGCTCCATGTCCAGCAAGTCCACATAGCCGCCGATCGCATTGAGCGGGGTGCGAAGCTCGTGGCTCATGGTGGTGAGGAACTCGGACTTCGCACTGTTGGCGGCTCGCGCCTCGCTCGTCTGCATTTCCAGCGCACGACGCGAGCGCTCGAGCTCCGCGGCCATGTTGTTGAAGCTTTCGGCGAGGCGCCGGACTTCGTGTTCGCCCGACACAGGCACGCGCGCAGCGAAATCGCCCGTCGCCAGGAGCTCCGCGGCGCGGGTGATGTTTCCCAGGGGACGCGCGACGCTGCGTCCAATGAACCACGCCGCCAGTCCACCAGCGACAACGAGCAGGATGCTCAGCAACGCGACGGTGCGGACGGGGCGCGTCGCCCGCGCGACGACGGCACGTTCGGGGATGCTCATCCCGATGACCAATGGGGTGGAGCCGACACGCTCTTCCTGAACCAGAAGTCGCTCACCATCGCTCGTGGTCGTGAGCCCATCGCTATCGGGGGACGGGAGCGCGGTCATCGCCGACCCACCGACCGTCGCCCAATAGCTCCCGTCGAGATTGCGGTAGTACATCGACGCAGAATCGCCACTCAATTCGCGTAAAGTCTGCGCGGTCTGCGCATTCTGCGCGATGCGCCGCTGGTGTGTGATGTATCCGACGACCCGATTCCGGTCGCGCACAGGCATGATCAACCAGAAGTGGACGCGGCCATTCGCTTCATACAGCGGTGAGAGGCGTAACGAGTCGGTGACCCGGTCGGCGTTGGCGTCGATGCCGCGAGCGATATGCTCTGGCAGCTCCGGTCTGGGCTGCACGGACAATGAACCCGCACGGATGTCGTTCCCGGTGAACGCCACGCGACGGCCATCGCCGGTCCACAGCTCGACCGGCATCCCCGAATCGCTGGCCAGTGAGAGGCGGGCGAGGACGGGCCGCGCATCGACCGCTTCGCCACGCAGGGCGCGTCTCACGACACTGTCGCTGGCGAGGGCGCGATACCGCTGGTTCTGTGCGGGCAGCCCCTGCGCCGCGACCATGGCAATCTGTCGCGTGGCACGGTCCGCGCGATCCACCGCCCGGCTCAGTGCTGCGCTCCGCATGCTGATGTAGCTGGCGATGACGGCGATGGCCAGCACGGTCGCCAGTATGGCCGACATGAGCAACGGCAGCTTCGCCTCGAGCGGCATGCGCCGCATCATCTACCGGATCCCCTCACGGGCGTTCGCAACATCAGCGGCACGGCCCTAAGCTGTAGCCGAACGCGCGTGCCGACAAGGTGAAGCTTGTACCCCGTGTTGGCCGTATATTCGTCCCGTGACCGCCGTGGTTCCCACCGATCTCGCTCGCGCCCTGAGTGAGCGCTACGAGGTACGCGACCTGCTCGGCCGCGGCGGGATGGCGACCGTGTACGTGGCGTACGATCGGAAGCACCACCGAGACGTCGCGCTCAAGGTCATGCGCCCCGACATCGCCGCGACTATTGGCGCAGACCGATTCCTCAAGGAAATCCAGATCGTCGCCCGGATGGTGCACCCGCACATCCTGTCCCTGCATGACTCAGGTGAAGCAGAGGAGTTCCTCTACTACGTCATGCCGTTCATCGACGGTGGGAACCTTCGGGACCGCGTCGGCAAGGACAAGAAGATGCCCGCCGACCGTGCAATCGCGATTGCCGAGCCGATTGCCGACGCACTGGCATACGCGCACCAGTGTGGCGTACTGCATCGGGATATCAAGCCGGAAAACGTGCTGTTCACGCGGAATCATCCGATTGTCGCGGACTTCGGCATTGCGAAAGCAGTCAGCTCGGCCTCGGATGGCATCGCACTGACCCGGACTGGCATCTCGTTGGGAACGCCGGGATACATGAGTCCCGAGCAGGCGGCGGGATTCACCGACGTGGACGCACGCACCGACGTGTACGCGCTTGCGATTCTTGTCTACGAGATGATCGTCGGGGAGATTCCCGGCCGATGGGTGTCGGACGACTCCGTCCGCGAGGGAAGGTTCCTGGACACCAATCCCCTGCACCGGCAACCACTTTCGGCCGCGGGACCGACCCTGGAGGCAGCGTTGGTGCGGGCGCTGGCGTTGCGTCCGGATCAGCGCACGGCAACGCCAGGCGCGTTCATCGAGGAGCTGAAGGGCATCGCGAAGCAGGGACGCCGGAAATATCGGCCCGACGAGATCGAGGCGATCGTCAACCGTGCCGCGGAGCTCGAGGTGGCACACCCGACGAGCAGCGGTGCGATGACCATCGGCGGTGTCGAGCAGATCGCCCGCGACGTGGGCATTCCCGCGGACCTCGTGCGCAAGGCAGAGCGCTCACTCTCGCCGCGCGCGCAGTCCCGGGAGGCAACGCTCGAAGCGCCGAAGGACAACTTCTGGGCCGGGGGCCCCACACGCGCGCTGTACGAACGCGTCGTCGATGGAGAGCTGGATGAGCGCGACTACAGCGAGATGGTGGACGAAATCCGGCGGTGCGTGAAGGAAGTCGGCCAGGTCAGTCAGCTGGGTCGCAGCTTCTCCTGGGTGCTCAACAAGGGGCAGTCCGGCATGAGAAATATCGAAATCGTGGTGTCGATCCGGCCCGGAAAGACCCGAATCCTCGTGCAGGAGAACTTCAACAACCTGCTCGGGGCTATTTACGGGGGCGTGGGAGGCGGCATGGGTGGTGGCGGGATGGCGCCGATGTTGGGCGTCATGTTTGGTGCGTTCAATCTTCCAGGCATCGCCGCGTCGTTTATCGTTCCCGCCTGGCTCCTTATCGTCGGCGCGACCGCGCGCACCAGCTATCACTACGCGGTCAAACGACGCGAGAAGGCGCTCAAGGAACTTGCGGATCGGCTGGCGAGTCTTGCGTCTGAGCTCATCGACGAGCAGCCAAAGCGACTGTTTCCATGACGCGCGAGGGACCGGATGTACTTCGCTGGGCGCGCATCGGCCTCACGCTGGTTCTCATCCCCGTCTCCATCTCGGCATTCCGCGACGAGCTGGGACAGGTGCCGCTGCTGAGCGGCATCAACCTCGCCATCCACGAATTCGGGCACATGCTGTTCATGCCCTTCGGCATCCAGCCCTTCGGCGAGACTGGAGTGATCCTGGGCGGTTCCGTCACGCAGCTCGCGATCCCACTCGCGTTCATGGCGTACTTCATCGGGGGGAAGCGGGAGCATCGCGATCTTCATGCGGCGACCATCTGCCTCTGGTGGACCGCCATCAGCTTGTTGAACGTGGCCATCTATGCGGGAGACGCGCGCGCCGGGGAGCTGATGCTCATCACCGGCGCGACGGGCGCAGATGATCCCGGAAGTCATGACTTCTACAACTTGTTTGCGCGCTGGGGGGTGCTGAACAGGGACACGATTTACGCCGCGCGACTGCGCGCGTGCGCGGCGCTGCTTTGTTTCGTCTCGATCCTGGCAGGACTCTGGACCGCATACAACCACGAATGGCTGCGCGCACGCATGGCCCGCGCGAACACCGAGCCGGAAACGGTGTAAGACATCGCATGGAACGCGGAACCGCCGGTGCCATCATTGTTGCGTCGGGAATTGCCCTCGCTGGGCTGTTCGTTGCCGTTGGGGCGTCACAGATCCGGTCCACCGATCGTTACGTCACGGTCAAGGGCGTGGCCGAGCGCGAGGTACGGGCCGATGTCGCCATCTGGCCGTTACACGTGGTCGGCGCAGATAATGACCTGGCCGCGGCGCAGGGGAAGCTGACGCGCAGCATCGCCGGCGTTCGCCAGTTCCTGGCGCGCAACGGCATCGACACCACACAGGTGGAGCTCACCGGGTTTGGTGTCAGCGATGCGCAAGCGCAGCAATACGGCGGCGACCGTCCCACCGCGAACCGGTTTATCGTCCGCCAGACGTTGCTCGTCCGCTCCTCACAGCCGGAGCAGGTGCGCACCGCGGCACAGCGCATCGGCGACCTGGCCGCCATCGGGGTGGTCGTTTCCTCCGGCGCCGGTGGCGAGTACGGCGGTCAGGGTCAGGGCCCTACGTTCCTCTTCACGAAATTGAATGAGGTCAAGCCGGCGATGATCGCCGAGGCGACCACGCGCGCTCGCGAGGCCGCGGAGCAGTTCGCGCGTGATTCCCGCAGCGACCTCGGTGGCATCCGCAAGGCGAACCAGGGGATCTTCGAGATCACCGGCCGCGAGCAGGCGCCGGGCGTGATGAGCGAAGGACAGGTCGCGAAGGTCGTGCGGGTCGTATCGACGGTGGAGTACTTCCTGAAAGACTGAGGGGGCGTCAGGCCGGGAGCCGAAGCCGGGAGCCGAAGCCGGGAGCCGAGACCGCGGCTGTTACGCCGCATCGGGTGGCCGCGTCATGACAGCACCCCCATCAGGAAGCATCCCACCTATCGGCGAGATACGCCATGCAACGCTTCACTGTGGATCGCTCGGCCATCAAGGCAGAGGTCGAGCGTCGCAATGCTGCAGCACCCGTCAGTCCCGCGCCCGTTCCGGCCGCGAGTGTCCCGAAGCCAGCGCGATGGAGCGCCAAGGTCTTTGTGGTTCCCGCGGCAGTGGCGGAAGCACTCGCGCGGTTCGCGCACCGCACGTTCTCCACTCCAGTGACCCCACCGGGGGAACCGCACTCGATGCGCAGGCATCGCGGTGTGTACATCTGGCGTCCGACGATGGATCAGGCCAGCGAGGAGTCACTCGGGGATATCGAGAACATGCCGGACGTGAGCACCGCCGAGCTGGAAATTTCGAAGCTGTCGAAGCGGAACGACGTGCACTAGGAACGGCAGGAAGGGGGAACGGGATTCTCGTTCCCCCTTTCCTATTGCCGCGGTTGTACGAGCGCCTGGTAGATGAGCGTTGGGAACTTTGCCGCGACGTCCGACCGGTTCGGCAGCTGGTTGAGCATGAAGACGAGCACGATCCGCTCGCGTGGGTCGATGCGATACTGGCTGCCATAGGCGCCCCCCCACCCGTACGTCCCCGGCGACAGAAGGCTGTTGTCGGCACCAAGATACTCCACGATCGAAAATCCCAGCCCGAAGGTCTGGCCCCGCTGCGGATAGAGTGAGCCCGCGTGGTTCGTGGCCATGAGCTCGACCGTCTTTGGCGAAAGAATTCTCGCGCCATCGAGCTCGCCGCCGTTGAGGAGCATCTGCAGCAACCGCGCGTAATCCCGCGCCGTCGAGACCAGCCCTGCCCCACCCGAGAAGTTGCGCCTGGG
>DASPMP010000281.1:0-5272 GCA_035626995.1 Gemmatimonadaceae bacterium
TCGGCTTCTCGCTCGGATCCTCGCGCGGGCGGGATTTACCGCGATACATACCACGACGCGTCCTCGCGACGTGGCGCGTCTGTATGAGGAGCTGAATCCGGACCTGATCATCCTCGACATCCGAATGCCGGAGCTCGATGGATTCGGCGTCCTTGCCGAGCTGCGTGACCGGGTGTCGTCGACGGAGTATCTCCCCGTGTTGTCGATCACTGGCGACGCGTCGCCGGAGACGCGGCAGAAAGTATTGATGGCCGGTGCGAAGGACTTCCTCGAGAAACCGTTCGAGACGTCCGAAGTGATCGTGCGCGTGCAGAATCTCCTCACCACGCGCGTCCTGCATCGGTCGCTCCAGCAGCAAAATGCGCGACTCGAGGAGCGCGTCCGAGAGCGCACGGCCGAGCTCGAAGCGGCGTTGAGCGCGGCCGAGTCCGCCAGTCGGGCCAAAAGCCAGTTCCTGGCGACCATGAGTCACGAACTTCGTACACCGCTCAATGCCGTGATCGGCTTCTCGCAACACCTGCGCAAGAACAAGGCGGGCAATCTGCAAACACAGGATCTCGCCTTCCTTGAGCGGATCAACGACAACGGTACCCATTTGCTGCGCGTCATTAACGACATCCTCGACCTGTCGCGCATCGAAGCCGGCAAGATGCTCGTGGAGCACACGTCTGTCTCGCTCCGAGCGGTCATCATGGAGACGATCGCGCAGATCGCCGCTGCTCCCGGTGGCATGCGCGCCGAGGCACGGATGTGCATACCGTATGGCGTTCGTCCACTCCTCACCGACGAGTCGAAACTCCGCCGGATCCTGATCAACCTGATTGGCAACGCGGCCAAGTTCACGGAGAAAGGACTGGTCCAGGTTGCCGTACGTGCCGCCGACACGCGTCCGATGCGGATCGATGTCGTTGACACCGGCATCGGAATTCCGCCGGAGCGACTCGCGGCAATCTTCGAGCGGTTCGAACAGGCGGACAACAGCACACAGCGGAAATTCGGCGGCACCGGCCTCGGCCTGGCGATCTCGAGAACGCTCTGCGAACTGCTTGGGTTCCGCATCGCCGTGGTCAGCGAGGCGGGCGTGGGTTCGTGTTTCTCGATTCTTGTGGACCCGTCCGCCGCTCCGCCCGCTTCCTACTCCGAAGCGGCCTCACTAACCGCGGAATCGGAAGTTTTGTGCGCGTAGCGTAGCACCAACATTGCATTGGTAGCCTCTGCGAAATCCGTGGAGGCAGATGGATAGACGCAACATGCAGCCGGCGCAGCGGACCTCTCCCCAGCGCTGGACCTGGAAGCGCATTGCGCGCGACGGACTCACCGTGGTCGCGCTGATTGCCGCAATCGGATTCGTTGCATCACGCATGCGACCGATCTACGCGGGCAGTGCCCCGGTCGTGGGCGACATCATGCGCGCCGCACAGCCCGGGGTGGCTCCGGCACCGGTTGCGCCACTCGCGACGGGTCCCCTGGCGGACTCGATTGCGCGCATCGAAGCATCCGCCGAATTCAGGGACCAGAAGCAGCGGTTCGCGGCGGACCTCGTGCGCACCGGTCGCATGAGCCAGGCCCGCGCTGACTCCATCGCCCACTTTGCCGTTCGTGAAGCGTTTCTGCGTGGGGTGCCGCCTGCCGTGATCTTTGGCGTGATGTTGACGGAAAACGCGCAGTTCATCTCGCGTGCGAAGTCAAACGTCGGTGCCGTGGGGCTGATGCAGGTCTATCCGAAAGTGTGGTTCAAGGAACTGAGCAAGAAGTTCGGTGATCCGAACATCGAAGCGGACTCCACGAACCTGCGCTATGGAGTGTTCATTCTCGAGCACTACCTGAAGCCACGGAGCAAGCGCGCGACGCCGGGACACGTTGTCGCGACCCAGCCCGGCAGCCTGATGAAGGGTCTGCTCCGCTACAATGGCTGCGTGCGCGGAACGAACACGCCGCGCTGCCATACCTATCCAAGCAAGGTGCAGCGTTTCGTCGAACGCGACGCGGAAGCCCTGTGCGGAAATCAGGATTTCTACCGTTGTATCGCGCAGCCGTTCATGGGTGCGCTGCTCGGCGCAGCAGGCGCGGTTGGAGCCGGGACCCGCGACGCGATCGGTGGCGAGTAGCTAGATGCCGCTGGGAAATGTCTCCGGCGGTTCCTGCGCGCCGCGCTCCCAGTGCTCGCCGGGCTCGAGGCCGCGGAGCGCGGTGGTCGTGTCGATGTGGATGAGCGCGTCGAACTGACGCGGCAGCTCGACCTCGTAATAGTGGCTCCAGCGCTCGGTCTCCGGTCGATAGATGACGCCGATCGCGCGCTGCAGGCGGGGCGTATTCAGAAGTTCCGTCGCATCGCTGTCCTGGACGAGCGACAGCAGGAATCGCGGTACGTTGCGCGCCGCGGAATAATCGGCCAGGAGACGTTCGTAGCTGTCTGGTAGCGCGGGATTGATGCGCATCCGGTGGCCGGGCTCGTCCCAGTCGTGGGCCGCCGTCACCGTCCCGGTGTTCGTGCTGAACCCGATCAGCCGGACCATCGCATCGCCATGGCGTTCGCGGACCAGCTGGCCGAGGTTCACTTCCCCTCGTCGCCGCATGTCCGTGAAGCGCGCGTCTCCCAGGTGGGAATTGTGCGCCCAGACCACCAGCTTGTCAGACCGGCCGGTGGCTCGAAGGTGCCGCTCGATCGCCTCGAGCGTGTCCGCCATGTGACGATCGCGGAGGTTCCACGACGACGCGCGACCGCGGTACATCGACCGGTAGTAGTGCTCCGCATCCCGAACGAGCCGCGCATTCTGCTCCGCGGAAAAGAAGTCGTCCACGGCACGCAACCCGTCGCGGTTGACGTATTCGAGCGCCTGTGCGTGCAGGTCCGCCAGCTGTTGCACCGCCTCCTGTTCGCACGGGTCTGCGAGATCCGACGCCACGGCGTACCCATAGGCCTGGCTGTCCCCGCCGAAGTGCTCAAAGCAGGAGTAGCGGTGTCGCGCGCGTTCCGCGGCGGAGGGATCTACGCGTTCGAGGTATCGCAGGATCGCCTCGATGGAGCCGTACAGGCTATACAGATCCAGCCCGAAGATGCCGGCTGGCGACGACTTGTTCACCTCGTTGTACTCGCGGAGCCATTGCACAAAGTCGCGGACCACGTGGTTGCGCCACATCCACGTCGGAAAGCGCCGGAACCCGCCCAGGGCCTGCGTGGCATCGGCATCGTCGCTGTTCCCCCGGACGAAGCAGTCCACGCGGTAGGCATCCGGCCAGTCGCCTTCGATGCACACGCCGCCGAAACCGAGCTCCTCGATGAGACGACGCGTGATCTTCGCGCGTTCATCGTAGAATTCGAAGGTGCCGTGCGAGGCTTCGCCGATGAGGACACATCGCGCATCGCCGATGAGCCGCAGCAAGGAGTCGTAATCCCGCGGCCTGCCGCTGAGTGGCTCCACCGCACTCGACAGCGCTTGGTTTGTGGCGGACGCGCCAGCAGATCTCAGTCGCTGCACACCGGAGAGCGTTGCATTCCACGCGCCGCTACGCCGACCTGATCACCACTTTGCCAAAGGTGCGGTTGCTCGCCATCAACTGGTGCGCGTCCGCGATCTCGTCGAGTGGGAACTCACGCTCGATCACCGGCCGCACGGTTTCACGTTCGAGAAGGGGGACTACGTCTCGAGCGAACGCCGCGGTCGCCTCCGCTTTCTCCACCGCACTGCGGGATCGCATGACGGTGCCCCGGAGCGTCAGGCGGCGCTGGAGGATCATCCCGAGATTCAGCGTCGCGCTGCGCCCCGCCAGCAACCCCACCAGGATGACGCGACCGAGCTGCGCGGCACACTCCACGCTTGATGCGAGGTACGCGCCGCCGATGAGATCCACCACGACGTCCACGCCGTGACTCGCGGTCCACGCGCGCACATGTTCGACCATTGCGGCGGGATCGCCTTCGATCACGATGCCTTCCGCAAGACCAAAGTCGCGTGCCCGAGCAACCTTATCGTGCGATCGCGCCGTGCCATAACACGTCGCACCGAACGCGCGCGCCAGCTGGATCGCGGCGAGACCAACGCCGCTTCCCACTGCATGAACCAGCACCTGATGTCCGGGCCCGACTCCTCCGAGAGTTACCAGGGCATCATGTGCGGTGATGAATGCTTCGGGGACCGCCGCTGCGTGCGTCCACGACATGTTCCCCGGAATCCGTACGAGCTCATTCGCCCGACTGACGGCGAATTCCGCGTTCCCTCCGCCCCCAACAATGCCGAAGACCCGGTCTCCGGGTCTCCACGTCGCGACACCGTCACCGCACTCGACGACCTCGCCGGCGATTTCCAGCCCGGGGATATTTGATGGTGCACCGGGTGGTGCCGGGTAGCGGCCCTCCCGCTGCAGCAGGTCAGCGCGATTCAGCGCCGACGCGTGGACACGGACAAGCACTTCGCCGTCGCGCGGCAGCGGGCGCGGTACGTCGCGGACTTCGAGAACTTCCGGTCCGCCTGGTCGCGTGATGACGGCGGCGCGCATGCGCTCCTAGATGCGCGCGGGATCGAGTGTCGCGCCGCGGAGCGCTGCCTGCACCATGACATATTCCCCGACGTTGTCCATGGTCAGGACGCCCAGCAGGCGTCCCTGGTCGATCACCGGCATCGAGTGACAACCGCAGCTCCTGAGACGTGTCAGCACGTCGTCGGCGGATTCATGGGGACTCGCCTGCTGGAATTCGCGACTCATGACCTCACCCACGGTCGCACGTTCGCCGCGTTCGGCGAGGGCCTTGAGCAGCGTGGAGCGTGTCAGCATGCCTTCGACGGAGCCATTCATGACAACTGGAAAGTCCTGCTGGAACCCGTCAAGGATGAGCCGCACGGGACGCGAGAGCGGGTCGGTCGGGCTGAGGGTCTCCACATCGCGGATCATGAGCCGCTGGATCGGCACACCGTCCAGCACGACGGAGGTCTGGACCGCCGACGCCTCACCGGCCGCTGCCAGCCACACGAACAGGGCGACGATCACCAGGAACGGGTTGCCGACGACGAATAATCCGAGGATGCCGAACACGAGCGCGAAGAACGTTCCGACCTTCGCCGCCCGTGCGGTCGCGAGCGCGTAGTCTCCGGTCCTCATGGCCAGGAATGCGCGCAGCACCCGGCCACCGTCCATGGGGAAGGCGGGGATGAGATTGAACACGACCAGCCAGATGTTCACGGCGAGCAACCGCGCGATGAAACCGCGCTGAAGAAATCCCTCGCTCAGCGCCGTGCTGTCCACGACGGCAGGAACTCCGCCGCTGACCCGGAGG
>DASPMP010000282.1:0-23250 GCA_035626995.1 Gemmatimonadaceae bacterium
TGGCGACCAGGCAGGCGCCCGACAGCGTCAAGTCGATGGCGCAGCGGTTCACAGGTGCTCTCGGCAGCGAAGCAACGCTGGAGCTCCCGCGCCAGGCAGCGAACCTGGCTGAGGGAAAGCAGCTGTACGTCGCGAACTGCGCCTCTTGCCATGGCGCGACCGGCCGCGGGGACGGACCCGGTGGCCGTGGAATGAACCCGGCGCCTCCGGCGATCGGCGACGGCCCGACGATGCACGACGTTTCGCCAGCGACGATGTACCGGATCGTTTCGGTCGGAATCGGCGGAACTCCAATGCCCGGTTATGGGAACTCGCTCACCGCGGAGCAGCGCTGGAACGTCGTTTCGTATCTCATTTCATTGCGGGCCGCGACGCCGGATGTCGCGGAAGGCGAAGGCCTCTACACCCGCAACTGCATGAGTTGTCACGGCGCCCTCGGCGCCGGCGACGGTGCATTTGCGCGATCATTGACCCGGCTGCCCGGTGAAATCGGCTCGCTGGGATATCAGGCAGCGCGCAGCGATCTCGAGCTGACGAAGATCGTGCACGACGGCATCCCCGGTACGGCGATGCCGGCGACGCCCCTCACTGCCGAGCAGGCCCGCAACGTGGTCGCGTACCTCCGGACGATGCCGCTGCGGGTGGTGCCGCAGGCGAACGGCGCGGACGCGAATGGCAGCGCGGAAAGCGTCGCAAGTCGGGTGCTGTCATTGCTGGATCAATCGCTCACCGCGACACGCGGTGGCCGCACGAGCGAAGCGGGGGACCGCGCCTTCGACGCATACATCGCGTTCGAGCCGATGGAGACGCGTGCGCGTGCGAAGCGGCCGGGACTCATCGCGAACATGGAAAAGCATTTCGCGGATTTCCGGGGGGCCGTGCGCAGCGGCGACTTGCGCGCCGCGGAGCGGGCGCGCGACGTGATCGAGACGACGATGCCCTCTGTGGTGGAACTCACACGTCCGACCGGGAGCGGTGTTCAGGCGTTCTGGCAGTCGTTTCTCATCATTTTCCGCGAGGGGTTGGAGGCAATTCTCGTCATCGGCGCGATCGTCGCCTTCCTCCTGAAGACAGGACACCGGGAGCGGCTGCGCTCAATCTGGGTTGGCGTCGGCGCGGCGCTCGTGGCGAGCGCGATCACCGCGATCATCCTCAAGACACTGCTGTCCGCGATGCCGGCCACGCGCGAAGTGATCGAGGGGATCACGATGCTCATCGCGGTCGCTGTGCTCTTCTCGGTGAGCTACTGGCTGATCTCGAAGGTCGAGGCCGCGAAGTGGCAGCAATTCATCCAGGAACGCGTCACGGTTGCCCTCGAGCATGGGGGCGGCCGCGCGCTGGCCTTCGTGGCATTCCTGGCCGTCTACCGCGAGGGAGCTGAAACGGCGCTGTTCTATCAGGCGCTCTTCAACGAAGGCGCCCGCGTGATGTTGCCGATTTCACTGGGCATCCTGGTCGGCGCGGCCGTACTGGCCGTCATCTTCACGCTCTTCTATCGCTTCGGCGTGCGCATACCGCTGCGCCAACTGTTCGGGGTCACGAGCGTGCTGTTGTACTACATGGCATTCGTGTTCATGGGGAAGGGCATTCGCGAATTGCAGGAAGGAAACGTCGTTCCCATCACGATCATCCCCGGATTCCCCCACGTCGAGCTGCTCGGCCTGTATCCCACCGTCGAGTCACTGCTCTCGCAGCTCGTGCTGCTCATTCTCTTTGTCATTGCGCTCGTCAAGACATTCTGGCCCAAGCGCGCGGTGGCGTTGCCAACGGTGTCAGCGGATCCCACGGCCACGGCGCTCGTCGAGGCCCAACTGGCGGAGATGCGTGCCGCTCAGGATCTCATGACGCGCAAGATCGCCCAGCTGGAAGCTGCGATCAGTCGCGAACCGACGGGCTCACGCACCAACAACTGACGGCGAGGTCGGCCGCGGCCGGCGGCGCGATGCCATCAGGAAAATCCCAAGAATCATCGCGCCGATCGCGATGAGCTGCGCGATGGTGATGCCGATGGCGAGCGTGTCGTCCTTCGCACGGAAGAATTCCACGATGAATCGCTCGATTCCCGCCAGGATGCAGTAGACCCCGAAGAGCCACCCCTCGGCGTGATGATGTTTCCGGAATCGCCAGATGATGGCGAACATGATCAACGCCATCCCCACTTCGTAGAGTTGCGTGGGATGCACGGCAACCACGGTCGCGGGATCCGTTCCCGGAGGGAACTGCACGCCGAACTCCTGTTGCATAATCCCAACCGTGGACGGCGGAGCGCCCTCCGGAAACTGCACCGCGAGCGGCCCGTCCCACGGGCGACCGTAATCGTCCCCAACGCCCCAGCAGCCGGTGCGGCCAACGGCGTACGCCGCCGCGACCGCGGGGGCGCCGACTTCGAGGGTGCGCCAGATCGGCACCTTCTTGCGCCAGGCAATCAGCAAGACGCCGATCGCGCCGCCGATCAATCCGCCCCAGAAGACGAACCCGCCGCGCGTAAACAGCGCATCCCAGTTCCCGAGCACCACCACGAAATACAGCTTCGCGCCCAGCAGCCCACCCACGATGGCACCGAAGATCATGTCGGCGATCGGGTCCGGATCGAAGCCGAGGCGTTTCATCTCCTCTTGCGAGACCATCTGCGCGACCACGAATGACAGCACGACCGCGATCCCGAACCCGGTGAACTGCAGCCACCCGTAACCGAACTGGAACGGATGATGGATGATGGGTCCTGCGGCGGCGAGCTGGAGCAGAATCACGCGAGCAGTCCTGGCAGTGTGAGAGACGCGTAGGCGTTCAGGTCCGGACCGGACCGAAAGCCACGTTCGAAGTGAAAGAGACCGGCACGAGCGATCATCGCGGCATTGTCCGTCGCCAGACGACCGCTGGGAGCATACACGGACGCCCCCAGCATCGCCATGCGCGCGCGCATCGCGTCCACGAGGGCGCCATTCCCAGCGACGCCTCCCCCCAGGACGACACGCGTGCGGCCATGCTGCTGCACCGCGCGCGCGGTCTTCTCGACCAGCGTTTCGACGAGGGAATCCTGGAACGCCGCGGCAATCTCCGCCGCCGGCGCAGGTTCCGCACGGCGTACCTCGTTGAGTGCGGCCGTCTTCAACCCGCTGAACGACAGGTCGTAGAAATCCGCATCGCCGGGCGCCTGGTCCCGGCGGAGCATGGGACGCGCAAAGCGCACGCGGCCACGCGTCGCGCCGGCAGCCAGCCGCTCCAGATGCGGACCGCCAGGATACGGAAGCCCCAGGAGCTTCGCAACCTTGTCGAATGCCTCGCCGGCTGCGTCATCACGCGTGCGTCCGAGCATGCGATAGCGTCCCCATGCCTCGGCGTCGACGATGAGCGTGTGTCCACCACTCACGAGCAGTGCAGTGAATGGAGGAATGGCGTCGCGGTGCTCCAGCGACGTCGCGAAGAGGTGCCCTTCCATGTGATGCACGCCGACGACCGGCTTCTCCAGGGCCGCGGCGAGCGCCTTGCCGAAGCTCACTCCCACGAGCAGCGCGCCCACCAGTCCTGGCCCGATGGTGACCGCGACGACGTCGATATCGTGCAGCTGCGCCTTTGCTTCCGACAGGGCGCCGCGCAGCACGGGCTCGATTGCCGTGAGATGTGCTCGCGACGCCAGCTCCGGCACGACGCCGCCGAACAGGCGGTGCACGTCCTGCGACAGGATCACCAGCGAGCGCAGCGTGACCTCGTCACCGCGTCCCTCGAGAAGTGCGACGGACGTCTCATCGCACGACGTCTCGATCCCCAGCACGACCGTCACGGACGCAGTCGAACGAATCGCACCTTGACCTGCGTGGGCCGAACGCTCGCGCCGAGGCCGGCGGTGTCGAGGTCGACGAGGTGCGGCAGCGTGTCCACGGAAATGCTTTCGGCGACGGTGCGAACAAAGCCCAGCTGCGCGATGAGCCTGCGCGGTCCCGATACGGTGACGCTGTCCGGATCGACGCTCACTCCCACTTGCGTCGCCAGCGCGTCGAATGGCGTGCGCGCCAGGATTGCCGAACGCACGGGAACACGCCGCGACGTGGACGGCTCGAATCGCAGCGTCAGCGCGTTGGGGTACACCTCATGGACGATGACCTCGACGCCTTCGGGCACTTCCACATCCGACGGTCGCAGCGCCAGCACGAGCGTGTCCGGGGCATCACTGGAGATCTGGCGCCGGATGACAAGCGGGGTGCTCGCCAGCTTCAGGATCTCGCTCGGCCGACCCATGACATGTGCGCGAATGGGCGGAGCTGGGTCGCGCAGGACCAGCGCGCTGTCGAGCCGCGGCGAGAACCGCACCGGCGCATACTCCTCGCGTGGCTCACGTGCTGCGACCACGAACCACAGCACGAGGGCGAGCAGCACCGAGAGCGACTTGAGCGCGAGTCGTTCCGTGAACATCGAGCCGATTCGCGGCCGCAGTGGGACGGACGGGCGCGGACGAGGGATCATTGCCCGAGCAGTCCGCGAATGAGCGCGACGTTCGCCGGCGATGCCCAGTCAGCGGGGCCGATCCATTTCTTCCGGATGGTGCCGTCCCGCGCGATGACGAATGTCTCCGGGTAACCGGTAATCTGATACGCGCGGTCGATAGCCCGGCTGGAATCGTGCAGGATCTCGAACGTCACCCCAAGTCCGCGCGCGAAGGCGAGCACGGAGTCACCGGGCACGAACTCATCGACGCTGACCGCGACGATGCGCAGGTTCGAGTCCGCGACTTGTTCGCGCAGGCGTTCGAAGCTCGGCATCTCGTACACACACGGTGGACACCACGTCGCCCAGACGTTCAGCACCAGCACGCGACCGCGATAGTCGTCGAGCGAACGAACCCGGTCCCTCCCCGCGCCAAGCGCGCGTGCCTCGAAATGCGGCGCACGGGAGCCCACTTCGACCGGGAACAGCTCTTCGCGCATCGCAAACGCGCCAACCGCGACGGAACCGAGCACGAACGCCACGATTCCCAACACGATGAGCCATTGTTGGCGCGATGTCACTGTTCAGGCCTTCGGCAGGCACGCCGCCCGCAGCGCGCCGATCTCCTGCCGCGGGTCGCGGGCAGAGAACACGGCGTTGCCGGCGACGAACGTATCTGCGCCGGCGCCGCGCGCCGCCACGATCGTATCCCGGCCAATTCCGCCATCGACTTCCAGCGCGGCATGTGACTGCGCCTCGCCGAGCATCTGGCGCGCGCGGGCGATCTTGGCCGTGCACGCGGGGATGTACGCCTGTCCGCCGAAGCCGGGATTCACGGTCATGACGAGCAGCACATCCAGATCCGGAAGCACTTCCCGCACGGTCTCGAGCGACGTCGCCGGGTTCAGCGCGACCCCCGCGGCGCATCCCAGCTCTCGAATGCGCTCGAGTTGGCGGTGCAGGTGGGGCGCGGCTTCCACGTGAATCGTGAGCCCCGACGCCCCCGCGCGCGCGAACGCGTCGAAGTACTTCTCTGGTTCGACCACCATGAGATGTACATCGAGGGGCAGTGTCGAAAGCTTTCGAACCGTCTCGATCACCTTGGCGCCGAAGGTCAGGTTCGGAACGAAGACACCATCCATGACGTCGACGTGAAGCCAGTCCGCCCCGCCGGCTTCGCACATCGCGACCTCGTCGGCGAGCTTGCTGAAATCGGCACTCAGCAGTGATGGCGCAATGCGCACGCGGTGGAATGCGCGTTCCCGGGTCTTCACGGGCGGCTGCCCACGATGATGTTGACGCGTGAGCCTGCCGCCGCCTGGCTGCCGGCCGGCGGCGATTGCGTCACGACGACGGCGCCGGCATCCGCCACAGCGCTGCCGCCTCCCGCGTACTGGATATCACCGATCGCGAGCCCCACCTGACGCAGCAGCTGCGTCGCGTCGGAGGTGGGACGCCCGACGAGGTCGGGGACAAGGATGGTTGTGGGGCCCGCGCTGATCACCAGCTCGACGGGGCTCGGCATCGGCGCCTGCGTGCCGGGACGCGGTCGGGAATCGATCACGGCCCCGCGCGGTTCATTGCTCGGACGCTCGGTGACTGTTCCGGCGTCGAACCCTGCCACCTCGAGTGCGTTGAGCGCCAGCTCGCGCGTCATGCCGACGACGGCGGGAATCGTCCCGTACCGCTGCCCCGAGCTCACGACGAGCGTCACGCGCCGCCCGGTCGCTTCCTGGCTCTCGGCGGCGGGCGACTGCTCGAGCACCGTGCCTCGTGGCGCCGCGTTGTGAAACCGCTGCTCGCCACGGTCTGCCTTGAAGCCGCGCTGTTCCAGCGTCCGCACCGCTTCGTTGTACGTCAGTCCGACGACGTTCGGGACGCGCACATCCTGCGGGATGACCCCCTTCGGGAAAATGAAGAACGCGACCACGAGATACGCGAGCAGGAACCCTCCCACCAGCGCCACCATGTACGGCATCAGGCGCCGGAGCCTTCCGCGCCAGCTCACGCCGTTCTCCGCATGCGGGCGGCGAACGCTCCATCAACCCCGTGGCGCTGCGGAAGCACGCGCAGTCGGCCGGCATCGAGCACCTCCGCGGGAACCGATCCTTCCGGTGGCGGCTCGAGGCGCCATTGAGGATGTTCCGTGAGGAACCGCTCGATCTGGGTGTCGTTCTCCTCGGTCTCGAGCGAGCAGGTGCTGTACACGAGGATCCCGCCGGGCTTCACGATCGCTGATGCGGCGCGCAGGATGTCACGCTGCAGAGAGGACATCACCGCCAGATCCGATGTCTTCAGCCGCCAGCGCGCATCAGGATGCCGCCGGAAAGTGCCGGTCCCGGTACAGGGCGCGTCGATGAGGAGCAGGTCCACGTCGCGCAACGCCGGTCGACGTGCGTCACCGACATAGACCAGCACATTGTCCAGCTCCATGCGCGTGATGTTCTCGCGCACCCGCCGAAGCCGTCCCGCGGACAGATCGCTCGCACAGACGACGCCCGCGCGACGCGAGAGCTCCACGGATTTTCCGCCAGGCGCGGCGCAGACATCAGCGACGACCGATCCTTCCGGCACCGCGGCATACTTCGTCACCAGCGTCGAGGCGGGATCCTGCAGGTGAAACAACCCCTGACGGAACGCGCCAAGCTCGGTGAGCGCGGACACAGGACTCGATAGTACGATGCTGTCCGGCACCAACGGCGCGTCGCCGACCGTGATCCCGGCAGCTTCCAGCATTGCTTCCACCTGCTCTCGCACCGCGTGCACCGGCCGCGCGATCAATGGTGGTTCGGTGTTGTTCGACTCCAGCAGCGCGCGGGTTTCTTCTTCACCCCAGCGCGCAACCCAGCGCGCAACCAGCCAGCGTGGATGCGACTGCGACAGCGCCAGGGCGTCGATGGGATCGATCGGCAGTGCGGCGGCGGGAAGTGACGCGCCATCCCCCTCGCGATCCATGCGTCGCAATACCGCGTTTGTGAGCTTGCTCGGCCCCATGCCATGGCGACGCTTCGCGAGCTCGACCGTTTGCGCGATGGCCGCGTACGGAGGAACGCTGCGCATGTACAGCAGCTGGTACGCGCCCAGTCGCAGCAGGTCGAGCACGTCCGGATCGAGACGCGCGAGACCGCCTCGGACGCGCTCCTCCAGCAGCGCATCGAGCCAGGATCGCCGGCGGAGCATCCCATACACCAGCTCCCGCGCGAACCGGCGATCGCGTGGGTCCAGCCGCACGCTTTGCCGGTCGAACGACGCGTCGAGCAGTTCACCCCGTCTCAGGTCGGCACAGATCTCCGCCGCGACCTGGCGTGCTTCCGTGACCCCGCCGCTCCGCGTCGCGGTGCGGGCGCCGCCCTCTTCACTCATATGCCAAAGATAGCCCTTACTCGAAGCGATCGCCGATCGATACTCCCCGGCCGCGGCGCCATTCCTCTGCCGACATTCGCTTCTTGCCCGCCGGTTGTATCTGAAGGAATCGGGCCGCGCCAGCGCCGCACGCGACGACCAGGCCTTCATTCGTGATATCAAGCACTTCCCCGGCCGTTCCCTGGTGGGTGGAATAACTCCGGGCGCCGAAGAACTTGACCTCCTGGCCCCGATGCACGGCGAACGCGCCGGGGCGCGGATCGTACGCGCGAACCGTGCGCGCCACCCCGACGGCATCCTTGGTCCAGTCGATTCGCGTCGTGGTGCGGTCGATCTTCGCGGCATACGTCGCAAGGGATTCTTCCTGCGGCGTTTCGTGCGCTTTCCCCGCTTCGATGAGCGCCAGGGCTTCGATGAGCGCCGCAGCGCCGAGCTCGGACAATCGCAACGCCAGCTCGCCGTAGCTCTCGTCGTCCACGACGGTGGTTCCCAGCTGCAGGATGACCGGTCCGGCGTCGAGCTTCGGAATCATCCGCATGATCGACACACCGGTCCACGCGAGGCCGTCGCGGATTGCGGCCTGTATGGGCGCCGCGCCGCGGTATTCCGGCAAGAGCGACGCGTGGATGTTCAGTGTGCCGCGCCTGGGAAGGTCGATGACGTCGCGCGGCAGGATGTTTCCGTACGCGACGACGACGGAGATATCCGGCTCGAGCGCACGCAGCGCAGCCAGAAATTCATCGCCGCGCGGTCGTTCGGGCTGAAGGACGGTCAGCCCTTCCTCGAGCGCGGCCAACTTCACCGGCGGTGCCTCCACGGTGTTCCGATGGCGGCCGACTGGCCTGTCAGGCTGGGTAATGACTGCGCAGACGTCGAATCCTTCCCCCAGCAACGCGCGCAGCGGCGGGGTCGCGAAGTCCGGCGTACCCCAGAACAGCACACGCATCAGAGCTCCTCGTCGCGATGGTGCTCCGCCACCTCTTCGTCCGTCAGCCGCCGGACATACGCCGGATACCGGTCCTTGGTCTTCGCCCACTTCGCGAGCGCCGAACGGCGCTTGAGGACGCTCAGGTAATCGATGAACAACTTGCCATGCAGGTGGTCAATCTCGTGCTGGAGGCAGCGCGCGAGCAGATCCGACGCCTCGATCTCGATGGGCTGCCCGTGGCGGTCGAGTGCACGGACGACGACGCGCGTCGGCCGCTCGACGTCCGCGAAGACGTCCGGAATGGACAGGCAACCTTCTTCACTTTTGTCCGTGTCCGACGAGAACGACACAATTTCGGGATTCACGAGTGCGATCGGCTGGCCGCCCCCCTCGACGTCCACGACGGCGATGCGCTCGATGCGCCCGACCTGCGGTGCCGCGAGCCCGATGCCATGCGCCGCGTGCATCGTCGCGAACATGTCGTCGATCAGCGTGCGATGCGCGTCGGTGATTTCGCGAACAGGCTTCGTCTCCTCGCGCAGAATCGGATCGCCGAGGACGCGAATGTCCAGAATGCTCACGTCGAAGCTGGTGTGGTTGGGGTCACGATCTTCGCGATGCGACCGCGCTCGACGATGAAGCGGGACTCCGCTGACTTCATGGTGACTTCGTCGTCCATCGTGGGTTGCGTGGCGCCGTCCTTCATCCCTTCGCGAATGTGCACCACTTCGCCGATGATCCCGCCGGAGGTCACCACCCGGTCGCCGCGCTTGAGCGTTCGGAGGGCCTGCTCGTGCCGCTTCTTCTGCTTTTGCTGGGGCCGGATGATGAGGAAATAGAAGATCAGGAAGATGAGGCCGAACTGGAACAGCAGCGGCGTGAGCGAAGGCGCGCCACCGGCGGGCGGAGCCTGCAGGAGGAACAACGCAGCCAGGATGCCTGAAGTCATTCGGAATTGCCTGTTCGTGAGTGGTAGCGGTCCAGCCAGTCGCGGCTCCATCCGTCGAAGCCACCGGTCGCGATCGCCTCGCGCGCGGTCCGCATCAGGGCGACCAGAAAATGTACATTGTGCAGCGACAGCAGTCGCATGCCGAGCATCTCGTCACTCACGAACAGGTGGCGCAGGTACGCCCGGCTGAATCGACGGCATGCGCCGCACCCGCAGCTCGCGTCGAGCGGGCGCCGATCGTTCCGGTATTCGGCACGCTTGATGTTCATGCGCCCGTCGCTCGTGAATACCGCGCCATTCCGTCCCATGCGCGTCGGAGCGACGCAGTCGAACAGGTCCACCCCGCGTCGAACGCCTTCGACGAGATCCTCGGGAAAACCAACGCCCATCAGGTAGCGCGGTCGTTCCTGTGGCAGGACGTCGTTCACGACGTCGAGGATTCGATACATGTCGGGCTTCGCCTCCCCGACGGAGAGTCCGCCAATGCCGTATCCCGGCCAGTCGTGCATGCCCGTCGTGGCACCACATGCTTCCCGGCGAAGGTCTTCGTGAATCCCCCCCTGTACCACGGGAAACAGGGCCTGCTCGTGCGCATGGGGCGGGTCGATCGCAGTAAATGCTGCCAGGCAGCGCGCCAGCCACCGGATGCTCCGTTCGCTCGCGTCGCGCGCGGACGCGGCGTCACTCTGGCCGGGAATCACATGATCGAACTGCATCATGACGTCGGCGCCCAGGTTGCGTTCGATCTGCATCACCGACTCCGGCGTGAACCGCCGGGTCGACCCGTCGATGTGACTGCGGAACTCGACGCCGTCCTCGGTGACCGTTCGCAAGGTTGCCAGCGAGAAGACCTGGAAGCCGCCCGAGTCCGTGAGGATGGGCCCGTCCCAGCCCATGAACCGGTGCAGCCCACCCATTTCGCGAACGAGATCGTCCCCTGGTCGCAGGTGCAGGTGGTACGCGTTCGACAGGATCATCTGGGCGCCGGCCGCGCGCAGCTCGTCGGGGTCGAGCGACTTCACCGTCGCGAGCGTTCCCACGGCCATGAACGCCGGTGTTTCGACGACGCCGTGCGGCGTTCGGAACGTGCCTCGGCGCGCGGCGCCAGCGACGTTGTGGCATTCGAACGAGAACGCGCTCACACAATCACCATTGCGTCACCGTACGAGAAGAATCGGTATCCCCGCGCGATGGCTTCCCGGTAGGCACGCATGGTGAGGTCATAGCCCGCGAACGCTGCCACAAGCATGAGCAGCGAGGACCGTGGCAGATGAAAGTTCGTGATCATCCTGTCCACCACCCGAAAACGGTGCGGCGGCCGGATGAACAGCGTCGTCTCGGCGCTCATGGCTGGCACGTCGCCATCAGGCCTGACCGCGCTCTCGAGCGTTCGCACCGTCGTCGTCCCCACAGCCCATACGCGACTCTGCTGTCGTCGCGCGTCTGCGATTGCCTGGGAGGTGACCTCCGGAATTTCAAATGACTCCTCGTGCATGACGTGTGCGGCAGGGTCCTCCGCCTCCACCGGCTTGAACGTGCCGGCTCCGACGTCCAGCACGACTTCCGCTCGCCGGACGCCATTCCGCTCGAGCGCGGCCAGCAACTCCTCGGAAAAGTGCAGCCCCGCTGTGGGGGCGGCGACCGAACGCCCCGAACGGGCGTACACCGTCTGGTACCGGCCGGCGTCCTGCGGCGTATCGGGGCGCGCGATGTAGGGGGGCAGCGGAATGTGGCCATGCCGCTCGATGGCCTGCGCATCGGGAAGCGATGAATGCAGGCGAACCAGTCGCGTACGTCGCTCAGTGGTATCCACGATCTCGACATCGAGATCATCGCCGACCTTCACCCGACGCCCGGGCTTCAGCTTGCCACCCGGCGAAACCATCGCTTCCCAGAGCTCGCCCACCTGCTTCAACAGGAGAATCTCCGCCGGCGCGCCGCTGAGGCGTGTGCCAAGGAGTCGTGCGCGCATGACTCGGGTGGAGTTGATCACCAGGAGATCATCCGCCGGAATCAGGTCGACCAGGTCTGCGAAGATGCGATGTTCGATCTCGCCGTTCTCGCGCCGAACCACCATCAGCCGGCTCGCGGTGCGCTCGGGTAACGGCTCCTGCGCGATCAGGTGCGGGGGGAGATCGAACTCGTAGTCGGAGGTCAGGCGGCCATCCACATCGGAAAGCTACGCAGCCCGCAACCTCAAACCCTCAAACCTCAAACCCTGAAACTCTGAAACCCGCTTCAGAACAGCGTCTCCTGCGCCGGCACAATCCGTGGCGGGGTGTAACCAAAATGCCGGTATGCCATCGGCGTTGCCGCGCGTCCGCGCGGGGTGCGCTGCAGAAACCCGTGCTGCACGAGGAAGGGCTCGTACACCTCTTCGATCGTGTTCGCGTCCTCCCCGACGGCGGCAGCCACCGTGTTCACGCCAACCGGCCCGCCGTCGAACTTTTCGATGATGGTCTTCAGGATGCGCGCATCCATGTCGTCGAGCCCAAACTCGTCGACGTCCAGCATCTGCAGCCCCTCATGCGCCACGTCCTTCGAGATGAAGCCGTCCGCCCGGACCTGGGCGAAATCACGGATACGACGCAGCAGCCGATTCGCGACGCGCGGCGTGCCGCGTGACCGCTTCGCAATCTCTGTCGCCCCGCCGTCGTCCACCCCCACCTTCAATACTTCGGCAGAGCGGCGCACAATCTGAACGAGATCTTCCGCCGGGTAGTAGTTCAGCCGTTCGACGATACCAAAGCGCGCGCGCATCGGCGGCGTGAGCATCCCATACCGCGTCGTCGCACCCACCAGGGTGAACCGCTCGATCGGCATCGTGATCGTCTGCGCTTTGGGTCCTTCCGACAACCGGATGTCGATCTTGAAATCCTCCATGGCTGGATAGAGGAATTCCTCGATGATCGGGCGCAGCCGGTGGATCTCGTCGATAAACAGGATGTCGCCGGAGCGCAGGTTCGTGAGCGTTCCTACGAGATCGCCCGGCTTCTCCAGCGCGGGTCCCGATGTGGTCCGGATGTTCACCCCAAGCTCGCGAGCGATCAGCTCCGCCAGCGTCGTCTTTCCAAGTCCCGGAGGTCCGAAGAACAGGCAGTGATCCAGCGGCTCCCGGCGCGCAAGCGCCGCATCGATCCAGACGCGCAAGCTCTGCTTCACCTTGTCCTGGCCGATGAATTCCGCCAGTCGCTGCGGTCGAAGCGACAGCTCGACCACCGACTCGTCGGACAGGGCTTCGGGGGTAGTGATCTCCGGACGCGACATCGCTAACACACTACCTGCGAACGGGTGGAGGAACCAGCACATCGCTGGGCCCAAGTATAGCCGAAGATATGCCGAATCGGCAGAGTTCTCCGGTGTGGTCGGTGTCACGGACGCGAACCGTGTGGCGTCCCAAATTCTATATCGTCAAGAAGTTGGCGCCCCGACGTGGTGGCGCTCGATACCGGCGCCTGATCCTTCCCGAGGCAGCCGACCCTCCCAGGACCGCACCCACTCGAATGAATTTCCTCATTGCAACCCGCCGGGCGATGCCGCTCGGTCTCGCCCTTGGCGCAGCGGCGTGTGGGCTCGACAAGATCGTCGACGCGCCCCCGCGATTCCTGCAGACGTGGAATCTTCCCGCCGATAGCACGACCATCTCGATTGCGTCGGTGCTGCCACCGAGCGTCTCAGTGTACAGCACTCCAGCGTCCAATCCTCCGGACAGCAGCGCCTTCACCGTCGCCATGACGCTGCTCCCGGTTTCGCGAGCGGTTGGCGTGGACTGCGCTGCGTGCGTGGCGCTCGACGGCACTACGGCAATCAAACCCGCGTTCGTCCTCGTTTCGGGCAGCACCTCGAACCTCCCGACCGACGTTGTGTCGGGTGGGCTCATCGGGGGTCAGGTGAATGTCGCCATCACCAACAACATGTCGTTCGATCCCATCCGCGTGAAAACCGGACCGGGGACACAGGGCTACATGTTGATCGTG
This sequence comes from Gemmatimonadaceae bacterium, assembly GCA_035626995.1. Taxonomy (GTDB): domain Bacteria; phylum Gemmatimonadota; class Gemmatimonadetes; order Gemmatimonadales; family Gemmatimonadaceae; genus DASPMP01. Next base: position 13,640 of record DASPMP010000282.1, read on the forward strand.
CTTCGCAGCGGCTCGCTGGTCTTCGGACGTGATTCCCTCAACGGTGCCACCACTCCATTCGCACCGGGCAGCACGCTGAACCGCCAGATCACGCTGCAGCCGGGCGTCATCACCAACAGCATCTCGGTGGACATCACGATCAATTCGCCAGTCGGCGACACACCGGTGCCGATCGATGCCGGGAGCACCCTGAACGCGGCGGCCACCGTTCCCGACTTTCGGGTGAGCCAGGTGCGAATCAACGTGACGAACCGCACGCTGGGTGCACCGGACGCTACCTCCATCGACTTGGGCGCCATGGACGACCTCATCGTCGAGCATGTCGAAGGTGCCGATCTGCTGATGAGCATCTCGAATCCGTTCGCGGTGACGGGGAATGTGGATGTCTCGTTTCGGTACGGCTCCAACCCAGCGGACGTGATCACCAAGACTGTGGCATTTCCGACGGGCGCGGACCAGCTCCGCTCGGTGTCCCTCACGAAGTCCGAAGTGCAGCTGCTCTTCGGCAATACGGTGGACGTGAACATCAACGGCAGCGTCAACTCAGCGACCGCAATCGACATCACGCCGAAGCAGGTCATCAGCATCGGCAATCGTCTTCGTCTCTTCATCCTCACCGGGAGTGAGAACTGATGCGCGCGTGTCACCTGACCTCGATGCGCCTCGCGACAGTCGTGGCGACGCTGGCCATCGCCAGCGCCAGTCCTGCGGTTGCCCAGCTGCCGAGCGCGAGTCCGGCGGCGTTTGGACTCGCGGGCAATTTCACCGCGATGGCGCGCGGCTATGAAGCCGTTGCCTGGAACGCGGCCAACCTCGCGATGCCGGGACGTCCATTCTTCTCGATCGGCCTCGGAATCGCCGGTGGTAATGCCGGTCTCGATCCGGTCGATGTGAAGATGCTCAGTGAATTCAGTGGGAAGATCGTGGACAACGCCACGAAGCTCGAATGGCTCGACAAGGCTCGGCTGGCGGGCAGCCAGAACGGTCGTCTCGATGGCGGCGTAACGCCGCTGGCCCTGAGCGTTGGTCCTGTGGGCCTTCACGTGGGCTCCTCGGCCTATATGAACATGGCCCTGAGCCCGGATGCGTGGCGGGCCTACTTGTTCGGCAACGAGGGCGCAAATGGGCAGCCCGAACCCATCGACATGACCGGCACCAGTCTGCGAGCCGCTGGCTTTACCACCGGCGCCATGAGCTTCGCGCTCCCGTTGCCGTTGACGCTGACCGGCAACCTCGTGCCGAACGAGCATTTCGCCATCGGCCTGACGGGGAAGTACGTCGTCGGCCACGGCCTCATCGTGGCGACGGACCTGGGCAGCAACATCGGCACCAATGACGTGCTCCTGCGCTTTCCAATCGTCGGTCCGGCCAGTGATGCGGACGCCATCGCGGGTTCGGGCACGGCGGCTGACGTCTCACTCGCCTGGTCCGGCGGTCCATTCAGGATCGGCCTGCTCGCCGAGAACGTGTTCAGCAGCTTCAAGTGGGATACCACGAAGCTGGCGTTCTTTCCGGGCACCGGCACGTTCACCATGAATGGAACGAACGGCACTGACTTCGACGAAGTCAGCTACAACGGTGCTCCCGCGGAACTTCGCGAGATTGTCGCGGCGCAGGCGTTCAAGCCACGCTTCGCAATCGGCGCTGCGTTCAATCCGATGAATTCGCTGACGCTCACCGCCGAAGTGAAGGCCGCGACTGGCGGTGACGAAGCGATTGTCATCGGGCCAAAGTCCCACTTTGGTGTGGGTGCCGAGTGGCGTCTCCTTCCAATTCTTCCGCTGCGCGCAGGTGTCGCTTCGGTCACGGATGGCTGGCAGGCGGGCGCCGGCGCAGGCATTCGGGTGATCGGCTTCGAGTTGGGAGTCTCCGGGGCGATTCGTCGCCGCGGCGAAGCCACCGAGAGTGGCGTGATGATCGGTGTCATCGGCATCGGCCGATAACTCAGCCGAGGCCGTAAGCCGAGGCCGAGGCCGTAAGCCGAGGCTGTTTAGCCGAGGCTTCTGACTACAGGTGACGCGGCAGATCGGCCAACCGGTCTGCCGCGCGGCGCATGGTCTCGAATTTCTTGCAGAAGGCAAACCGGACGAAGCTGCGACCGTCCTTCTTGTCATTGTAGAAGCTCGAGCCGGGAACGGTTGCGACTCCGACTTCTTCTACGAGCCATTTCGCGAACGTGACGTCGTCCTGCCGGCTAATGCCCGTGAAGTCGGCGAACAGGTAGTATGCGCCTTCCGGCATCGAGAACTTGAAGCCGACCTCACGCAACACGGGCGCGAGCATGTTCAGCCGCGCCTTGTAGTCCAGCGCGAGATGATTGAAATAGTCCGCGTCGAACGCGAACCCGATTGCGCCTGATGCCTGCAATGGGGCCGGCGCGCCGACTGTAAGAAAGTCGTGCACCTTCCGGATGGCGCCCGTCTGCGCCGGCGGTGCAATCGCATAACCGAGTCGCCAGCCCGTACAGCTGAATGTCTTCGACAGGCTGGAGATCGTGATGGTCCGTTCCCGCATCCCCGGAAACGTGGCCATCACGTGATGATCGCCGGCGTAGCGGATGTGCTCATACGGCTCATCGGTGATCGCCCAGACATCATGCTTCACGCACAACTCGGCGATCAGGTTCATCTCGGCGCGGGTGAGCACACGGCCGGTCGGGTTGTGCGGCGTGTTCAGCACGATGGCCTTCGTCCGCTTCGTGAATGCCTTCTTCAGTCGATCGCCATCGAGCGTCCAGTTGGGTCGTTCGAAAGGCACGAAGATCGGCGCAGCACCAGCGAGGATCGCGTCCGGGCCATAGTTCTCGTAGAACGGCTCGAGGATGATCACCTCGTCACCGGGGTCGACCAGCGCCATGAAAACGGATGCCATCGCTTCCGTCGCGCCACAGGTCACCGTGACCTCGGTGTTCGGGTCGACATCCATGTTGTACCACTTCCGGTATTTCGCGGCGATGGCGAGGCGCAACGCGGCGCTCCCCCAGGTCACGGCGTACTGGTTGATGTCGCCGTTGATTGCCGCGCACGCCGCTTCCTTCATCGGCTCGGGCATCGGGAAGTCCGGGAACCCCTGCGCAAGGTTGATCGCCTCGTGCTGGTTCGCGATCCGTGTCATTTCCCGGATGACGGACTCTGTGAATGTCGCTGTGCGCTTAGCGGCGAGCATCTGTCACCTTGGCAAGGGCTTCACGAATGAGATCGGGCGCGCTCATCGCTGGCCCGCCAGCGTCGAGCGCCGCCTTCACCGCGCGCTCCGCGTCGGGAGCTGCGTAGCCCAGGGACACTAGCGCACGGACGGCATCTTCCGCCACCGGGGCGGGTGCGCCGCCGAAAGCCGAAGGTTGAGCGCCGAGGGCCGTCGAGAGGTCATCCATCTTCTCGGCGAGATCCAGGATGAGCTGCTCCGCCTTCTTGCGCCCGACGCGAGGCGCGCCTTGCAAGGTGGCGATGTCCTTCTCCCGGATGGCGCGCACCAGTCGCTCCGCGGAGAGTGCGGACAGCATGCCGATGGCCAACGCGGGACCTACCCCTTTCGCGTCCAGCACCCGCTGGAACACTCGTCGTTCGAACACGCTGGCGAATCCGAACAGCTGCCAGGAGTCCTCCTTGACCACGAGATACGTGAACAGCGTGCAGTTCTCTCCCTGTCGCGGCAGGGACTCGTAAACGCCAAGGGGAATCGTCAGCTCATAGGCGACACCCCCCGATGTCAGGACCTCGACGCGATCGAGTTCCTTGACGAGCAGCCTGCCATGGATTTGCGAAATCATCGTTGGAGCCGCGCGATCGCTTCCAGGTGCGCACCCATCAGAAAGGCCAGTGCGGCCGCCACGCCGTCCGCGGCGTCGGAGGGCTTCGGCGCGGCCTTCAGCCGAAGAAGCCGCGTGGTCATGAACTGCACCTGTTCCTTGGTTGCCGCACCTGCGCCGACCACGGCTTTTTTGATGGCGGCTGGGGCCATCTCGTGGATGCGCACGCCAGCCTGCTCGCCCGCAAGGAGGATGACACCGCGTGCGTGCCCCAGCGTGACCGTGGTGCGGACATTCCGGGCGTAGAACACGTCTTCGATAGAGAGCACGTCGGGCTTGTGCCGCTGCACGAGTTCTGTAACGCCTTCGTGGATGGCGCGGAGGCGCGCCGGAAGCGGATCGTCCGGCCGGGTGCGGATGACGCCGCATTCGATGAGCGTCATCACCGACGGGCCTTCGCCGCGAACGACCCCGTATCCGGTAACCTGGGTTCCTGGATCGATCCCGAGGACGATCAAGCGCTGGCAGCCATGTCGGCCACGTCGATATCGAAGTTGGCCCAGACTTTCTGCACGTCGTCGAGTTCCTCGATCTCCTCCATCAACTTCAGCAACTGCTCCGCATTCTTTCCTTCCAGCTTGACCGTGCTTTTCGGGACCATCACCACCGGTTCGGCGTCGACGAACTCGATCTTCTCCTTCTCGAGCGCGGTTTTCACAGCGTGAAAGTCACCCGGCGACATCGACACGATGTACTGGTCGTCTTCCCGCGCAAAGTCTTCCGCCCCGGCGTCAAGTGCCGCCTCCAGAGTGGAATCCTCGCCAAACTTCCGACCATCGATGGTGAGCTGCGCCTTCTTGTCGAACAGGAATGAGACGGAATTCGGTGTGCCGAGGTTGCCGCCAAGTCGCGACATCTTGTGCCGGATCTCGGCGACTGTCCGGGTGGGATTATCCGTCAGTGCCGAAATCATCAGGGCGACGCCGCCCGGTCCATAGCCCTCGTACACGACTTCCTGATAGTCCACTCCTTCCAGTTCGCCGGTGCCCTTCTTGATTGCCCGATCGATGTTTTCCTTCGGCATCGACTTCGCCTTCGCGGCGTCAATGGCCGTTCGCAGCCGTGCATTGCCGGCCGGGTCGCCTCCACCCAGCTTCGCCGCCATCGTGATTTCACGGATCAGCTTCGTGAACAGCGCCCCCCGTTTCGCGTCGGTGGCCGCCTTGTAGTGCTTGATCTGCTTCCATTTACTGTGACCAGCCATAGTGCCGCTCGGAGTTTCCGGGTGATTTGAGTCAATATACGACGAAAAACGGCGCCGCTCACGCGGCGCCGTTGTCCCAGCGGGACTGACTCAGTTCCCGAGCCGGACGCCCAGGGTGCCGCGAAGACCGGTCAGGGATGCGCCTTCCATCGAACCGATCGAGAAACCAATGCCGGGCATGATCGCCCACGCGCCGCGACTGATGGCGAGCCGGGTACCGAAGGTGCCGAGATAGCTCGTCTGTGATCCTTCCTGCGACCACATCCGCGTCTCGATGCTCGGTTCCACGGACATGTTTCCACCCGTGCGAATCGCAAAGGCGACCATTGCATTCGTGATGTTGCCACTCGGCGACGGGCTGCTGTTGATCAGCGTTCCACTCGTGCGGTACATGTTCCAGAGCACCACCGAGTAATCGACCGATTCCCGAAGCGCATTGTTGATCGAGAACTGTCCGATATAGCGGTTCCCGGAATTGAACGTCTGGGCGTTCGACTTATCGTCGCCGTACTGTGAGAACGTCAGGCCGAAAGAGATGTTGCCCGTTCCGTACGGATGGTCGATTCCCAGGCGCGCCCGATACTCCGGGCCGGGCTGGAACTTCAGCGTCGCTCCGGACGCATCGCGGAACGGCTCATATTCGCTCGAGTGCCGCACGCTCGCGCCGAATCCGACATTCCAGGTACCAAGCGGACGTGCGACGGCGACGCCGCCAGTGAATCCCATTCCGCTGCCGAAGCCGGAGATCGGGAACATGAGGAAGTCGCTGCCAATGCGCGTCGCCGCATCCAGCTCCGCGGCTTCTACGGTCGCTGAACCGGTCGGGAGATTTACCCCAGCCGTAATGACGACGAAGTCCTGACCGAAAGCGTAGTTCGCGCGCAGCTGCGTATCCGTCAGCCCGCTCATCTCACTCTCGATCGTGATCGGATTGCCGCTGCCGTCCACCGACTGACGTTCCAGGGAGGCCATGGCGAAGGCAGTCCCGACGTCGATGGTCAGTGCGGGCATGACCGGCACCGTGAAGAACACCGGAAAACTCACCTGCGAGATCTTCTCGTTGAACGGCGCCTTCACGTCATACGACTGGAACTGGGGCGCCAGGCGAACTGACGTGTCCCAGAAGGATTGTGCGGGCAGTGCGCCCGCGTTCAGCAGCAATGCAAGCGGAATGAAGCGACGCATGTCGGTTAGTTGTTCGGGATGCGAACGACGATCACGACGCGAGCGGAACTGGCACGCGTCTCCTGGCCCGTCGCTGACGAAAGCGGATCCTTCTCCGGGCGGACGCCCCCACCTGTAGTCGCACCCGTGGTCGCGTTACCCGCCTGACTGGGGTTCAATCCCTCAGCCATGTTGCGCGCCGAATTGTCGCTGTTGTTACCGGATCCCGGGGCGCCGCCCTGTGCGGACTGTTGCGCAACGGCACCTTCAGGAGTTCCCGCGACACTGGCCTCGAGTGCCACCGGGGTCAGCGTCGCGCCTTGCGCGGCCGCCTGGTTGTCGGCCGACTTCTGGGCGGCGATCCCGAACGACGGATCGATGCGCGCCGCGTCGCCGAAGCTCCGCGCGGCATCGTTGTAGCGTCCCTGATCCTCGAACTGCAGGCCGCGACTGTACGCGAGGAATGCCTGCAGCGAACGCGTGGGCCGCTGCTCGATGGCGTTCCGTTCCGCGGTTGTCAGGCGAACGCCAAGGCTGTCGAACAGCTGCAGGACGATGTTCTTCTGGATCGTGAACAGCTGGTCGATGGTGTTCTCGTTCACGGCACCACCCTGCAGCCCTGAGGTCTGGGTGTTCACGATGGCGGCATCGACGCGCAACCGCTGCTGGTCCTGCACGATCTGGCCGCTGACGATTCGTCCCGCCTGGATCATTTTTCCGGCGCGAACGTTCGTTGCCGCGTCCGTCTGCCCGGACTGCTGCAGCGCAATTTCATCGAGCAGCGCCTGCAACCGTGCGCGTTCCACCACCGTCAGCTGGCTGGAGCGTGCAAGGTCGATCGTGATCAGTTCTGCCAGGCCACGCTCCAGGGGCTTCAGCGAGCTGTCGACACCCACAAACCGCAGTGGCATCACGGCCACCGTGCGGGGAGACGCTGGCTGCGCGGAGATCTGCTGCTCGCGGGCCACCGCGTTCTTTGCGGCAAGGGCAAGCTCCTGCCGGGTGATCGCGGCAAGCCTGGCTTCCAGCTGGCGGCGCACGCGTGAGGTGCGTCCGTAGCGCTGATAGGTCTGATACGCCGCCCTGGCGCCGGCGAGATCGTTCTGGCGCTCCGCCGTAAGACCGAGGTAGAGGGTCGCTGCACCATCGCGAGGGTTCAGCCGCACCGCCTCATTCAGGTGCGTCCGCGCTTCCGCGAACTTTCCCTGCTTGTAGTAGGCGATACCAAGTGAGCGCGCGACTGCCGCATCGTTCGGGCGTGCAGCGCGCGCGCTTTCGAGGCGGGCGACGCCATTCGCACTCATCTGTCCGGACGTCGCGCACGCGGGCGCCAGCAGAACAACGAGCAGGAGCGGGAGGGAACGGGAGGGGGGAAAACGCATTTCGTGATTTCTCCTAACGGTCGGGATCGACCATGTCTTCGAAGCGCATCCATTGCGCGTAGAAATACAGATCCGCATAGCCAGTCCCGCCATTTCGGTTCTTGCGGACCAGCAGTTCAGTGGCGCCTTCGATCTCACGGCGCCGGTCGTACATGTCTTCGCGAAACAGTGCCAGCACCACGTCAGCATGTTGCTTGACGGCGCCAAGCGCGCCGAAATCATCCAGCACGGGCCGACGGTCGTCTCGCGCAGTCAGGTGGGGAAGGTGCGAGGTCGTGAATATGGGGATGTGCTGCTCCAGCGCCAGCAATTTCAGTTGTCGGATGGCATCGGACAGCTCTTCGTCAGTGTTCCCGGCGCCGCGCGCCAGCCACTGCAGCGGATCCACGATGATCAGGTCCAAACCGCCACCGACGACGAGTTCGCGCAGTCCCGCGACGCCACCTGCCGGCAACGCCTCGAATCGGGGCATCAGGCTGCGCATTCGCACCGCGGCTGCTCCCACCGACGCCCGCGCCGCCTCGTTCGTCACCCCCTGACGCAGGTCGTCGATCCGGACACGCCCCTCGATGGCCAGCGCTCGCTCCAGGAGGCGTTCGGTCGACATCTCTCCCGAGAAAAACGCAGTCGCCAGACCGCGCTGCGCGGCTCGCATCGCGACCGCGAGCGAAAAGGCGGACTTGCCGCTCCCAACGTCGCCGCCGAGAACGATCAGGTCGCCGCGGCGCATCCCCCCGCCAAGAAGCTTGTCCAGGCTGGGGAACCCTGTGGCGACGGAATCCTTGGATTCCGCGCCATCCGCGACGGCGTCGGCGCGCGCTAGTACCTGTGAAATCGGGGAGATATCAGAGCTCCGAGCCATGAGCCAAGATACGGCTCGTTTCCCACGCCCAGCAAGGATGAATGGCCTTATCCTGCAATGGCTTGCGCCAATCGGCCAAGCTCTAAACGTGCCGCCGAATCGAGCTGGTTTGCGGTGACCGTCATCACCCCGTCGAGGGCAACTTTCACCGCGGCACCATCACCCGACGCGGTCGCATCCGCCAAGCGGGCCAGCGCGCCCTTCAGCGCTGGCGCTATCGCGGCAGAACCAAGCCAGTGCTTGGCATTGGCAGCACGCTGCTTGAGCTGTTCAGGGGCCAGCTGCTCGCTCGCGCCGATCGCGTCCCGAACGATCCGGCTCACCATGAAGCACGCCATCGCCGCCTCCCGTGCTCCTCCCAGCGGTGCCCGTCCCACCATCGCTGCCAGCGCGGGGAAGGAAAAGACGCTCGGTTCCAGCGAGTAGGGCGCGCGCGGGGCGGCCACCGGTGCAGGCATCCGGCCAATCTAAAGTCGAGGATTATCTTTGGGCCATCATGGGTCTCTACCGCCGCCTCCTCGGCTTCCTGCGACCCCATTCGGGGCGGATGACGGCGGCACTTGGCAGCAACATCGTCGCGTCCATTCTCGACGCGTTCGCCTTCACGCTGCTGATCCCCTTCCTTAACGCGCTCTTTCAGCAGCCGTCGCTGATTTCGGCGGACCTCGGGTTTCTCGCCGAGGTGCAGCGGCGAATCCTCGGGGCATTGCTCGACCCCGCCCGCCCGATGGATTCCCTGCGTGGCGTCATTTTCGTCATGCTCGCGCTCGTACTGCTGAAGAACGTCTTCGTGTGGCTTGGCGGCCAGCTCGGCGCGGGGTTGCAGGAGTATGTCACGCGTGACATGCGGGATCATGTCTTCAAGCACCTGCAACGGTTGCCCATCGGGTATTTCCAGCGCACGAAGACCGGTCAGATCATGTCGACCGTCCTCGCAGACACCGAGCAGACGCGCGCGCTGATCACCGAAATCGTTTCGCGAACGCTCCAGAACGCGACGATGGTGATCGTCAATGTCACCGTGCTCCTTGTCATGTCGGTGAAGCTGACCCTCGTCGCGCTGGTGATCGCCCCGATCCTCACCCTGGCGCTTCAGCCGGTGCTGCGAAAGCTGCGACGCGGTCACCGGCGGCTTCGCGGTGAATACGGGGAAATCACCAGCGTGGTCCAGGAAGTCATCAGCGGCGTTCG
>DASPMP010000283.1:0-32604 GCA_035626995.1 Gemmatimonadaceae bacterium
CCGAACCGGTCGACCGCCGTGACCTGGAGCTCCTGATAGAACCCCAACGGCGCGAAGACCCTGCTGACGTACACGCCGGTGCCTTTCAGTCCTTCGTCGCCCAGAAAGCGCTGCACGACCCAGGGGTATTCGATGGTGTGCAGGTCATGCCTGTGCGTGTTGTTGGCCTTGCCGACGGGCATCAGGAAGCGTCCCAGCCGGGCTTCGATCGCCGGAATGGCGGTGGTCGTGAGAAATGCCTGTTCGATGTGAACGCCTTCGGCATCGCTGAAGCCAAGAAAAATGTCGCCCCGGAAATACGGATCGACCACCGCCTGCAACGCGATCTCGATCTCGCGGATGCCGAGGCGAGTGCGATCTTCCCGTGTACTTCCCTTCGGTGAAAGATCCGCGAGGAAATCACCGACGGCGCTGATGTCGGGGAGCATGCGGGCATTGACCGGCGCCGGTTGCTGAGCCGTTACGGTCGCGCTGCAGAGGACCAGCGCGGCCAGAGCTGACTTGATCATTGTTAATGTCGTGTGAGTGGAAGCCATGGCGATTGCCACGGCGATCCCCGCGCGCGAAGCGCGGGCAACTCAGGCGACGGGCGGTGCTCTGCCGGGCGGGAAGAATCGGACGCTGCTGATGTGTAGCCGGAGACTCCCAGGCGCCGCCGATGCCGGGTCCGGAGCCGTGACCGCCATGTGCACCTGCGGCAACAGCGCGGTGAGGCCAGACAGGTAGCGACACAAGCCGCAGTCAGGCGCATGCACCTGAGAACAACTGTCCGAGCTCGTCCCTTCCACATGGGACACACTTTCCGCCACCGCATTCCGCATGGAGCTTCCATCGGCAAACACCACAAGCGCAGGCGACACGACCTGCAGTGTCGCCAAGGCAAGCGCCAGCACGCGAAGGAAGGGAGCCCGGCCGTTCATGGAGCGAAGCATATCATCGTCGGGCCGTCCGCGGCAACCGGCCGTATGCCCGCAGACGCACGAGCATCCGCCGATCGGTCACCGTCTCCTCGAGCTTCGGCGTCTCGATCACCTTCGGGATCGCGCGGAAGCGCTCGTCGCGCATGATCCGCTGGAATGGCTTTGGTCCCAGTGATCCTTTTCCGATGAGCTCATGCCGGTCGTTGTGCGACGCGAATCGTGTCTTCGAATCGTTGAGGTGCATCGCGCGAAGGCGCTCGCGTCCGACAACGTCGTCGAAGCGCTGCCACACGCCATCGAAATCCTTCACCAGGTCGTGTCCAGCGCTGTAGAGATGGCAGGTGTCCAGGCAGACCCCCATCCGCGCGCGGTGTGGTTCCGGGACATGCGCGATCAGTGCGGCAAGCTCCTCGAAGCGAGACCCGATGGACGTGCCGGAGCCCGCGGTGCCTTCCATCGCGATGATGCAGCGGCCCGGTACCCGTTCCATGGCCTCGGTAATCGCGTCCGCATTCCGGGCAATGCCACTCGGCATGTCGCTGAGATGGTTACCGGGATGCGACACCAGGATGTCGAGGCCGAGCGCCTCACACCGCTGTAATTCCGCGACAAACGACTCGATGGATCGGCGACGCAGGACGGGATCCGGGCTCGCGAGATTGATCAGGTAGGAGTCGTGCGCCATGGTGACACGCACGTCCGTGGACGCCAGCGCCGCACGAAAAGCGCGGCACTCGTCGTCGAGACAGGCGCGTTCCGCCCAGCGATTCGCCATCTTCGTGAAGATCTGCATGGCGGTGGCACGAATGGCTTTCGCGCGCGCTGGCGCGTTGTGCGTGCCGCCGGCGATGGAGATGTGCGCGCCGAGCAGATCGGATGTCTGGCCGCGGCTAGCCGTCAAATTCGGCGGCGCGTCCGCGCAGAGATCGCCCGCAGCGAGGGCAGTGCAGCGTCGTCCCCTGGTTGCCCTCTTCGAGCGCGTAGTCGAAGTCCCGGCCGCACGCACATTCGTTTTCGAGTGCCGCGTTGCCGCAGATGACGCAGAACACGTCGTCCTCCGCGTACTGCCGGAAGCGCCCGCACACCGAGCAGCGCTTCGTCGCGCTCATTGGCGCCGGAGCCATGTGGCCGGATCGACGGCTTCGCCTCGGCCGTGTCGAATCTCGAAGTGCAGATGGGGTGGAAGCTCAGGGTCGGAAATCCCGACTGAACCAATCACCTGACCCTTCACCACCGCATCGCCTTCCTTGACGTTGGCGCGCTCGAGGGACCCGTAGATGGAGTAATCGCCACCGCCATGCTCGACGATGACGGTAAGGCCATATGTACCCACCGGTCGTACCGTCACGGCACGCCCCGCCGCGACGCTCTTGACCGGAACGCCCACATTCGCACGAATGCCTACGCCATTCCAGCGGATCGCGGTGTTGTTGGACTGCACGGCCCGGCCAAAGGTATAAACCAGTGGACCCTGCACAGGCCAGTCGAGCTTGCCGTAGTCGCTCGTGCGGATGGAGCTCGTCGCCCGCGCGGTCGCCGGGCGGTTGGCGACGGCGCGGCGGCGCTCGGCGTCCAACGCCGCGAGTGTGCTGGCGAGCTGCTGTTCCGAGCGTCGCATCTGCGCGATGCGATCCTGAGTGCGTTTGGCTTTGCCCTGGACCCGCGCCAGCTGCTCTCGTTGCTGTTCCTCGAGCGCGGCAAGCCGGTCCGCCTCCCGCTGACGTTCGAGACGGCTCTCGCCGAGGCCGCGCTGCAGCGACATCAGCCGATCGCGCTCGCGCTGCACCTGGCTGCGCAGCTGCTCGACGCGCTGGACGAGGGATCGGTCGCGCAGCGCAAGGAGATGCAGGTACTTGTATCGCGTCACGAGCTCACCGAACGACGTCGCGGACAGGAGCGCCTGCGGGGTGTACGTCGGTCCACGCTTGTAGATGTCCACGAGCCGGCGACGCAGGATCGACCGTTTCTGCCCCAGCTCGGCCTCCGCGCGACGGACGTTGTTGGACGCCTCGTGTACCTCGGCGGAAATGGCAACGAGTTGAAGGTCGAGCGTCGTGACGAGCTTTGCAGTCGCGGCGGCGCGCCGGTCCAGGTTGTTGACCTCTGCGGTCAGGTCGTGTGCCGTGCTCTGGAGCTCCTTCATCTGGCGCTCGAGCTCAGCGCGCTCCTGTCGGATGCGTTCCAGCTCATCACGTCGCTGTCGTATGCGGGAGTCCACTTGCGCGATTGCATCACTGGAACAGAGGTGCAGCGCGAACAGGAGCCCCGCGGCAAGCCATGCGCGACTCTGCGCTCGGCCCGCGGTCATACCTGCTTCAGGTGACGACCGACCGCAAAGGCGCTCCCGAAGAATCCGATGAGGGCGCCCCCAGCAAGACCGAAGGTGACGAGCCGGCTGTCGAAGAAGATCGCGTCGAAGTTGAGGTAGCGTTGCAGCGTCGCCGCGGCGAGCCAGGTGAAGGCGAGCGCGACGACGCCGCCGAGCACCCCCTTCATGAAGCCCTCGATGAGAAACGGTCGGCGCACGAAGCCGTCGGTCGCGCCGACGAGACGCATGATCATGATCTCGCGGGCGCGGGCAAGCACCGTCATGCGAATGGTGGCGCCGATAATGATCACCGCAACGGTTGCGAAGGCGAGGCCAAGGGCAATTCCGGTCGCGCCCGCGATATTCCGCAGCTTGTGCAGCTGCGTGATCCATTCTTCGCCGTAGCGCACGTCATCCACAAACGTGATCGTCGCAATGCGGGAAGCAACGGCGCGCACGCTCCGGGGATCGCGCGCGCCTGGCCGAAGTCGCACGTCGATGGACGCGGGAAGCACCCCTTCCTCGAACACATCGCGGAACTCACCAAGTTCCCGACGTGCACGTTCAAGGGCCTGCGCCTGGGTGATCACCGTCGTCCCCTGGACCTCGGCGTACCGCGCGATCTCCGACGCGGCGGCGGCTATTTCCTCGGTGGAGGTACCGTCCGTGATGAACGCACGGATTTCCACGCGTTCCTCGACCCCCTCCAACGCATTGCGGATGTTGATGGCGACGAGACCAAACAGCGCGAAGGCAAAGAGCGAGAATGCGATCGTGAGCACACTGAGCACGCTGAGCAGCGGCGCCTTCCGGAAGGCGAAGAGGGCGTCGCGAAAGGCGATCCTCATGTGAGCTCCTCCGGCGCGAGCACCGGCCTGCCGGTGTCCGCGGTATCGTACACGATCCGTCCATGGTCCATCTCGATCGTGCGATAGTCCGTGCGACGAACGAGGTCGAGATTGTGCGTCGCCATCAGCACCGCGGTCCCGGAGGCGTTGATGTCGCGGAGGAGCTGGAACACCCCACGCGTGGCACGCTCGTCGAGGTTACCGGTCGGCTCGTCGGCGACCAGTACGAACGGATCGTTGACGAGCGCACGGGCGATCGCGACGCGCTGTTGCTCGCCACCCGAGAGCTCGCGCGGAAAGGACTTCATCTTCGAGCCGAGCCCCACCTGCCCGAGCGCCCGCTGGACCCGCGGCGCGATCTGATCGCGTCGCGTGCCGATGACTTCGAGTGCGAAGGCCACGTTCGCTTCCGCGCTGCGGTCCTCGAGGAGGCGAAAGTCCTGGAACACGATGCCCAGCTTGCGCCGCAGCTTGGCGATTTCGGTGCGCGACGCCTCATTCGAGCTGATGCCGCTGACGCGCACTTCGCCGCGGGTGGGCCGATCCTCGAAATACGCCAGGCGCAGAATTGTGCTTTTCCCCGCGCCACTGGGTCCCGTCAGGAACGCAAACTCCCCCTTGTGCAGGCGGAAGGTCGCATCGATGAGCGCGAGGCCGGTTCGGGGATATTCCTTGCTGACGTTGAAAAACTGGATCATGCCGGGTGTTGCGGGACGCTGGCGACTTCATCGTCCTCGAGCAAACGCCAGCTCGAGGTCGCCGTGATGGTGTCGACGATCGCCTTCAGGAGACCGATCACCATGGGACCAAGCAACACACCCACGAGCCCGAAGGTGTACACGCCCGTGATCAGGCCAACCAGCATCCAGTAGAAATTCAGGACCTTGGACTTTTCCGCGGCGATCTTCGGCCGCAGGTACGTGGAGATGTACATCGTGTTCACGAAGAATCCGATGAGCACGAGCGCAACCGCGGACGCAGGCGCGTCACGGAACACCAGCAACCAGAGCGCCACGGGGACGTACACGCTCCACGATCCCACGATCGGGAAGAAGCCGATGATGAAGGCCAGGATCACCAGCACCCCGGCAAGTGGTACCTGGAAGGCGAGGAAGAGCACCAGCAGGATCACGGACTTGATGGTCTGCGTCAGGAAGGTCGAGTAGACCGCACCATAGAGTACTCCGCGCACGTTGGCTTCGAGCGCCGCGGACAACTCCGAATACCTGGGCGGAATCTTCGATCGCACGTACTCCGAAATTCGCCTCGCGTCCACCAGGACGTAGAAGGTCGTGAAGATGAAGATCGTCGCGGCGATGGCGAACCCTGAGAGTGCTTCCTGGAGGACGCCAGGAATGCGGGTGCCATAGTTGGAACCCGCGATGACATAGCGCTGGATGGTTTCGCGCGTGTCCGCCTGCTGCATGAACGGCAGCTTCCGCACGGCAGTGTCGACCTTCGCGACGATCTCCTCCTGGTGGGTCGACACGTAGGTCGCGACGTCCTTGATCTCGATGTAGCTGTACGTCAGCAACGCGAGGATGGGGAGGACGATGCCGAGGATCGTTATCGTCGCCGCCGGCGTACTGCCCAGCCGGTTCCGCAACCAGGTGAAGACCGGGCGCGAATACATCGCGACGATGATGCCCAGGATGGACGCGATCACCACGGTCCGCACCATCCAGAGGAACAGCACGGAGACGATGACGAACAGCAGCGTGGTGATGAGCATGCGACGGAACTCCGGCACCGTCACGTCACCAAGCCGGTGATTCACGCGCCGCTCATTGCGGCGGCGGTCCTTCCATTCCCGGGTTTCCGTTGCCATCTAGTGTAGAGCCTGCTCCAGATCCGCGATCAAGTCGTCTGCCCCTTCAATACCCACGCTGAGACGAATGAATCCGTCTGGAACGCCGATGGCGGCGCGTTCCTGCGCCGTCATCGCAGCATGCGACGTGAATCGCGGCTCTGACACCAGCGATTCGACACCACCAAGGCTGGGGGCGTGTCGAAACAGCTTCAGCCGTCGCAGGAATCGCTCCGTGGACTTGCCACCGCCAGCGAGCTCGAGCGAGAGCATTCCACCAAACCCGGTCATCGTCTCACGCGCGATGTCGTGGTCAGGATGGGAGGACAACCCGGGGTAGACGACTCTCCGGACTTCCTTGCGCCCTTCGCACCATTCGGCGATGCGCATCGCGTTCTCGTTCTGGCGCTGTACGCGCAACTCGAGCGTCTTCAGTCCGCGCTCGAGCATCCATGCGGCGAACGGGTCCGGCGCCTGTCCCCACAGGGTCATCTTTCGGCGGACTTCATCGATGTACTGCGCTGTGCCGGAGACGACGCCGCCGAGGACGTCATGATGACCGTTCAGGAACTTGGTCGCGGAATGAATCGAGACGTCCGCGCCATGTTCGAGGGGCCGGAAGTTCACCGGACTCGCGAAAGTGGCGTCCACCACCAGCGCAATTCCCGCCTGATGCGTGACCTGGCTGATGGCCTTCAGGTCCAGGACGCGACAGGTGGGGTTGACGGGTGTCTCGACGAAGATCACGCGGGTTTGCTTGCGGATGGCTTTCCGCCACACCCTGGTCTCCAGCGGATTCACGAGGCTGACGCCGATTCCGTACGTCGTGAACTCCTGCTCGAGGAGCGCGCGCGTGCCGCCGTAGATCCAGGAGCTCGCCACGATGTGGTCGCCCGGGCGCAGCAGCGCCAGCAATCCGCATGCGGTCGCGCCCATTCCGCTGGCAAGCAGCAGCGATGCCTCCGCTTTCTCGATCGCGGCCATCCGGCGCTGCACCACTTCAGCATTGGGGGCGTTCCCATACCGTGGATAACGCAGCCCTTCGGCAGTACCGATCTCCTGAATGAAGTTGACGCTCTGGAACAGCGGCGAGACGACGGGCGCGTCGACATCCCGCTGGTCGGTGCGTGCCCCTCCGTGCACGGCGAGCGTTCCGAGTTGTTGACCCCGTGTGCGCTTTGGGGTCACGCGAACACTCCCTTGCCCCGGTTGTCCAGGTCTGGCTTGATGACACGCACGTTTTCCGAAGGCGACGACCCGACGATATCGCGGAGTACGACGTCGCCAACGGTCAGCTTCTCATCGAGGATGACGGTGCCGAGCTCGTGTCGGCGCGGACCATAGATCCAGGCGAGCTCGCCCTCGTTCAACAGTCGCACGCGGGCGTCTTTCGGGTTCATGAAGACCGCCGGTCCGCGCGCCGCATCGCCCTTGCGCGTCGCGATCAGGCCCGAAACACGAAGGGGACGGTTCCGGGTATCGTCAATCATGCGATCTCGCCGACCGGCATGAACGCGTCGCCGTGTCGCATGATCAATCTGCGGTTCCACATGCGCTCGACCCGCACCCGGACTTCAGGCTCCGGCATGCCGAGGTCCTGCGCGAGCTCCCGGCACTGCGCGCGGCCCCGGCGCTTGATGGCGTCGAACGCGCGCTGCTCCTGTTCATCGATCACGCCCATCAGTTCCACACCGGACTCGCGCTCCACGACAAGAGCGAGGCCATGGCGCTCCAGCACGGTTTCGATCGAATCCCAATGATCTTCCGTCATTCCCCGGAAGACGAAGTACGATTCGCGATCGGGGGTGTCCTGCATCAGCAGCTTGGCGATCACTTCGTCCGCGCAGGAGAAGTCGATCATCGAAACGTGAGAGAAGTCGATGACGGTGAGGGACCGCTTCGAGGTCTGGAGCATCACTTCGATCTGGCCGCGCACCGCACGCCCCGTGGGTCGCGTCACGAGATTCGAGTAGAGATTCGCCGATAACGTCTGGCGAAGCACGGTCCCGAGATCGATGTGGTTCGTCATCGCGCGATACGCTCCGGAATGGTGACCTGAATCTGGGCCCCGGGAAACGCCGGCAGGCGCTCCTGAAGGGGAACGTCTTCGTCCCAATCAGGGACGATCGCGATGCGTGCGGTGCCACTTCTCACCGACAGTTTCCCCCCCCAGCGTCCAACATACTTTCGCACACCGGCGAGTCCCTGCCCCCGTCCCGGGTCGCGGAACCTGCTGACGCCGCGGATAACGGCGGCCTCGAGCGCGGCCGCGTCATCCCATCGGTCACCGGGAATCTGGTGTCCTGATGTCTCCAGCGACCGGCGAAAGCCGAGCCCTGCGTCGCATACCGCGATGACCACGACGCGCCGGCCCAGTCGCTTCGTCCAGTTGTAGGTTTGCACCATCACCCACCCGCCCTGGCCCGCGTGCTCGATGATGTTCTGGCAGACCTCGGACAACGTCATGGAGAAGCCGACGATGGCCTTCGTGTCGATCCCCAGCTCATGGGCAATGATCTGCTGCGCCTTTTCCTGGATGCGCCCCACCACATCATGCACATCCTCGTGCTTTGAGATGGGGGTAAGCTCGAGGAGCACCTGGGAGTCTGCATGCGCAGCGCGTCTCGGCACGAGGCCCTTGAGCTCGAAGACCTCGTCCGCGTAATAGAAGAACTTCGCGCGATTCCAGTACGAGACCGTATCGTCCGCCTCGGGTACTGCCAGCGTTGCCCGTGCCTCGGTGCGTGTCTGTCCCAGCGTCAGCAGCGCGCTCAGCCCGTAGGGCGAGGCCCATTTCGTGTGCCGCGCGTCGAGGAGCATTCTGGCGTCGGGCGGAAGTGGGGCAACCTGTTCCAGGACCTGTTCGAAGCTGTGTTCGTCGAGCGAGGGTGGGACGGTGATGACAGTGGTCACGTGACGCTGAGCTTTCCCCGGAGATGGTCGGCGAGGCCGGAAGCGCCCCGGTGCTCGACGTTGCGTGCGGCCGCGCGATGCGCTGCCCGGATGGCGTCGCCTAAGTTATCACCCGCGAGCAGTCTGGAGAAATGGGTTGCGCCCCAAACATCGCCGCAACCGGTGGGATCGAGTGGTTCCGCGACCCGCTCCGCGGGAATGAGTTCGGTGCGAATCGGCGCGAGTGCGGCACTCGGGCGTTCGTCCCGGTCCAGATCCGTGATGCGCTGGAAGGTGGGCGCGGCGAAATAGACGGCGCCGCGGCTGCCCAGGGTTACCGACAGCAGGGTCGCACCTTCATGCATGGCGGTGGCTGCGAGTGCCATGGGATCGGGCGCCATCAGATGAATCTCCTCCTCGTTCGCCTGGAGGAAATCGAAGCAGCCACACCATTCGCGCACGTCCGAGAGCGGCCGCGGCACGCGCAGCCCGTCAGACCGCACCGCCATGACGAGCATGTGCAGGTCCGCGTAGATCGGCCCCCGGAAGTGCTGGCGCAACGCCTGGGCAGTGGGGAGGTCGAGCTCCCAGCCGCTGAGAAAATTGACATATATCGCATCCAGTCGTGCGGCGTCGATCAGCGGCTTCAAGGCGAGCCAGTTCCATCCGGGTACGCCACCGGTCAGCGTCTCCGTGCGGCGTTCGGCCGAGACATAGCGTAGCTCCACGCGGTTGTTGGGGTAGGGCACCTCCACGAGCGCGGCATCGGGCGCAACACGCTCGAGTCCGTGGATGAAGCGGGTTCCCCGGTCCAACAGGTCGCTGCCGATTTTCATGAGTGGGACGATTTCCCAATCCGCCGGAAGTGCCGCGTCGAGTGCGCCGAGCGAATACGTGATACCGCCCCATTCCTCGACGGGCGCACTGTGCGGCTGACGCCCGTGGATCACGTCCCACACGAACGTCCCGATGACGCCGAGACGCTTCACGACACTCAGAGCCCGCCGAGCTGCGCGATCTTGAAGGTGGCGACCGCGCCGACGACCCCCGCGGTGCCAGGCAGCTCCGCCGGGACGATGCGACACGCCTTGACCGCCGGCCTGAAGGCGCGGCGCCGCACTTCGGCGCGCAGCGGAGCAAACAGCGCTTCCCCGGCGCGGGTCACTCCACCCGCGACGACGACCACATCAGGGTTGATCACGTTGAGCAGCGTGGCGATGCCGGCACCGAGGTAGCGGGCGGTGTCTCGCACGATTTCATTCGCGAGTCCATCACCCTTCTTGGCGGCGTCGTACACCAGCTCCGCCGTGAGCCGTTCGAGCTGTCCGTCGACCATGGACGGCAGGAGGGACGCCGTATCTTCCCGCACAAGCGCCTCGCTGGCGCGCGTCGCGATTGCCGGACCCGACGCGTACGCTTCGAGGCAGCCGTAGTTGCCGCATTTGCAATGACGACCGTTGACATCGATGGTGGTGTGGCCGATCTCGCCGGCGACGTCCGAGGCGCCGTGATACAGCTCCCCATTCAGGATCAATCCGCCACCGATGCCGGTGCCGATCGTGATCCCAACCACGTTCCGTCCGCCGCGCGCCGCGCCGAGCCACCACTCACCGACCGTTGCACAGTTGGCATCGTTGTCGAGCGTGGCGGGCAAGCCAATCCGCTGCATGACGCGGTCACGCAGGGGAAAGTCCTTCCATCCCAGGTTCGGCGCGACGACGACTATCCCGCGTTCGCGGTCGAGTGGCCCGGGCGCGCCGATGCCGACGCCGATGAAGTCGGTGCGCGCCGCGCCAGCTTCCTTGATCGTCGTCGCCATGACGGCTTCGATCAGGTCGTTGATGCGATCCGCAACTCCCTCGTCGCCAAGCTCGGGTTGCGTCGCAATGTTGCGAACGCCCGCCGTGCGCGACCCGTCGAGGCTCACGGCGCCGGCGGATATCTTCGTGCCGCCGAGATCAACCCCGATGATGTACCGGCCGTTCGTTGCGGTGTCAGGCATCGGTGCGAGTTGATCGACGGTGAAGGTCAGGCGACAGAAAGAATATCGAAGACGCGGGCCGCCACGTCACGCGCGGTGATGTCGCGCATGCACTTCCAATGTCGCAGGGGACAGCGCCGTGGGCCATGGCGGTCGCATGGGCGGCAAGCGAGCACTTGCGGTGAAACGCCCATGGTCGCAGAAGGCTCCGCCAGCGGCCCGAATCCAAATTCGGGAACTGTTGGACCAAAGATGGCGATCGTCGGGGTGTTTACCGCCGACGCCAGATGCTGGGGAGCCGAATCATTCGTGACCAGCAGGTGACATCGGCGGATCAGCTCCGCGGATCCCAGCAGCGTGAGTGCCCCCGCCGCACTGAATGCGGCGTCGCCGCCGGCCATTCGCACTTCGTCGGCAAGCGGTGCGTCGTCCGCTGACCCCAGAACGACGATGCGCGCGCGACCCGCCAGCTCGCGTGCGAGCTCGGCATAGTACGGCCATTTCTTTGTGGCCCAGACGCTTGCCGGGGCAAGCGCGACGAGCGGCGGCCCGTCGTCGTGTACGTCATGAAACGCGAGGAGGCGATCAACGGCGCCCCGCTCAGGTATCCCGGGGTAGAGACGAGGACGCAGGTCGGTTGCCGGTTCCAGAACCGGTGAGGCCAGTCGCAAAAGGCGCGCAGCATGATGAAGGTCTTCGAAGTACTCCACCTTCACGTTGTAGAAACACTTCCCCGCGGAGGTGGCGAATCCCGCGCGCCGGCGAATGCCCGCGGCCAACGCGAGGGCGCCGCTTCGCACGGATCCCTGCGCCAGGTACGCGCTGTCGTAGCGAAATGCGCGCAGCCGTTTCACCATCCGGAGGAATCCGATGAGCCCTCGATCCGCCCGGCGCTTGTCATAGGGGATGACCGATCGCACGCCGGGATGATTGCGAAGCAGTCCGGCTGAGGCGGGGGTGGTCACCACGTCAACCGGTCCGCGGCGCGCCAGTTCGGCGATCAGCGGTGTCGTCAACACCGTGTCGCCGAGAAAGGACGTCTGAATCACCAGTGAAGACATGCTGACGGCGTGTCGGTTGGACGGCTTGTCGGTGAGGTACTCGGTCAAACGCTCAAACGCTCAAACCGGACATTCAGTCCACCTGCAGCACCGCGAGGAAGGCTTCCTGTGGGATCTCGACGGCGCCCACCTGCTTCATGCGCTTCTTTCCTTCTTTCTGTTTCTCGAGGAGTTTGCGCTTCCGGGTGATGTCTCCGCCATAGCATTTCGCGAGGACGTCTTTGCGGAGGGGCTTCACCGTCGTGCGGGCAATCACCTTGTTGCCGATGGCAGCCTGGATCGCGACCTCGAACAGTTGTCGAGGAATCAGCTCCTTCAGTTTTTCCGCGATCTTGCGTCCCCAGTCGTAGGCCTTGTCCTTGTGGATGATGACCGCGAAGGCATCGACCGGGTCGCCGTTGATGAGCATGTCGAGCTTGACGAGATCACTCTCGCGATAGTCGATCATCTCGTAGTCGAGGCTTGCATAGCCACGGCTGATGGTCTTCAACTTGTCGAAGAAGTCCAGGATGATCTCGGCGAGCGGAAACTCCCACTGGAATTCCACCCGCTGGGTATCGAGATACGTCATCCCCTTGTAGACACCGCGTCGCTCGGTGCCCAGCGTCATGATCGGCCCGATGTATTCCGCGGGCGCCATGATGCGCGCCTTCACGTAGGGCTCCTCGACGCGGTCGATGGTGCCCGGGTCCGGCATCTTTGCCGGCGACTCGAGCAACTCCATGGTGCCGTCGGTGTGGTAGATGTGGTACTCGACGGTGGGGACCGTGGTGACCAGCGCGAGGTCGAACTCGCGTTCGAGCCGTTCCTGCACGATCTCCATGTGCAGCAGTCCGAGAAACCCGCTGCGAAAGCCGAATCCCAGCGCCGTGGATGTTTCCGGTTCGTACTTCAACGACGCATCGTTGAGCTGGAGCTTCTCGAGCGCATCCCGCAGCTGCTCGTACTGCTGCGTGTCGGTGGGGTACAGCCCCGCGAACACCATCGAGTGGACGTCCTTGTAGCCGGGCAGGGGATTTTCGGCCGGGCGGGTGGCGTCCATGATGGTGTCGCCGGCGCGCGTCTCCTTCACGCTGCGCACGGACGCCACGACGTACCCGACTTCACCGGGCCCGAGCTCATCCGTCTCCACGTGTCGCAGTTGGTTGTAGCCGACCTGGTCCACCTCGTAGGCATCGCGCGACCCGCCAGCGAACATGATCTTCGTGCCCTTGCGGATGCGTCCATCCACGACCCGAACGCTGGGAATCGCACCGCGATACCGGTCGTAGTAGGAATCGAAGATCAACGCGCGGAGCGGCCCATCGGGATCTCCCTCGGGCGGCGGAACCCGACGGACCACGGCCTCGAGTACTTCCTTGATTCCAAGACCTTCCTTGGCGCTGATGAGCAGGATGTCGTCCGGATCCGCCCCGATGAGGTCATGGACTTCCTGCTTCCGCCGCTCGGGCTCTGCGCCCGGCAAATCGATCTTGTTCAGGACGGGGATGATCTCGAGACCGGCATCGAGCGCGAGGAACAGGTTGGACAGCGTCTGCGCCTGAATCCCCTGCGACGCATCCACCACGAGAATGGCCCCCTCGCAGGCCGCGAGTGAGCGCGAGACTTCGTAGGTAAAGTCGACGTGTCCCGGGGTGTCGATCAGGTTGAGCTCGTACTCTTTGCCATCGCCAGCCCGATACCCCATCCGCACGGCGTTGAGCTTGATCGTGATGCCCCGTTCCCGCTCGAGATCGAGCGTGTCGAGCACCTGCGCCTTCATTTCGCGCTTCTGCAGCGTACCTGTTGCCTCGATCAGGCGGTCGGCGAGGGTGGACTTGCCGTGATCGATATGCGCGACAATGCAGAAATTCCGGATGTGGTCCAGCTTCAAAGCAGTCTCGAAAGCGTGAAAGTGATTGCGGCGTCGAAATATAGCGGCGGGCGCATGCACTTCGGTGCCAAAAAACAGGACGGCCGCGCGTTTGCGCGGCCGTCCTGTTCCCCGAGAATGCTATTGCTGATCGGCGGGCTTTCGGGCGTCTCGCGGCGACGTCGTCGCGCGTCCACCGTCACGCGAGCGGCCGCTGTCACGAGCCTCACCGGCATCGCGCGAGCCACTTCGTGATGGGCTCTCGGAAGTGCGCGCGGGCTCTGAGCGTCGCGGGGTTGTTTCCGATGTTTCGGCGCGCGGTCTGGACGTGCGCGTCGGACGTGAAACAGGATCAGCGCGACGCTCTGCCGCGGCCCGCGTCGTGAGGTCGCGCGACTGTCGGCGCCGGTTCTCGCCGGCCGTCGGCCGGTCGAAGGGGGTGCGCGCAATGATCTCGGTGCGCTGGGGTCGCTCCGTGGCAGTGGTACGCTTCACCAGTCCGATCCCGGAGGCGGTCAGCGCACGTGTTGTTTCACCGTTCCGAGGTGCGAGTCCGCGGCGATCCGGACGATCGATGTCGGGTGCAGGGGTCGTTGGTGTCACGGGGGTCGTTGGTGTCACCGGTTTCGCCGGCATCACCGGGAAGTAACGGTCCCTGTTGATATTGCCGCCGTTCGTATAGGAGTAGCGGCGATGACTGAAGGCCGAATAGTACGGATCACAGCGATAGCCGAATGGGCCGACGTCGCGCACGCCGAAGAGCCCATAATTCCAGCTGCTCCAGAACGGGCTATAGGCGAAGCCCATCGAACTGAGGACGGAGCAGTCCCATGCCTGTGACGCAAAAGCGTCATACCGGCTGGAGTTGAACGCCGACGCGAACCGCAGCGTATACGCGCCCCGCGCCGCGATCGCTTCTGCGAAGTCGCGAACGGCATACCGGGGATCGTAGGTGCGGGTATAGTCCGCGACCTCCCACTCGATCCACTCGCCATCCTCCTCGAGGACGGCATAACTGATTGGCTGGCGCGATGCCACGACGAAGACGTAGCCGTGTCCGCGGCCGTCATAGGAGTCGTAGCGCGAGCTCAGGCTCCGGTGCTGCGACACGCTGTACGAAAACAGCGACGGTAACCCGTCGAATTGCGCACGGAATTCCGTCTCGTTGGTCCTGTTCGCGGAGACCCGTCCTCGCTGGCTCGGCGACTCGGGGTAGAGGACGCGGATCACGCCATCGCCACCAAGGTGGCCGACCAGGACGTATGCGTCTTCATCTGTGCGGAAATACGCGGTGGCCTCGCGGTTGATGAGCCCACCCGTGTACCCGACCCTGACGGTCGCCTTCGGTCCGGCCTCTGGTTTGAGCGGCGTCGGAGCGTGAGACGCCTGCTGCGATGCACATGCGCTGAGCGCGAAGAGCGCCAGCGTCACGCCGGAAATACGCCGGATGGACATACAGAACCCCTCGTCCGTTGTTGTATACAAATTGGAGCATGTCTCGGGCCATGCGCAAGGGTCAATATCGTTTAGCTTGCGGACCCGATGAACACCGCCATTCGCGCCGACCTCCACGATCCCGCGTCGCTCGCGGCCCTGGGGCATGTCGAGATTGTCGCGCGCTGGATCGTCGATGGCTTCATGACGGGCTTGCATCGATCCCCACGCAAGGGATTTTCGGTCGAGTTCGCCGACTACCGGCCGTATCAACCTGGCGACGACCTGCGCTTTGTCGACTGGAAGATTGCCGCGCGGGCGGATCGGTGGGTGGTGCGGCAGTATGAGGAGGAGACGAATCTCCGCGCCACGATCGTACTGGACGTGAGTCGGTCGATGGCGTGGAGCGGGGAACAGCTCCGCCCGCTCGGACATGCCGCAGGCCCCTCGCGGCTGACAAAGCTCGCCTACGCAGAGATCCTCACGGCGTCGCTGGCCCTGCTCCTCATCCGCCAGCGTGATGCGGTCGGCCTCGTTCGGTACGACGAACAGATACGGAGTGCGGTGCCGCCGCGCGCGCGGACAGGCCATTGGCGTCGCCTCCTCGCCGCGCTGCAGGAGCCGGGTGCCGGCCTCGCGTCCAGCGCGCCGCAGGCGCTGCACCAGGCGGCACGACTCATCAGCCGGCGCGGCATGATCGTGCTCATTTCCGACCTGTTGATGGAGCCAGGCGACGTCGAGCGCGCCCTCAAGGGGCTGCGGGCGATGGGGCATGACATCACCGTCCTGCACATCATGGATCCTTCGGAACGCGGGCTCGGCGGCAGCGGGGAAGCGTTGTTTGTCGATCCGGAAAGCGACCTGCGCGTGCCTGCCAGCGTCGCCGATGTTCGCACCGCATACCGGGCGACCGTGGACGAAGTCATCGCGGAATGGCGCAACATGTTGACCGCGAGCGGTGTCAGTTATGAGGTGATCCTCACCGACGAGTCTTTCGGCGTTCCGCTGCGGCGCGCATTCGCGGCGCGGCAACGGCTCCCCTGATCGCATGGGTTTCCTCGCTCCCTGGTTCCTCCTGCTCGGCGGTGCCGCGCTTGTACCCCTCCTCATCCACCTGCTGCGGCGTCGTATTGGCCTGCAGGTGGAGTTTCCCGCGGCGCGCTATCTCGCGCGCGCGGAGCGGGATCACAGCCGGACGATGCGGATGCGCAACCTGCTGCTCATGCTGCTGCGCGTTCTGGCTGTCCTTCTTATCGCTGCCGCCGCGGCGCGTCCGACGGCGAGCATTGCCGGTGCGGGACATGCGCCGACAGCGCTCGCGATCGTCCTCGACAACTCGCTGAGCACGTCCGTGGTCGAGAGCGGCACCTCGCTGCTCGACCAGTTCAAGCAGGGCGCGCGCGATGTCCTCCAGGCAGCGACGGCAGACGACCGGCTGTGGCTCATCACCGCAGACGGCGCCCTGCGTGGCGGAACCGCGGCGGCGCTCCTCGATGAAATCGACCGGGTGCGTCCCTATCCGGGGGCCGGCAGCCTCCGGGAGGCGGTCGCGCGGGGGGTAGCTGCCGTCGAGGCGAGCGGTCTGCCCGCGCGGCAGGTTGCCGTCATCACCGACGGTCAGCGCTCCACCTGGACCGAGCCCGTTCAGGTTCGTGGCGGCACTCGCGTCCTCGTGCATGCACCGATGCAAACCCCGCCCGTCAACCGGTCGGTCATCGCGGCAGACCCGCGGCCAGTGCGCTGGACTCCGCGCGGCGCACTGACAGCGAGAGTGCAAAGCCCGGACTCCACAACCTATAGGATGGCGCTCGGCGCTCGCACCCTGTCGCGTGGAACGGTCGCGGCGGGAGAAGAGGCGACAGTCCGGGCGGCGCCCGCCGAACGCGGGTGGGTGTCCGGATCCATCGAGATCGAGCCGGACGAGCTGGTCCTCGACAATGCGCGGCACTTTGCTCTCTGGATTGGCGCGCCCCCCGCCGTCCGCGTGCTTCCCGGCGCGGGCGCGTTCGTGACTAACGCGGTCGAGGTGCTCCGGACATCCGAGCGTGTTACCGCGGGATCCGGCGTTGTCGTGGCCGCGGCGGACGAAGCCACAAGCCGGCCGGCGCTGCTGCTTCCGCCCCTGGACGCCGTTCGGATCGGTGCGGCGAACCGGAACCTTGAACGTCTCGGAATTCCATGGCGATTCGGAGCGCCGCGCCGCGAGTCGGTCATCGCGCGGGGCGATCACATGCAGGGTGTCGCGGTGACTGCCCGCTACCCATTGCTCGCGCGCGGCGTGCCTGACGCGGATACGCTAGCGGTGATCGGCAGCGAACCCTGGATCGTCAGCGGTCCGGGCTATGTCATCGTCGGATCGGCGCTCGATCCGTCGGCGACGTCGCTCCCGGTTTCGGCGGCGTTCCTGCCGTGGCTGGGAGAAATGCTCGCGGCGCGACTGCATGCGGAACCGGGCACGGTGCGCGCGGCCGTCCCCGGAGAACGAGTACCGCGACCCACCGGCGTCGATGCCATCGAAGGCACTGACGGGCGTCGCATTCCGGTGAGCGGAAGCACCATAGAGGCTCCATCGGCGGCCGGCACGTATTTCCTGATCCAGGGTGCTCGCAGGGTCGGCGCCCTCGTGGTCAATCCGGAGCCTGCGGAATCGCGGCTGGATCGGTGGAGTGCGTCCGACCTTCGCGAGCATGTGGCGACCTCCGGCGTACGCGTCGTGGATGATCGCGCGGAGTGGTCACGACTCGCATTCACTGGCGCAGCGCGCCGGTCCTTGCTGGCACCGCTCCTCATTCTGATCCTGCTGCTTCTCGCGGCGGAGATGGCTGCCGCGACCATCGGCGGACGCGTGCGGGCGTAGCAGTGCCGCTTCCGTTGCTGCTCGACTCGATCGGGCGATTACCGGCGTTTACGCGGTTGATGAACACACTCCCGGCACCGGGAGAACGCCGTCGCATCTCCGGCCTGGCGGGGAGCGCAGACGCCGTCGGGATCGCCGCGCTGTCTCGTGCCGCGGCAGGTCGATTCCTCGTCGTCGTGACGGATACGCTGCCGGACGCCGAGCGGTGGCTGGCGGACATGCGCGGTCTCACGGAAGAGCTCATCGTCGCGCTGTATCCGCCGCGTGAAGGATTCGGTGAGGCCGAGCCGCATCTCGAGGTCGCCGGAGAGCGCGTGGAAACCCTCGAGCGGACCATGCGCGGCGAGGTTCGTATCCTCATCACGACGGCGCGCGCGCTGCTCGAGCGGACCCGAATGCCTGTGGCATTGCGCGACCTGCGGATCGAGCTGCGACGCGGGCAGGTGCGACGCCTGTCCGAGTTGGTCGAGCACCTCGAGCGCATCGGCCTGGAACGTGTGTCGATGGTCGAGGATGTCGCACAGTTCAGTGTTCGTGGCGGCATCCTGGACATCTACGGTTTCGGGATGGCCGACCCGGTGCGCGCTGAGTTCTGGGGCGACGAGATCGTGGACCTGCGCCAGTTCGAGATGTCGAGCCAGCGTTCCACGCGCGAGGTGGACCACGCGCTCGTGCTTCCGGTGGATGGCCACATCGACGCAAACGTTCTGGAATCGGAACGGCGCTCCGTCGTCACCCTGTGGCCCCCTGACACACTCGTCGTGCTGCCGGAAGGAGTCCACGTCGAGCAGGAGTTGCAGCGCACGTGGCAGGAAGCGGCGCATCACATCGATCTTGCGCGGCGCCGCGGCGAAGACGTGCCGGCGCGCGAAGAGTTGTTCGAAACCCCGGACGCGCTGAACGACCAGCTGCGCACCTTCGGCACGATCGAAGAAGTGGTGGCCGGCGCCGACGCCGACGTCGTATTTCCGCTCCGCGCCCCGGAGGCGATCGGCCGCGATATCCCGCAATTGCGGCGCCTCGTGCGGGACTCGTTCCGCACCGTGATCCTGTGCGATAACGCAGGACAATGCGAGCGACTCGACGAGCTGCTGGCGGACGGTGGCATCCCATCACCGGCGGCGCTGACCGTCGGCGTGCTGCAGGGTGGCTTCGTCATTCCCGCGAGCGACGGCGGTGGGCTGCGCGTCCTGACGGATCACGAGATTTTCCGGCGCGAGCGGCGCATCCGTCGCAGTCGCAAGTACACCAGCGGGATCACCGCGGACACGCTGTCGCTGCGCGAAGGGGATTACGTCGTCCACCTCGAACACGGCGTGGGGATCTACCGGGGCATCGAGACCATCGTCACCGGGCAGAGCACCCTCGAAGTCGCCGTGATCGAGTACGAAGGGGGCGACCGGCTCAACGTCCCGCTGTATCGCATCGATCAGCTCGAGCGGTATCGCTCGGCGACGGACGTCTCCGAAGACAGTCCGCCGCCCAGGTTGCACAAGCTGGGCGGTAAGCGCTGGAGCCAGCAGCGAGAGAAAACGCGCACGGCCATCCGCGAGATGACCGTGGAGCTCCTCGACCTGTACGCGCGCCGGAAAGTGGCATCGCGACCACCGCACGTGCCGGACACGTCGTGGCAGGCGCAGCTGGAGTCGTCGTTCCTCTTCGAGGATACGCCGGACCAGCGCAAGGCGACCACCGACGTCAAGACAGACATGGAGGGGGGGCGTCCAATGGACCGCCTGCTCGTCGGAGACGTCGGCTATGGGAAGACGGAAATCGCCGTGCGCGCGGCGTTCAAGGCGGTGCAGTCGGAACGACAGGTCGCGGTGCTGGTACCCACGACCATTCTCGCCGACCAGCATTTCCGAACCTTCGGGGAGCGGCTCGCTGATTTCCCGATGCGCGTTGCGGCGCTGAGTCGCTTCCAGACCGTCAAGGAACAGCAAGTCGTGCTCGACGAAGTCGGGAAGGGCAACATCGACATCGTCATCGGCACGCACCGCCTCTTGTCTCCCGACGTGACCTTCAAGCGACTCGGTCTGATCATCGTCGACGAAGAGCACCGCTTTGGCGTGAAGCACAAGGAGCGGCTCAAGCAGCTCCGTCTCGAGACGGATGTCCTGACGCTGACGGCCACGCCGATTCCACGCACGCTGCACATGTCGCTCGCCGGCCTGCGGGATATGACGCTGATGCAGACGCCGCCGCGCGACCGCTCGCCCGTCCTCACCTACCTCGAGCCGATGGACGACGGCTTGATCGAGGAGGGAATCACCCGGGAGCTCGATCGCGGTGGACAAGTGTTCTTCGTGCACAATCGCATCGAAACCATCGAAGCGATGGCAGACCACATCAAGCGGATCGTGCCGCGGGCGACGATCGCGGTGGCGCACGGGCAGATGCGCGAGAAGGATCTCGAAGACATCATGCATCGCTTCGTCAGCGGCGAGGTTGACGTCCTCGTGTCGACGATGATCGTCGAATCAGGGCTTGATGTGCCCAACGCGAACACGATGTTCGTCAATCGCGCGGACATGTTCGGCCTGGCCCAGCTGTACCAGCTGCGGGGACGTGTCGGACGGTCGCATCGCCGCGCCTATTGCTACCTGATCGTTCCCGATCACATCGACGAGGACGCCGAGCGCCGCTTGCGGGTTCTCGAACACCATACCGAGCTGGGGGCAGGTTACCGCATCGCGCTGAAGGACATGGAGATGCGTGGCGCAGGTAACCTGCTCGGCGCGGAACAGAGCGGCTTCGTCCAGGCAGTAGGCTTCGATTTGTACCTGCGCCTGCTCGACGAAACCGTGCGCAACATCGTACAGGGTGGCGGACAGCCGAAGCTCATTCCCTCGGAGGTTTCCGTCGACACGCCGAGCTACCTGCCGGACGATTACGTGCCGGCGCATGAGGCGAAGCTGGACGTATATCGCCGGCTGTCCCGCGTGACCGACGCGGCTGACATCGTCGCGATGCAGCACGAGCTGCGCGACCGGTTCGGACCTCTTCCCGCGCCGGCAGAGGCGATGCTCGCTGTGGCCCAACTGCGCGTCCTTGGGGCCCGCCTCAGCATCGACAGCATTCTGGTGCGCGCCAATGAAGCGCGTGTTAACTTCCGCGACACTGCGGCGCCCCGGATGAAGGGGTTGTCCGCGGCGTTTCACGAGGTGCAATTCCAGGCGGATGTCCGCCGGGCGCACCCCCTGTCGCTGAAGCTCACGCGGCTCGGCGGCGTTCCCATACTCGATGGTCTGGTTCGCGCACTCACAACGCTTGCTCCCACCGCAGGCTGAACGGCCCCAGGGCTGCCATTCGGAGTTTCCTTACAGATGAAGACTCGTTCGCTCCTTCTCCTGCTCGGTTCTACCTGCACTATCGCGGCATGCGATGGATTGAAGGAGGCCCTGACCGCACATACCGACGTCGCAGCCAAAGCGGAGTCGCAGGAGCTTTCCGTCACGCGCCTCGGGGACCTGATGGGGAATTCCTCGCTGCAGATCACCGTGAACCGCGATGTCGCGATGCTCATCGCCGACCTCTGGATGAACTACCAGCTCCTCGGGTTGTCTGCGGCGCGCGGCGATTCCCTCAACGACCCCAAGCTGATCGACGAGGCTACACTGGGCGTTACGTCAAACATTCGCCTGCGGCGTTTCATGGAAGGAGTCGCGAGCACCTTCAAGGCGGAGTCGGCATCAGAAGCCACGTACAATCAGGCCAGTGGCGGACTGCTCGTCGCGCGACACATTCTCTTCCAGGTTCCGGGCGGCGCGACGCAACAGCAGAAGGACTCGGTCCGGCGGGTTGCCGAAGGTGTTCGCGCACGCACGACAACGGCCAACTTCGCCGACCTCGCGCGTCGCTACGGGTCTGACGGCACGCGTGAACAGGGTGGCAACCTGGGCGCGTTCCGGCCGGGCGACATGGTGAAGCCGTTTTACGACGCCGTCGCAGCGTTGCGCCCGGGCGAGATCTCGATGGTCGAGACGAACTTCGGCTACCACATCATTCAGCGGCCGACCTATGCCGCCGCAAAGCAGGAATTCGACGCGGCTTTCGGTCAGGGGTCCATGCGCCTCGCGGAAAGCACCTATGTCGCGAAGCTCGACCAGGAAGCGGGCATCGAAGTGAAGTCGAATGCTGCGACACTCGCCAAGGCCGCCGCGCGCGACCTGTCGGGGCACCGGGAAGAAGACGACGTGATGGCGACCTACAAGGGGGGCGAACTCGATGTGGCCCGCTTTGTCACCTGGGTGGAGTCCTATCCGCCGCAGATGCGACTCCCGCAGCAGATGGCGCAGGCGCCGGATTCACTCGTCAACCATTTCGTGAAGAGCATCGCGCGCAACGAGGTGATGCTGCAGAAAGCCGACAGCGCAGGGATCAAGCTCACCGCCGAGGAAACCTCGCAGCTCCACAATGAGTTCAAGGGCCTGCTGGCGTCGCTGCAACAGCAGATCGGGATCGACGCCGCCTCCCTGGCTGATAGTGCCCGTTCGGTCCCCGAGCGCGAGCGGCTTGCCGCCACGCGCGTCGAGGCATTTCTCGAGCGCATGATGGCGGGACAGGCACAGCCCGTCTCCGTGCCGCCGCCGATCCAGGCGGTGTTGAGCAGCAAGTACGACGCAAAGACGTATCCGGCGGGCGTGGATCGTGCCGTCGAACGGGCGAGCAGACTTCGCTCGTCCGCGGATTCGGCGCGTGCCGCGTCGCAGCCGCGGTCACAGGTGCCCTTGCCGACGCCGCCAGCGGATTCGGCGCGCCGCGACACGGGCGCCACGAAGCGTCCGTGACCCGGACCTTCGCAGCAGCGGGATGGGTATCATGCGCATGCAGTATTCATTCGTGATTCTGGCGGCCGCGGCCGCGTCGCTGGGGGCGCAGGATCCGACGCCGCCGGTCGCGCTGGCGCGCGATTCCGTCGTGCCGCTCGATCGCATCGTGGCGGTCGTGGGCGATCAGCCAATTACGCAGTACGATGTGCAGGAGCGGATGCTCCAGCTGCAGCAGCAGCCGGGGTTCCAGGCACCGCGTACGCAGGAAGAGTTCGACAAGCTCGCCAGTGAAGTCGTGGGCCAGCTGATCGACGAAGAAGTCCTCGTCCAGAAGGCCATCTACCTGAAGGTCGAGGTGCTCGATACCGACCTGAGTGCCGCGGTCGACCGCCAGATTCGCGACGTACGTGGCCGGTTTGCCAGCGATGCGGAATTCCGCGCCGAGCTCCAGAAGGCGGGGCTTGGAACGCCCGAGGAGTATCGCCGCTTTCTCATCGATCAGATGCGGCGCACCGAGCTGCAGCGCCGGGTGATCGAGCAGCTGCGCGCGGAAGGCAAGATCCCGCCGGTGAACGTGACGCAGACGGAGGTCGAGGAGGCGTTCGAGCGTTCGCGCGCGTCGCTCCCGCGTCGTCCGGCTACCGTCACCTTCCGCCAGATCGTCGTCGCGCCAAAGCCGAGCGAGGCGGCGCGCGTGGTGGCGAAAGCGAAGGCGGAGTCGCTTCTCGTCGAGATCAAGGGCGGTGCGGACTTTGAGCGCGTGGCCCGACGGGAGTCCGCCGATTCGGTGTCGCGCGAGCAGGGGGGCGACCTCGGCTGGAACCGCCGCGGGCGCATGGTGAAGGAGTTCGAACAATGGATGTTTGCCCTGCGTCCTGGCGCAATGAGCCCCGTGATCGAGACCGTCCACGGATTTCACATCATCCGCGTGGACCGGGTGCAGCCCGGCGAAGTGAAATCGCGGCACATCCTCGTGAAGCCGGTGATCGATTCCCTGGACATCGAGCGCGCGCGCCGCGAGGCCGATAGCGTGGCGACCCAGTGGGCAGCCGGCGTTGCCTTCGATACGCTGGCTCGGCGGCATCACGACTATGGCAGTGGTGAAGAAACCACGATCCTGACGCCGATTCCGACAGACTCCGGTCTCCCGCCGAGCTACAAGCAGGCGTTTGCCGGCAAGAAGGCGAACGACATCGTGAACTTCCCGATCACGGGTCCGAACAACATTCCAAAGTTCGTCGTCGCCCAGCTCGTCACGGTCGATGCGGGCGGGGAATACACCCTTGCCGACCTGCGGGAGCGGGTCCGTCAGCAGCTGGTCGAGGAGGGCTCCATCCGGCGGTTCCTCGATAACCTGCGGAAGGAAGCGTATGTGAGCATCCGGCTCGGTGCGGTCACCGCTGGGCCCGGCCCCGAGCGGTAGCGTGAGCCGGCGGCCGCGCCTCGCCGTGACGATCGGCGATCCGCGCGGTATCGGACCGGAGATCGTCGCGAAGATGCTTCGCGATGAACGGGTGCAGCGCGCGGCCAACCTCGTCGTGGTGGGTCCGACCGGCGCCGAGGTTGACGTGCAGGAGGTGATCGGCGAATGGCTCAGCGGCGCCGCGCCCGCGCTCGCCGGCACGCTTGCGGGTGCTGCGATCCAGCGCGCCGTCACGATGGCGAAGGCAGGAGACGTGGACGGCATCGTCACGGCGCCCATCGACAAGTCTGTCCTCCTGCGTGGCGGCTATGACTATCCCGGCCACACCGAGATGCTGGCCGCGCTGACGGGTGCGCAGGTCGCGATGATGCTGACCAGCGCGGAAGCGGAAGTATCCGCGCGGCCGTACAATGCGCTGCGCGTTGTGCTTGCCACGACGCACATCGCACTGCGGGACGTTCCCGCAGAGCTGACCCGCGATCGGATCGTCTCCATTGCGTCGATCACCCGTGCCACCCTGCGCGACTGGTTCCTGGTCGAGAAGCCGCGCATTGCCTTGTGTGCGTTGAACCCGCATGCTGGGGATCACGGCCGGTTCGGTCGTGAGGATGATGAAATTCTCACGCCGGCCGCGCGGGAGGCGCGTATTGCGGGCCCATTCCCCGCGGACACCGTCTTCGTGCGTGCATTGCGCGGAGAGTTCGATGCCGTGATCGCTCCCTATCACGATGTGGGAATGACCGCGATCAAGGTTGCCGCATTCGGTCGTGCGGTGAACGTCACGATGGGGCTGCCGTTCCCGAGAACGTCCCCCGATCACGGCACGGCGCTCGACATTGCCGGACAGGGAATCGCCGACCCTTCCAGCATGATCGAAGCAACGATGCTCTGCGCGACGATCGCACAGCGCGGTGCGGCGGTGCGCGCATGACACGCGTCGCGCTCCTGGCCTTGTTGGCGGTTCTCGCCTGTTCGGGCGGACCGCGCGCATCGGGCGCGCCTCCAAACGTCGGGCAGGTCGGAGCCCGCCTGCAGACGGAAGCATCCGTCATCGCGTTCATGATCGACGAGGGGCTACGCCGCGGCAACGTCGCCGCCGACCTGCGTCACCTCACCGATGTCATCGGCCCGCGTCTGACCGGGTCGGTGGCGATGCGCCGGGCAAACGACTGGACCGCAGCGCGCTTCCGGGAATACGGGGCAGACGCGGTCTCGCTGGAACCGTGGCCGTTCGGAGTTTCATGGCAGCGCGGTCCGCTCACCGCGCGCCTCGTGAGTCCCCACGAACGCTGGGTGCAGGCCGCGTCCTGGGCGTGGGCGCCCGGAACGAATGGCCCGCGCGTCGGGGACGTACGCTTTGTGGACGCCACGACCCGTGCCGACTTCGACCGGCGTTTCGCCGGAAAATTGCGCGGCGTGTGGGTCATGCTCGAGCCACCGTATGCCCGCGTGAATCCCTTCGCCGCCACCGCCGCGGATTCCAGTCGAGTGGATTCGCTGCGGCGCGTGGCGCGTCGCCAACGCACCGCGGACGAGATCGCGTTCCTCCGCGGCCAGACGTCGCTGCTCGCGGCGGAAGGCATCGCCGGCGAGATCATCGATGGGCAGAAGGATTACGGCCTGTTCACGATGAGCGGCTCTCCGGATGCCATCGCTCCCTATCCGCAGGTGGTGGTCAGCAACCAGACGTACGGCGAGCTGCATCGATCGCTCGCCGCGGGCGATCGGGTGCGATTCGAAGTCAACGCGACGAATACGTTCGGACGGGACACGCTTGTGCAGTGGAACACGGTCGCCGAGATCCGGGGGGCCGAACATCCCGATGAAGTCGTGCTCATCGGCGCACACCTCGACTCCTGGGACATCGCCACGGGCGCGACGGACAACGCGAGCAGCTCCGTGGCGGTTCTCGAAGCCGCCAGGATCCTCGGTGCGCTCAAGGCGACCGGCGTCCGTCCACGACGCACCATCCGCTTCGCGCTCTTCACTGGCGAGGAGCAGGGCTTGTTCGGTTCGCAGTACTACGTCATGCGGCACGCGCAGGCCGTGGCAATGCACCAGGCGGTGCTCGTACTCGACAACGGCACTGGTCGCATCGTGAGCCTGCCGCTGCAGGGGCGCGACGATCTGCACGACCTCTGGACGGCCATGATGCGGCCCCTTTCGGCGCTCGGCCCGTTTACCGTCCGATCGGGCTCGAAAGGGGGGACGGATCATCTGCCGTTCGTGCAGGCGCGGGTGCCGGCCTTCAATTACGATCAGCTTTCACGTGGCTACGACTACACGCACCATTCGCAGATCGACGTTTTCGACCACGTCGTGCTTGCTGACGTGCAGCAGGCCGCGATCGTGATGGCGGTGAATGCCCTGCAGCTGGCGAATCTCGACCGCCGGCTGACGCGTCCCGCTACGCCGTAGCTTCGGGGTTGCGCTTGCCGGCGCGACGGTCGCCGGCGCTGTGCAGGTCAGCCGCGAGGGTGTCGATCCGCCGGCCGTCCATTTCGCGCACGGTGAAGACGGCGCCGCCCGCGGTGACGCGATCGCCGACGACGGGGAGCCGTCCCAGCGCGCCGAACACGTATCCGCCGATCGTGGTGTAGTCGTCGTCAGGCACGTCGAGGGCGAACCGCTCGTTGAGGTCCGCGATATTCGTCGAGCCGGGAACCAGCACGAGATCCGGCGACTCCCGCTCTTCGGTTTCGGGTGGCTCGTCCTTCTCATCGAGAATCTCCCCGACAATCTCCTCGAGCAGGTCTTCCATCGTCACCAGTCCGGCCGTCCCCCCGTATTCGTCCAGAACGATCGCGAGATGCTCCTTGAGCCGCTTGAAGTCGGACAGCACATGTTCGACTTCCCGCGATCCCGGCACCACATGGATGGGGCGCATGATCGTGCGGACGTTGAAATCCTCGCGGCCGTCGGTCCCGACGGGGTGCGGCTGGCGCAGGATCGGGATCAGGTCCTTGGCCAGCACGAGTCCCACGATGTCGTCGATGGTCTCATCGTAGACGGGATAGCGCGACCGTCGCGTCTCCTCGACGAGGGTGAGCGTCTCGTCCAGGGTCGCATCCACCGACAATGCGTCGATGTCGGTGCGTGGCGTCATGACTTCGCGCGCATTCTTCTCTGAAAATTCGAAGACGCCCTCGATGAGGGTCGCATCCGTCTTCTCGATCATGCCACCTTCCTGGCTCTGCTCGACGAGGATGCGGAGCTCTTCGGGCGAATGCAGCGCTTCCTCCACGTCCATCGGCTTCTGCCCAAACAGCCGGAGTACGAGCTCAGCGGACCGGTTCAGCACCGACGTGAACGGTCGCATGATGAACTCGAAGACGAAGAGCGGTGGTGCGAGCGCGCGCGCGACCTTCTCCGGATGGGTCAGGGCTACACTGCGGGGCGCGAGCTCGCCGAAGACCACATGGAAGAACGTGACGAACATGATCGCGAGGACCGATCCGGCAGAGAGTCGGACTGCCAGCTCGATTGCGACGGGCAATCCCGCAAGCCAGTGGGAGAACACCTCGGCGAGCGTCTCCTCGGTCAGCGCGCCCAGCCCCAGTGACGAGAGCGTGATGCCAAGCTGGCTCGCAGAAAGCATGCGACCGATGTTCCCGATCGCCCGCAACGCGATCCGCGCCAGCCGGTCTCCGCTGCGCGACATCGCCTCCAGTCGCGTGCGTCGAGAACGAACCAGCGCGAATTCGACAGCGACAAAGTAGCCGTTCAGGAGCAGCAGAACGACGATCGCAACGATGCGGCCGAGCACGACCACTAACTTATGTCAACGCATGCACCATCACCACGGCGGGGCGCACAACCACCACCACGGGCACTCGCACGCGGATCAGCGGGCCGACCAGTCGACTCGCGCCCTGAAGCTGGCGCTCGGACTCACCGCGTCGGTCCTGGTGGCGGAGGTCATCGGCGGCTGGCTCTCGAACTCCCTCGCGCTCCTGGCGGACGCGGGCCACGTCCTGACCGACGCGGCCGCGCTGGCGCTCTCGTTGTTCGTCGCCTGGTTCTCCCGCCAGCCGGTAACGCCGCAAAAGACCTACGGATACCTCCGCTGGGAAATCCTCGCTGCGTTCATCAATGGCGCGACGCTGCTTGCGATCAGCATCTGGATCGTGATCGAGGCGCTGCTCCGCCTGCGGGCCCCCGAGCCGGTGGGGGGAACGCTGATGCTCGTGATCGCTGCTCTCGGGCTCGTTGCGAACGTTGCGGCGGCGTACGTCCTCCATCCCCTGCACAAGAGCAGCTTGAACGTGCACGGTGCCTATCTGCATGTGCTGGGCGATCTGTTGGCATCCGTTGCCACGATCGTCGCCGCGGCGATGATCGCGTTCACCGGCTGGCTGCCCGCAGATCCCATCGCGTCGCTGTTGACCACAGCACTCATCGTCCGTGGGGCCTGGCGGCTTGTTCGTGAAAGCGTGGACGTCCTGCTCGAGGCGACGCCGGCTCACATCGCACTCCCGCAGGTGCGCCAGGCCCTGGAAGGAATTCCTGGAGTGGAGTCCGTCCACGATCTCCATGTCTGGACCGTGACTTCGGGGGTGGTGGCGCTGAGCGCACATGCCGTGGTCCCCGTGGCGGAGCAGCACCAGGCCGTGCTCGAACGAGCTTGTGACCTGATGAACGGTCTGGGAATCCATCACATTACAGTGCAGGTGGAATGCACTGACATGTTCGAGCGGGAGCAACACCTGCATCCGTGACGCACCGTCCGACCCGATCAACCAACCGCCCATGAGCGAGTACCGCA
The DNA here is from genome assembly GCA_035626995.1 of Gemmatimonadaceae bacterium. Lineage (GTDB taxonomy): Bacteria > Gemmatimonadota > Gemmatimonadetes > Gemmatimonadales > Gemmatimonadaceae > DASPMP01. The sequence goes on from DASPMP010000283.1 coordinate 28,921, forward strand.
TCGAGAAGCTCAAACGTGACGTCAGCGTCCAGCTGGCCAACGGACAGCGTCTCGAAGGCCAGATGTTCCTGCGCCCGGTGTCCCGGCATCGCGCGCGCTCGGAGGATCCCCTCGAGCTCCTGAACGATGTCGAGCCATTCTTTCCGTTGATGCTTGCGAACGGGAAGGCGATGCTGGTTTCAAAATCCGGCGTGGCGCTGGTGGAAACCGCGATCGAGGACGAGGACCAGGATCTCACGGCGCTGGGGTACCTCGTCGAGGTCACGTTGACCGACGGCAGCACGTGTCGCGGTTCAGTGTTCGTGGAACGGCAGCCGGGACGCCAGCGTCTGTATGATTTCCTCAATGCCTGGCCATCGCGGTTCATGACGGTGGTAAACACTGACAAGGTGATTCTCGTCAACACGCAAACAATCGCGCACGTGCGCGAGGTCGACTAAATGGCGCAATTCGATCGGCTGCTCACCGCGATGGTCACGAACAAGGCCGAATCGCTGGTCCTCGAGGATGGGGAGCTCGTGAAGGTGGAGGTGGGAGGACAGCTGCGGGCGCTGACCAAGTCTCCGCTGACGAATCCTCAGATCGTCGCGCTGCTCAAGGAAATCGCGTCGCCCGACGTGCAGAAGCAGCTCGATGCCGGAAAGCCCGCGACGATCGCCTACATCACGACGGATGGCGCGTTCGTGGTCCGCGCGATGGTCAACGGGACGAAGTGGCATGTCGTGGCGAAGATCGACGACAAGGCGGAGTTCAAGCGACTCACCGGCCAGTTCAGGATGCCGGAGCTGCCGCCGGAGACGCCGCCCGGCGGCGTGCCGGCGCAACCCGAGCCCCCCGCCCCGGCGCCGAAGCGTCCGTCGGTGGCCACCGCCGCTGCCAAGCGGCCGTCTGTTGCGACAGCCATTCCCGTGGCGCCGGCCTCCTCGGGCAATGGCATGTCCTCGAAATCAGAGCTGGACCTCATCGCTCCATTTGAGGGCAGCGAGCAGGCACGGGCGTATCTCGACTCGCTCCTCGGCATGATGGTCCAGAAGGGCGCATCCGACCTGCATCTGCGCGTCGGTGAGCCACCGATCCTGCGTCACCATGGCGAGATGGCGCGTCAGGAAGGCCCGGCGCTCCACGACGAGCAGCTCTTTGCAATGATCCGCTCGATCATGCCCGAGCGGAATCGGCGGGAGTATCAGGAGACCAACGACACCGACTACGCCTACGAGCTCACCGGCGTCGCCCGTTTCCGCGCCAACGCCGCGCGCGATCGCAATGGTCCGGTTGCGGTCTTCCGCCAGATCCCCGCGACGGTCGTGACCGTTGAACAGATGAACGTTACGGAGGAGGTGCAGCGCCTGTGCTTCCTCACGAAGGGGCTGGTGCTCGTCACGGGACCAACGGGCAGCGGAAAATCGACGACCCTGTGCGCACTGATCGACCTGGTGAACCGGGCGCGCAGCGACCATGTCATCACGATCGAGGACCCGATCGAGTTCGTGCACAAGAACAAGAGCTGCATCATCACGCAGCGCCAGGTGCACGTGCACACGAAATCGTTCAAGTCGGCGTTACGTGCCGCGTTGCGCGAGGATCCCGACATCGTGCTCGTCGGCGAGATGCGCGACCTCGAAACCGTCTCCATTGCCATCGAGACGGCCGAAACCGGCCACCTCGTCTTCGGGACGTTGCATACCACCACGGCGGCGGGCACCGTGGACCGGATCATCGACCAGTTCCCGGCCGATCGACAGGAGCAGATCCGGGTGATGCTCGCGGAATCACTGAAGGGAGTGATTTCGCAAACGCTGTGCAAGAAGATCGGTGGCGGGCGAGTGGCCGCGCGTGAAATCCTGCTTTCCATCCCCGCGGTGACGAACCTCATTCGTGAAGGAAAGACCTTCCAGATTCCCTCTGTCATGCAGACGTCGAAGCGGCTCGGCATGGTGACGCTGAACGACGCGCTGATCGCCTACGTGGACTCGGGGGAAGTGGAACCGAAGGAGGCCTACATGAAGGCCGTCGAAAAGACCGGCTTCGTGCAGATGCTGAAGGCGCGCAACCTGGATGTGAGCTTCGCCGAGAGCGATCAGCCGCCAGCGACGGCGCCGGCGGGCGGGCCTGGCGGACCAACGGGTGCGAAACCCGGCGCAGCGAAGGGCGTCCCGGCCAAGCGATAGCCTCGGCCTATCGGCCTCGGCTCTCGGCCCTCGGCCTCGGCTCTCGGCCATCGGCCTTAAATCGAAAGCGGCGCGGGGAATCCCCGCGCCGCTCTGCTTTTGTCAGGTGAGTAGGCTCTGCGCACTGGCGCGACTCATTTGTCGCAGCCGTGCGCTATCCTCGGCTCTCGTCGCGCTGCGATGCTGACTGTTGGGAATCTTTTTCTTCCAGTTCTCCGCGTGGTTTCTCGTATTCGTCACGATCGGCGTATCCGTAACCGCCGAACACCTCGCCCCCGCGCATGTAGTCGTGGCCGTAGCCTCGGCCGTGGGGATAATCCTCGAGCGCGGGGTCGTGGGAGTGATTCATGGGCATTACCTCCGCAAGAGTTGTCTTCCACGTACGCCGCATTGTGCGTGCCTTTCGTGGCGCAGGCAAGAGCAAACATTCGGACATTCCAGAACAGCTTGTCAGCGCCGACGCTTGGCAAGCTTGACAGCTTTTCAGCTTGTGACGACAGCTGGACAAGCCGACAAGCCGACAAGCCGACAAGCCGACAAGCCGACAAGCCGACAAGCCGACAAGCTGTAAGCCGCTCCTCCGTTTAGATTTCTCCGGCTATGGAAATCAGGAACATTGCGATCATCGCGCACGTCGACCACGGCAAGACCACGCTCGTGGACAAGATGCTCAGACAGGCTGGAGCATTCCGCGAGAACCAGGTCGTGGAAGAGCGGGTGATGGATTCCAATCCGCTCGAGCGCGAGCGGGGCATCACGATTCTCGCCAAGAACACCTCGGTCCACTGGAAGGGCACCAAGGTCAACATCGTGGACACGCCGGGGCATTCGGACTTCGGTGGCGAGGTCGAGCGGATCCTGCGCATGGTCGATGGCGTCCTTCTCGTTGTGGACGCCTTCGACGGACCGATGCCGCAAACGCGATTCGTCCTGCGCAAGGCGCTCGCGCTCGGCCGCACGCCGATCGTGGTGATCAACAAGATCGATCGTCCTGGCGCCGATCCCGTGCGTGTGCATGACCAGGTGCTGGACCTTTTCATCGAGCTCGAAGCGGATGAGGCGCAGCTCGATGCGCCAGTGGTATACGCCTCCGGGCGCGAAGGCGTGGCGACCATGGACCTGGCGGTGAGGCCGACAGACCTGGCGCCGTTGTTCGACGCGATCATCGAGCATGTGCCACCGCCGCCGCACGACGACAGCCTGCCGTTCCAGATGCTGATTTCCACAATTGACTACTCGCCGTATCTCGGCCGGCTGGGGATTGGCCGCATCGAGCGCGGGAAGGTCAAGGTGGGCGAGACAGTGGCACTCCTTCCGATGGTTTCCGGGGGCGCCATCGATCCCGACACCGGTGAGATGCGCGGTGTCGAGCGGGCGCGGGTGACCAAGCTGTACGTCTACGAGGGGCTCGATCGTGCGGAGGTCCAGGGGGCGAGCGCCGGGGAAATCGTCGCGCTGGCTGGTCTCGAGAACGTGGAGATCGGCCTGACCATCACCGATCCCGAACACCTCGATC
>DASPMP010000284.1:0-2886 GCA_035626995.1 Gemmatimonadaceae bacterium
ACGCCAGCGGTCCCGCTGCGGAACACCGGCGATGCGACGAGGACGGGGGACAGGTCATAGCCTTTGGGAACGGAATGCGCGGCGCGCAGGCTGCCGACGAAGAGCGCGGCGCCGACGAGCAGCACCACCGACAGCGCCCCCTGCAGCACCAGGAGGACGGTGCGGAATCGCGAGCGCGGAGCGCCAAGTGCCTTGCCCCCCGCGCGGAGCGTCGTGACGAGATCCCCCTGCTGTGCGAGCAGCACCTGCGCCAGGCCGGTGAGCAGACCGACCGCGAGTGATAAGCCCAGCACCACGAGCAGGGAGCGTGTGTCTGCTGCCGCCATTGCGGCGCCCCCATCGTTGCCGATGAAGAGCGCACGGATCGCGGCGCCGCCCCAGTGCGCGACGATGAGCCCCGCCGCACCACTGGCGAGCGCGAGGATCGTTCCCTCGGTGATCGCCTGCATGACCAGCCGTGCGCGCGACACGCCCAGCGCGACGCGCATCGCGATCTCGCGCTGGCGCTTCATGGCGCGGGCCAGCATCAGGTTGAGGACGTTCGCGCACGCGATGACCAGGACCAGCAGCGCCACCCCGCTGATCCAGAAGAGCGACTGCATCTCGGGGGGACGATCGGGTCCGGCGGCGCGTCGGAGGCCGCCAAGTGGCGCACGCACCCCTGCATCGGCCGCGGTCCTGGCCTGCGCGTCGCGGAACATGTTCACCTGCCGCGATTCACGCTCGGTATCCCAGCTCGCGTGCGTCACACGGGTGACCTCGTCTTCGGCTGCCTCCAGCGACACCCCCGGCTTGCGACGAACGAGCGTCACGACCGAGTTCCATGGATGGTACCGGTAGAAGCTTGCCACGGCGGCCGCGGTGAGGCCGCGCGCACTCCCGAGCGTCGCCGCCGGAATGAAGAGCGCGGGTGGCCTGAAGTCGTCGAATCCCGCGAGCCCGCGGGGTGCAATGCCAACAATCTCCGCCCGGACGTCGCCGACCTGCAGCGTCTCGCCGATGACGTCCCGTCCACCGTACTCCCGCTGCCAGAAGTCGTACGTCAGGACGGCGACCGCGGCGCCGACGGGTGGGGTGTCATCAGACTCGAGGATAAATCGGCCGGCGACCGGCTGCGCATCAAAGAAGCTGAAGAAGGAAGCGCTGACCGCCGCGACGAGTCGCTCCCGCGCCGCATCCCCCTCTCCCACCCCTACCGGATAGTCGGAATATCCCGCCACGTCGGAGAACAGCGTGGTGTTGTCACGGATGTCGACGTGGCGCTGGTACGGCGTGCTGGACGCCGTGACCCGCTGTCCGTCCATCATCCACTGCTGGTACACCCGGCTCACCATGGCCTCGTCGCGCATCAGGTCGATGGGGCGGAACCAGAGCCGGTCGACGATGCCGAACATGGCGGCGTTGGCGCCGATCCCGAGCGCCAGGGTCGTCACGACCGTGAGCGAGAACGCGGGCGCGCGCAACAATCCGCGCAGGGCATACCGCGCGTCCTGCCGGATGACGTCGAGGGGCGCAATGGACCAGCGATCCCAGGTGCTCTCCGACGCTCGTGTCTCGCTGCCGAACCTGCGGCGGACCACATGGCGTGCCTCCGACGCGGGAGTTCCACCGGCGAGCGCGTCCTGCTCGAGCCGTGCCTGGTGGAACTTCATCTCCTCTGCCAGCTCGCGCTCCAGCGCGTCGCGCCGGAACCAGTCGACCATTCGTGCGAACAGCTCGCGCATGCGACGTTCTCCTGTTCAGGCGAAGCGCATGATGCGCTTCACGGCGGTCATGAGCTCGTCGAAGCCCTGCTGCTGATCGGTCAGCTGCTTCCGTCCGAGCGGGGTGATGGAGTAGTAGCGCGCGCGCTGGTTGTTGGGCGTCTGCCGCCACTCGGCCTTGATCCAGTCCTTCTGCCGCATGCGGTGGAACGCCGGGTACAGCGATCCTTCCTCCACCTGGATGACGTCGGCGGACAGTCGCTGGAGGTGCTGCGCCACGCCGTAGCCGTGCATGGTCTGCACGCTCAGCGTCTTGAGGATCAGCATGTCCAGGGTACCCGGCAGCAGCTCGCGCTTGCGCTTGATCATGGCAGTAGGTCTTCTAGGGGGTAGAACAACTACTGGCCATGCTACTGCTCGTGCGGCAGCGGCGCAAGGCGTCGGTGAGGAGCGGGCCGCGCCGAGGGACGGACCCTAGGGCTGGGACAGTTCCCTCACTCCGACGCGGGCGGCGGCTCGAGCGCCATCGCGCTCACTCGCGCCCCGAGCTCCTCCATCTGGGCGTGCCGCGTTCCCGCCCACCCCGAAAGCCTGAGGGCAGTCGTCGCTGCCATGCCGATCCCGATGGCACCGAGCACCCCGAACGACGTAACCAGTCCGATGTCATGCGCCACACCCGTGAGTACCGCCGTCACTTCGCCGGCCAGTGCCACGGCGCCGATCACGAGCCCACTGCCGATCGTCCAGGGCGCACTGCCCTTCACGGTCCTGAATCGCACGCGATATCCGGCATCCGTCGGCTCGAGCAACACCTGAAGGTTTCCGTTGGTCCACTGCTTGAACGAACCCTCACTCGTCATCGTCCCGCGGGCGTTGAACGTCTCGCGCACTTGTGCCACGAAACGCTCCCACTCGTCGTCGGTCAGCTTGCGGGCGAGATGTACGGTATGGCCGACACCCGTCGTCATGCCGAGGAAGTCTGCGTGGGCTTTGCTCCACCGGGGCGCAATGACAACGCCGCGCGCGCGATCTGCTCCGCGGGAATTCCCACTTCCCGGCCGATGCTCTGCAGCTCGGCGAGGGTCATCCCCTCGGCGGCATGCGTCGCCTGGATCGACTGCCCGGATGTAGCGCGCTCGAAGATCTGCGCGACTTCGGCGTCGCTGAACCGGCGCTCCGTCAT
>DASPMP010000285.1:0-13263 GCA_035626995.1 Gemmatimonadaceae bacterium
TAAGAACCCGAACATTTGGATTTACACTCTTCGCACCCGCCTCGAATGCGACAAAGCTCTCTTTCACCGGTGGCAGCTCGGTACCACCAATCACTCCGAGGATCCCGGACTTGCTCAGGTCCGCGGCGAGGATGCCGGCGAGATAGGACGCATCAGAAAAGCTGAACATGATGCCGGCGATGTTCGGGCCGGACGTGTTCCCGCTGGTGGTGACATACATCGTGCCCGGAAACTGCGGGGCCACTCGCTTTGCCGCATCTTGAAATTCGAATCCGTGCCCGAACACCAGGTCGAATCCTCGCGCACCATACTCACGGAAGTTTTCCTCGAAATCCGCGGGCGTGCGCGTCTGGACATGACTCACCTGTGCGCCGAGGCTGTCCCTGATCCGCATCAGCCCCTGATATGCGCCACCGTTCCATGACTGATCCGAAATCGGTCCCGGCGTCAGCAGCGCTACGTGAAATGCCGTGTCCTGAACTGCCCCCCGATCACCCGGGCTGCAAGCGGCGAGGATCACTGCAAGCATGGGCAGGCATACGCGTCTCATGACCGCTCCCGATTGGCACCGAGAACGAGGTCGAGTACGCGCTCGAGGTCGTCCGTGGAATAGAAGGAGACTTCAATCGCGCCGCGCTCCGGCCCACTGAGTCGGATATGGACGTCGGTCTGAAGCCGTCGGCGAAGCTCATCCTCGAGCCGCTTGAGCACGGGCGCACCCTGACCATTGACGGTGGGCCTCGTCGGGACGGGCCGTTTCGCCGCGGGCGGCTGGAGCATCTCGCGCACACGACGCTCCACTTCGCGAACGCTGAGTTGATGCGCCATCGCCTCGTTGGCCAGTGCGACGGCCTTGCGTTCGTCTTCCAGCGAAACGAGCGCGCGTGCGTGGCCTGCCGACAGTTGGCCGCGTTCGACGATCTCCAGGACTGCCGCCGGCAACTGCAGTATACGCAGCAGCGAGGTGATCGACGTGCGGTCCTTCCCCATCGCTTCCGCAATCTGCGCGTGGGTGTACCCGAATTCCTCGGCTAACCGTCGGTAGCCACGCGCCTCTTCGACCGCATTGAGGTCCGCGCGCTGCAGGTTTTCGACGAGCGCGAGGGTGAGCAGCGTACGATCATCGACGTGCTTGATGATCGCGGGGATGTCTGCCCAACCAAGTCGCGTTGCCGCGCGCAGCCGCCGCTCGCCCGAGATCAACTCATAGCCGCCGGCCGACGGACGCACCGTGATGGGCTGGAGCAGACCTGACACCTTCAGCGATGCCTGGAGTTCGGCAAGCTCCGCTTCGACGAACTCGCGGCGCGGCTGATAGGGATTCGGCCGGATGGCGACGAGGGGCAGGCGCTGATATTCGCCCGGTGCTGCCGTTGCCGCTGGTGCCGGGGCGACGACCGATGCCGCGCCAGGTATGAGCGCCTCGAGCCCGCGCCCGAGTCGTCGAGGCTTGTCGGCGCTCATGGGATGGCCGGCGCCGCGACGCCAGTGATTCCGGAACGAGTTCGGGTCATCAATTCCTCCGCGACCTTCACGTAGGCCTGCGCGCCCACCGAGGCGACGTCGTACAGGATGATCGGCTTCCCGAAGCTGGGTGCCTCGGCGAGGCGCACGTTGCGTGGAATGACGGTGTCGAAGACACCGGCGCCGAAGTAGTCGCGGGCATCGGCGGCGACTTGTCGGGACAGGTTCAGTCGCGCGTCATACATGGTCAGCAGGACACCGTCGATGACGAGCCGCTCATTCAGGCCCTTTTGCACCAGGTGCACGGTGTTCAACAGCTGCGAGATTCCCTCGAGCGCGTAGTACTCGCACTGCAGCGGAATGAGGAGCGAGTCCGCCGCCGTCAGCATGTTGAGGGTGATCAGGCCGAGTGACGGTGGGCAGTCGATGAGGATGTAATCGTAGTTCTGCCGCACGGCCGCAAGGCCACGAGCCATGGCCCGCTCGCGCCCGTCCTTCGCGACCAGCTCGACTTCGGCTCCCGCGAGATCGGGGGTCGCCGGAAGCACATCGAGATGCCTGAACTGGATGCCCATGACGATCGCGTCCGAGGCCGCCGACTCGCCGATGAGCACATCGTAGGTCGTGTGAGAGAACTGATCGCGGCCGATGCCGACGCCACTCGTCGCGTTCCCCTGCGGATCACCGTCGACCAGGAGCGTGCGTTGCTCCGCGGCCGCCAGGCTCGCCGCCAGGTTCACGGCCGTAGTTGTTTTTCCAACGCCGCCTTTCTGATTCGCGATTGCCACGATACGCGCCACTATCGATCCCCGGACGGAAGTAGGCGCTGCACACGGTCGAGCAGGGCCTGTGATGGCTGCGGACGCTCAAGATAGTCCCTGTATTTCGTCTGCCATGCTTCGAACTGCACACGTTTCCAGCTCGATGGCAGGTGTTCTTCGATGATTGGCATCGCCGCGCGAAGGTCGCGCCCTCGGAGCATATACACGTACTGGTTTCGTCCACCGTGCGTGTACGGGCCGAAGATCCTGCCACCGAGTAATTGTTGAACTCGCTCAAGCGCCATGACGTCCCGGCGGTGCAGGCGGATCTCCAGTGATGGTTGCTGCCGGTCTCCGGTGAAGGACCCCTCGCCGACGATGAGACCCATGGCAAAGCCGAGAGCGAAAGCGTCCACGACGGGCAGTATATGAAATGTGCCACCTCAACACAAGGTGGCACGTTTCACATCCCCTAGGGCCCGCTGAACCGAACTACCTCAATCTTATCGCTGGCCGGACACGAACTGCCATCGAGCCGACACTGTGGCCGTTACCGATTCCTGGCCGGGCTCCACCGGAACCTTCGCGTCAGCTGCCATAGCCTCACGCGCCATGAAGGGACGCGGGGGAGCCGGCGTGTATCCGTCGACAGCATTGATCTCAATCAAGGAGCCGAGTGTGCCGCCGGCCGCTCGTGCGATGACTTCCGCATCCGCTCGGGACTTTGCGACCGCGATGGCCAGCGCCGCCCGACGCGCCGAGTCCGGGTTGCTTACGCCAAACGCCAGCGAGTTGATCTGGTTGGCGCCGGCTCCAAGCGCGGCGTCGATGACAGGCCCGACTTGGTCAATCCGTCGAACCTCGACGGTGATCGTGTTGATCACCAGGTAGCTCGTTGTGCGTGGAGCGGCTTGGCCTTCCCTGTCATACCGGGTCTCTGGAATGACATTGAAGTTCGACGTCGCAATCTGCTCTGCCGGGATCCCGCGCGCCTTGATCGCATCGATGATCGCGCGCTGCTTCTGCGAATTCTGGCTGGACGCGGCGGCAGCGGTTGTTGCGCGCGTCTGGACCCCGATCTGGACGGTCGCACGATCGGGGGTCACCCGAACCTCCCCACTCGCGTTCGTGACGATCTGAGGCGTCGTCGGACGCGCCTGATCCTGTGCCGCCAATGGAACGGTCAGGAACGCGCACAAGCCAAAAGTCCCAGCAATAAGCCGATTCATCAGTTCCTCCAAATTATTGTCGAAGTGGTACTAATTATCGACGCGAGCTGTGCGCCGATGGCGTTCGACCGCAAGAACCAGGTTCTGCAGGTCCGAAGCACTTATACCCGGGACCTGCGCCGCCTGCGCCATTGTCGATGGGCGCACGGCAGCAAGTTTCTGGCGCGCTTCCGTCGAAAGCGCCCGGAGCTCCGAATAGGGCAGGTCTTGAGGGAGTGCGAAATCCCGTAACTGCCGCATCCGCTCCGCCTGGGTTCGCTCACGATCGAAATAGCCCGCGTACTTGAGCTCGAGATCGGCGGTAATCATCGCGTTGGCGCTTGGGGCGGGGAGTCCCGCTGCGGCGAACGCGGAACTCAGGGATACGGCAGGCCGCTTTGCAACTTCGGCTACACGGACGGCGTGGCTGAGTCCGCGTTCGCCAGCCTCGGCGAGGATGTCCGCCGCCTGCTCCGGCGATATGCTGGTGCTCTGTGCGAGCTTGAGGATCTGGCGCTGCTCCTCCAGTTGGCGTTCGACAATCTCCCACTCCGCCTCTGCCAGCAAACCCGCGCTATGTGCGACCGCGCCGAGACGGCTGAGGGCATTGTCCTGCCGCACCGTGAGACGAAACTCGGATCGCGACGTGAACAGTCGATAGGGTTCGTCCACACCGCGCGTCACAAGGTCGTCGACAAGCACGCCGATAAACGACTGCTCACGGCCGAGGATCAACGGCGCACGATCGTGCACGAACGCCGCGGCATTCGCTCCCGCGATCACTCCCTGACCAGCAGCCTCTTCGTAGCCCGTCGTGCCGTTGATCTGCCCCGCGAAATACAATCCGCGCGCGTTCTTGACGGCCAGAGTCGTATCGAGCTGCGTGGGGACGTAATAGTCGTATTCGATGGCATAGCCAGCGCGTGTCATCTCGGCCCGTTCGAGCCCGGGCACAGTGCGCAGCATCGCAATCTGGACGTCCACCGGCAGCGACGTGGACAGGCCGTTGACGTACAGCTCAGTGGTATCGTGCCCCTCGGGTTCGAGGAAGAGCTGGTGACGTTCCGCATCCGGAAACCGGACGATCTTGTCCTCGACAGAAGGGCAGTAGCGCGGGCCACGCGCGCCGATCGCGCCTCCATACATCGCCGACTTTTCCAGGTTCTCCTGGACAATCTGTCGCGTCGATTCCGACGTGTGCGTGATCCAGCACGGCATCTGTTCCGGATGCCGGGTGCGGCCGGATGCCCGACGAGCATCTGGCCAGAAGTGCGACCAGGAGTAGTCGAATTGTTCGATCTCGCTGTCCTGCCGCTGCAGCCCCGTGTAATCGACCGTCCGACCATCGATACGCGGCGGCGTTCCAGTTTTGAAGCGCTCGACGCGAAGCCCAATCTCTTCGAGCTGTTCGGCGAGATGGATCGACGCAGCTTCGCCGGCCCGTCCACCGGACACCTTTGTGCCGGTGCCGATATGAATGCGCCCACGCAGGAAGGTGCCGGTGGTGACCACGACCGCCCCCGAACGAAAACGGCGCCCCTCGAGTGTCTCGACACCAACCACGTTGTCGCCTTCTATCAGGAGCCGGGCGACCGTTCCCTGTATGGTCCGGAGCTTGGGGTGCACTTCGAGGAGGCTGCGCACCGCCCGACGGTACAATCCGCGGTCGCATTGGGAGCGAGGAGACCATACGGCGGGTCCCTTGCTTCGGTTGAGCATCCGAAACTGGATGCTGGCGAGATCTGTCGCGCGTCCCATGATGCCCCCCAGCGCATCGACTTCCCGCACCACAGTTCCCTTGGCGACGCCACCAATCGCCGGGTTGCACGACATGTGTCCGATCATGTCGAGCGCGCTCGTGATGAGTCCGACGCGCGAGCCGCGACGCGCGGCAGCGACAGCCGCTTCGGTTCCGGAATGACCGGCTCCGATCACGATTACGTCGAAAACGCTGTCCACGTCTGCTGCCGAAGGCATGAAGGGAAGCTACCGAAGCTGATATCTTGAGCCGACATGCCACTGCCAATTCATTCGGGCGCTCCGACGCTCATCGTCCGCCGAGCGTCGTACGAGGGATCCGGACTTGCCCGGTCGTCTATCGATGAGCGCCTGGGGCTTACCCCCGACGAGTTCCGAGTCGAAGGGGAGCTCGTCGTTATCGGGCCGGTGTATGACACCGACGCATTCACGACCCTGCTCGACAATCTCGAGCAGCTCGGTCTCGTCTACGATCAGGACTACTTCGAGCTGAGTGGCAGCTGGCCGGACTGGGTCTTGGTGCTCGCGGTGTCTTCAACCGGCCCGGGCCGCAGCAAACCTTCCCAGCCACATTCGTAGCACCAGCTGGTCCGGAACCACGGCAAGAACCGGTTCCACGCAGGCTCCGAGACGCGCAGCGTCGGAGTGTCGCACATCGGGCACCGCGTACTCTCCGGCGTCATGTAGAAAAAGAACACGGTCGCCGCGATCGCCCGCAGGATGAAGAACCCCAGGAACACCGCGGCAAAAATCACGGCATCAGACATCGCGACGACCCCTCCCCACGCTGGCGCTACAACCGCTTCTCCACTACCACCCAAGGCTCCACGAAGGCCGTGTCGCCATCGACGAATTCGATGACGACCTCTGAGCCCACCGCCGCAGTGGTGGATTGCCCATCGGGCAACTCCGCTTCCGGAGACCACCTCGCGCCAAATTCATGGCGTCGGCCATCGAACTCAAAGGTGATGCGTCCCGCGATGTTCCCCGCCGCAACGATGGGTTCGACGACGCGAGCAACGTGCCCCTGAAACCGGTACCGCGGATCATCCTCCGGATCAGTTGACGGTATCGCGGCAGACTTGACCACGAGCATCCATGCGCCGGCGCCAGCCAACCCCGCGGCCGCCAGAATGACGCCGGCCCATCCCGGCGTCAGCGGTTCATCTGCGCGCCAGTACGCCATCGCGCCTGCCACAATGAGAAAGGCAGACAATGCGAGCGGCCACTTCCGGTGACTCAGGACGTTTTCAGCGATCTCTTTTCGGACACCGAAAAACATCACCCGCACCCAGAGCAGCAGCCCTGCGAGAAACGACGCGATGGCAATGGACTTGAGCATCAGTCTCCAGGGTGTTCGATGATCTGCACAGCCATACCTCGACGCTTATGCATACTTCATGAGCATAGGCGCTCTCAATCGTAACCTGCCTCTGGGACGCGCTCCATCTCGTCGAAGAACTCAAACGCGCGCCACTCGGCGTAATAGAAGGGCTGAAAGAAGCGCCGGTTGCCCACGAAGCCCACGTGCCCCCCGCGGTCGCTCGTCTCGAAGCGCAATGCCGGGTTACTGTCTGCGACCTGCCGAACACGCGAGATGACCTCTCGTGGAAGGAACGGGTCGTCGAACGCGGACAGCATCAGCGTCGGAACACGGACCTTTGGCAGATAGGAAATCGAGCTCGACTTTCGATAGTAGTCGACCGCGTCGAGGAATCCGTGCACGGGCGCCGTGACTGCATCATCGAATTCGATCACCGTGCGCGCGCGCTCGAGGCGGTCGCGATCGAGCAGGTCCGGATACCGCTCGAGCTTGTTCGCTGCCTTGGCGCGCAGTGAGCGAAGGAAGCTGCGGTCGTAGATGCGCGCGAAGCCGCGTGAGATCTTGCGCGCCCCCGCCTCGAGATCGAAGGGAACCGAAATGACAGCCGCGCCCCGGATGCGCTGGTCCGCGTCCGTCCCGAGCTCCCCGAGCCATTTGAGCAGGACGTTTCCCCCCAGGGATACGCCGGCAAGGAACCACTTCTCGTTCGGCCAGCGGTCTGTGAGCGTGGCGAAGACATGCGCGAGGTCGGTGGTCTCACCGGAATGGTAGAAACGGCGCGCAGTATTCGGCGAGCTGCCGCACCCACGAAACAGCATCAAGGTGGCTCCCCAGCCCCTTGAACTCGCCTGGTGCATCATTCCGCCGACATAGTGCGATCGCGCCGAGCCTTCCAAGCCATGGAGTAGCAGCAGTCGCGTACCGGCCTCGCCCACGGAACTGTGGTGCAGGTCGATGACGTCGCCATCGGGCAATGGCATGCATTCGTCCACCGTCGCAATTTTCGGAACGCGACGCGCGAACTTGCCCCACATCGTTTGCGCATGCGCATTTCGAAGCCAGAAGGCAGCTTCGAATCGCGATTCACCGGGCCCCGTCGGTCGTCTCTTTTTCACGAGCAATGGAAGTTCAGATCTTTGGCCTCAAGAAGAGCGCGGAAACGCGCAAGGCGCTCCGGTTTTTTTCGGAGCGGCGGATCCGCACGCATTTCGTCGACTTGGCGGAGCGCGATATTGCCGAGGGCGAACTGCAGCGTTTCGTCCAGCGCTTCGGCCTGGAAACCCTGATCGATCGACAATCGAAGCGCTACGAACAGCTCGGCCTGCGCCACGCACAGAATTCGCCGTCGCGCTGGATGGAGCGGCTCCTTACTGAGCCGGGGCTCCTCAAGCTGCCCTTGGTACGCCGCCTCGGAGCGCAACAGGCACTCTCTGTTGGCGCAGACGAAGAGACTTGGAAAGCGTGGGCAGCATCAGCGCAGTAAGGTGCCAGTATCGGCTCAAAAGTCGCCGATAAATCCAATTTCCGTATGTAAGGTCTGGTTGAACTTCTGCTGAACCGCTGCCTGAGCGTGGCTGATGAGGGCGCGGACATCCTTGGCGGTTGCCGAGCCAAGGTTCACAAGGATGTTGGCGTGAATGTGCGAAATCTGGGCGTCCCCAATGCGATGCCCTTTCAGTCCGCATTGGTCCACCAGCCGGCCCGCTCCTACCCCTTCGATCTTCTTGAAGATTGAGCCAGCGCTCGGATGCCATTCGAGCCACGGATGCTTGCCGCCACGCCAGCTGAGGTTTTCCTGCATGATCCTGTGAATGGCACCGGTATCGCCGCGTTCGAGCTTGAAGGTCGCCTGCAGCACGACATCCCGCCGATGATGGAATACCGAGTCGTCGTAGCCGAATTTCACGTAGTCAGAGCCAACAGACTTCCGCTCCCCTTCCTCACTCAGGATTTCGCAGGACTCGAACACCTCGGCGATGAACATGGTGCGCTCGCGTTCAGGCGCTGGCGACAGGAAATGCAGATTCTGCCAGATGGCGCCACCTACGGTACTCGGAATGCCGACGTAATGCTCCAGGCCGGACCATCCAAGCTTCGCCGCTTCCTGGATGAGCGCCTTGATGGTCGCGCCACTTTCGGTGCGAAGGCGACCATCCGGCGTAAACGCGAAGGCGTTCGCGACATTTCGGATCACCAACCCGCGGAAGCCTCGGTCTCCAATCAGCACATTCGCGCCGAGGCCGAGAACGAAGTAAGGAATCTGCGATGAGCGCGCCGCGGTGATCGCGGCTGCGAGGTCATCAGCACTGCGTGCCTCGTAATAGAGGTCGGCAGGGCCGCCAATCTTGAACGTCGTGTACGGAGCCAACGGCGTAGCGCGCTGAACGCGATCGGCGCCGAGCGCCTTCATCAGTGCGTCTTTGGAGGACTCTGCGATCATGGTTTGGTGAAAGGAAAGGAACTCGAGGGTGTGGCGCCAATGCGAGACACCAGTGTCTCCTTGGCGCGTTGATTGCTCGCGCATGAGGTGCGTTGCGACCGGTCACCCTTGTGAATAAATTCACAATCGCGACGACTCGCAGCTGCCTTTGTTGGTGAACCCTCAAGTAATCATCGGAGATTCAAGAAAATGCGGTTCCATGGACTGGTGCTCGCCTCGGCCTTCGCGGCTTTGACCGCGTGCTCCGGTGGCGGTGACAATGCAGGTACTGATACGAGCGGGACGGCTGCTACTCCTTCCGGCGGAGCGAACACGCCCGCTGCCGGCACGGCGGCACCGGTATCCGGCGCATGGCATGAAGTGCAAATGCTGGGCGACGAGAAGGGCTATCGCTTCGAGCCTACCGATGCGACGGTGAAGGTCGGCGACGGCGTCCGTTGGACGATGATTTCCGGCCCGCCGCACAACGTTCAGTTCCAGAATGTCGCGGCCGATGCCAAGACGCAGCTGTCGGCCAACATGCCGAACCAGCTCACGGACCTCTCGAGTCCGCTGCTCCTGAACAACAACGAAAAGTACGAGATGTCCTTTGCGGGCGTGAAGCCAGGCAAGTACGAGTACATCTGCACGCCGCACCTCGCTAACAACATGCGCGGCTCGATCACGGTTCAGTAGTCCCAAGCTTCATTCGAGGACAAAAGGCGGGCGCCTGTGCGCCCGCCTTTTGCATTCCAACCCCTTGTGCAAGGCAAGCCCCAGACTAAACCCAGGCGCCCGACTCCCGCCGATCATCGTCGCGCAATCTCGCGGCAGACGTGGCTCTCGAACCGCGCGCAGAACGCGCTGCATCGGCCCGCATTCATCGGTGCGATCAGCGTGGGGACGTTTGTCACGGCACTTGTCTCGATGGTCGTTGTTCCGCGCGCGCAGGACCAGAAGCCGGTGCCTATCGCGGTTGTAGCGCGACCGGATACGCTGAGCGTCCTTGGAAACATCGCTGCGGGACGGCTTCGGCTGCTCGAAGTGGACTCGTCCCTCGCCGCCGCCCGGCAGGAGATCGCCGCCCGTGATTCCGCAGCTCGCGCGGCATTCCCGGTCGACACGGTGATGTCCAGCGTCGCCAGGCGCGACTCACTCAGGTCCCAGTCTGAGCGTCTGCGCGCCCTGCTCTCGCGCGCCGAATCGGCCCCGTTGCTCTCGTCATATCGTGCGCTGGCCGCGGCGCCGGGGATGAATGCCGACCCGCGCGTCCGCGCCATGCTCGATACCCTGAGCGACATCGATCGTGAGCGCGAGAGTTTCGGAGCGGTGGGCGGCGTCGATCCGATCTTCGTCGCGCTGACAAACCGCGCGAGTGAAATCGGCCGGTCATTGCAAGGCATTGCTGCGTCGCGACTGAACGCGTTGAACGCCGAGATCGGCCCGGAGACACCCGTTGCACCGACGGTCGCCGAGGCACCTCCAATCGACACGACCATCTTCATTGCGACAGCCGATTCCACGCGTGCGGCCATTGCGCAGGCGGAAACGGAGCTGGCGCAGCTCCGAAATCGCGCGCGCGAAATGGATCTCGAGGAGGAGCGGGCTCGCGAACGCGCCAGCGCGGTGGCGCCTCCCCTTGCGCTGCTCGCCGCCGCGTTCGTGTTGAGCGCGGTCATCGGATTCGGCGTGGCGCTGCTGGCTGAACTGCGTCGGCCGCGCGTCTCGAACTCCGCCGAACTGGAGCGCTTTCTGGGCGTGCGAGTGCTGTCAACGATTGAAACCGCGATGCCGTCCGTGGATCGCGGACGCCGCGAAGCCGATCGCATGGCGCCTCCATACTTCGATCCGGGTGCGGAGGGCTATCAGCTCGCCTACCTGGGGTTGGCGACGGAACATCCGTCACTGCTGATGACCACCGTCACCGGCAACGATCCGACCGTCACGGCTGTCGTCGCCTGCAACCTGGCCGCGGTCGCCGCGGATGAAGCCCGCAACACGCTGGTGATCGACCTCGATGGGCGTTGTCGCGCTTCCGCGGCATTGCGTGCGCGGTTCCAGCCGGGCATCGTCGACGTCACAAATGGTAGCCAATCCTGGCCTGACGTCACAGTCGCGGCGCCGGTCGGGAGGAACAGGTCGGTCGACCTCGTACCATGTGGGGGTTCCACACCGGATGCGCAGGGCTTGATCGAGATGTTTCGCCGCGACGCCAACCGGCTCGCACGCTACTACGATGCCGTTTTTGTCATTGCGGACGTGGCCACGGTTGCCGCCGGGATCCCCGCCGCGGTGCCGTCGCCGGGCGTCATCTTCTGCGCGCAGCCCGGGCTGACGCCGCTCCGCACGCTGCGCTCGCAGCTCGAGGCCATTCGGTCCGCCGGTGGCGTGGTCCGGGGCGTGGTCCTGTGGGACGCAGAGCGGCCGATGCTGCCGACGCCGCGCGAGCTCACGAAGCCTCGACGCACCCGGAGCAGTGAACGGGAAGTCGCCATCGCCGCACCATGACCGAAGGTGCCCCGCGCACGCCGGGCGAATACCTTTGACAGGTGTCGATCACCGGGTATTCCGACCGCGTCAATCATGCTCTCGCATTCGCGGCGAAGCATCACGATCAGCAGGTACGGAAAGGAACGCGTCTTCCATATCTCACGCACCCCGCGAACGTCGCGATCATCCTGACGCGTTACCATTGCGATGAAACGACGGTCGTCGCGGGCATCCTGCACGACGTGATCGAGGATTGCGTTACGAAGGACTACACGAGGGAAATGCTCGAGCAGCGCATCGCGAGCAAGTTCGGCAGCGACGTGCTGGATACCGTGCTCGCAGTCACGCACCGGATGCACGACGACGAGGGTGAACAGTTCACGCCTGAAGAGCGCAAGCAGGATTATCTGTCACGGCTGCAGCACGCGAACGAGCGCGCCCTCTGGGTGTGCGCCGCCGACAAGCTGCACAATGCGAACTCGATCCTTTCCGATCTTTCTCGCACGATTGAACCGGGAGCCATCTGGAGCCGGTTCAAGGTCGGCAAGGAGGGAACGGTCCGCTGGTACCGGGACGTCTACAATCGCCTGAAGGAGCTTGGCTTCAGCGCGCCGATCATGCCAGAGCTCGAGAAAACTGTGCGCGCCCTCGAAGCGGCCTGACGTCAGGACGTTGCCGCGAGCGTTCGGTCGGAGCTCGGGTACGTGCGAGCGACGTAGCCTTCGAGGATCCCGAGAAATTCCCGCACCAGCCCATCGCCTTTCAGCGTCGTGAGCAGCGCACCGTCCACATAGACCGGCGCCTTCGGCTCCTCGAACGTGCCGGGAAGCGAGATACCGATGTTGGCGTGGCGTGACTCGCCTGGCCCGTTCACCACGCACCCCATGACCGCGACCTTCATCGTCTCGACACCGCTGTGTCGCTCCTTCCATTCCGGCATGCGATTCCGGATGTACGCCTGGATTTCTTCGGCCATCTGCTGGAAGAAGGTCGACGTCGTACGGCCGCATCCCGGGCACGCAGTGACCTGCGGCTCGAAGCTGCGAAGTCCCAGCGATTGCAGGATCTGCTGTGCGACGCGGACCTCTTCCGTGCGATCCCCATTTGGCTTGGGCGTCAGCGAAACACGAATGGTATCGCCAATCCCTTCGGCCAGGAGGATCGACAGGGCACCTGCGCTGGCGATCATTCCCTTTGCGCCCATTCCGGCTTCGGTCAACCCGAGGTGCAACGGGTACTCGCAGCGGCGCGCGAGACGCCGATACACTTCCACGAGATCCTGAACGTCGGAGACCTTTGCCGAAATAATGATGCGATCGTGACCGAGCCCGGATTCTTCGGCCAGTGCGGCGGAACGGAGAGCACTCGCCAGCATCGCCTCGATGTACACGTCCTTCGCTGACAGCTGGGTAGCGGATCGGGCATTATCATCCATCATCTGCGTCAGGAGATCCTGATCCAGCGATCCCCAGTTCACACCGATGCGCACCGGCTTGTCGTTGTCGGCAGCGATCCGGACAATGGTCCGGAAATTTTCGTCCCGTCGCTTTCCTCCGACATTGCCTGGATTGATGCGATACTTGTCCAGCGCGGCGGCGCAGTCCGGGAACTTCGCGAGCAGGAGATGGCCGTTGTAGTGGAAGTCGCCGACGATCGGCGTCGGCGCCCCACCCTCACGCACACGGCGAACGATCTCCGGCACGGCAGCCGCCGCTTCTTCGTTGTTGACCGTGACCCGCACGATCTGGGAGCCGGCCTCGGCAAGCGCCAGCACTTGCGCGGCGGTCCCCGCGGCGTCCGCGGTATCCGTGTTGGTCATCGATTGCACCACCACGGGGA
>DASPMP010000286.1:0-3647 GCA_035626995.1 Gemmatimonadaceae bacterium
CCACATCGCAGCGACGGGTATGACCTGACCGCGGCTGGCGTCGCGGCAGCGCGTCTGGCCAGCGCGACCCTCGTCGTGACCTGCGACTGCGGGACGAGCGCGCTCGCGCCCATTCGGGAACTGCGCGCGGCCGGCATCGACGTGATCGTGTCCGACCATCACCTTCCCGGTGGGCCTCTGCCGGAAGCGTTTGCCACGCTCAATCCGCGCAAGCCCGGCTGTCCCTCACCCGATAAGGATCTCTGCGCCGCGGGCGTTGCCTACAAGATCGCCATGGCGGTGACCACCGCGATGGGCGGGAACCCGAATCCCGTCTTCAACATGCTCGATCTCGTCGCCCTCGCGACGATCGCCGATGTTGCTCCGCTGCGCGGCGAGAACCGGGTGCTCGCGATTTACGGGCTGCGATTGCTGAACGAAACGAAGCACGTGGGTTTGCGTGCCCTCATTCGCGCCGCGGGGCTCGACCGGAAACAGATCACGTCTGGGCGGGTCGGGTTCATCCTTGCGCCCCGACTGAATGCCGCGGGGCGCGTCGGAAGCGCGATGCGCGGCGTGGAGCTGCTGCTGGCCGCCGACGAGCAGACGGCAAACCCGATCGCGCGTGAGCTCGAGGAGCTGAACGGGCATCGTCAGGACCTGGACCGGCAGGTGCTGGAGCAGGCGCGGGAGATGGTGCTGGCGCTCGACCTGGACAACACGTACGGCATCGTGCTCGCTGCGGAAGGTTGGCATCCCGGGGTCATCGGGATCGTTGCATCGCGTATCGTCGAGGAATTCGGACGGCCGACCATCCTCATCGCGCTTGAGGGCGTCGAGGGGAAAGGCTCGGGGCGATCCATCTCACCGTTCGATCTCCATGCGGGCATCAGCGAGTGTCGCGACCTGTTGCTCCGCTTCGGCGGCCACCGCTCGGCCGCCGGCGTCACCATCGCTCGCGAGTTGGTCGCCGACTTCACACGGCGGTTCAACGACGTGGCCCGTTCGCGATTGACGCCGGCGGATCTCGTCCCCGAACTGCGCGCGGACCTCGAAGTCGGGTTGGGGGAGGTCGACGACCGACTCGAGGAATTGCTGCGCCACGTCGAGCCCTGCGGCATCGGCAACCCGTCGCCGGTACTCGTTGCGCGCGGTGTTCGCGTCGCGGCGCCGCCGAAGGTCGTCGGCAAGGATGGCCTGCGGTTGCGGCTGGAGCAGGATGGCACCGAGCTGACGGCGCTCGGCTGGGGGATGGGGGCGCGCGCAGCGGAATTATCCGCTGGCGCAAGCATCGACGTCGCGTTCCGTCTCGAGCGCGACGAATGGAACGGCGAGTCCCGACTGCAGGCGCGCCTCGCGGATTTCCGGGCCTAGCGGAGCGTCGCCTGCGCATCGTTGCCGGGGAATGGAAAGGCCGACGACTCGCACCGCCGGCAGACCCGCGCGTCCGTCCCACCGCGGACCGCATCCGCGAAGCGTGGATGAGCATCGTGCACGGCGACCTTCCCGATGCGCGCGTACTCGATCTCTTTGCTGGCAGTGGTGCATTGGGACTCGAAGCACTGTCTCGCGGCGCCCGGCATGCGGATTTCGTCGAGCTTGCGTCACGCAGCCTCGCGGCGCTCCGGAAGAACATCACGACCCTCGGTGCGGACGACGTCACCACCGTGCACCGCGGCGACGCGATACGCTTCGTCAGTACACTCGGCCCGATCGCGTTCGACGTCGCGTTCGCCGATCCGCCGTATCGCCTGGGACTCGCCGAGGCCATCGCGACTCGCTGGATCGACGTGCCTTTTTCCCGGGTGCTCGGGGTCGAGCACGAGAAGACGGTGCACCTTCCCAAGCCCGGGGATCGGCGTGCCTACGGCGATACGGTGGTAACGTTCTACCGGACCCCGTAGCTTCCCGCGTCATGCGAATCGCCATCTATGCTGGATCGTTCGACCCGATTACGCGGGGACATGAGGACCTCATGCGCCGCAGCCTGGGCTTCGCCGACCGGCTGGTGGTTGCGGTGGCGAAAAACGCGAGCAAGACGCCGGTGTTCACGATGGAGGAGCGTGTGGCGCTCATCCGCGCCGCGACTGAAGACGAGTCGCGAATCGAAGTCCGAAGCTTCGATGGCCTCCTGGTGGATTTCGCGAAGTCCGTCAACGCACGCGTATTGATCCGCGGCCTGCGTGCCGTCAGTGATTTCGAGTATGAGTACCAGATGGCACTGATGAACCGCCACCTGGCACCTGATCTCGAGACGATCTTCATGGTGCCGTCACTGGAAACGACGTACATCAGCGCGAGCCTCGTCCGCGAGGTCGCACGATTTGGCGGCGCCGTCTCGGGGCTGGTACACCCGGCGGTCGCGAAAGCGCTGCAAGGCAAGTTCACGAAGACGTGACCGATTTCGTCACCGCCGTCCGGGCGCGAGCGTCCGGCGATGCGAGGCGGATCGTGTTCCCCGAGTCTGCGGATGAACGCACCATTGCGGCGATCGAGGAACTCGCGGCTCGCCGGATCGTGGAACCCGTCATCGTACTCGACCCCACGCGTCCCGACACACACGCACGGGCACGCGCGCTCGGGGTGGAATGCGTCGACCCTGGCGCTGACAGCCGGCGTCGTGACGTCGCCGCAACCCTGCTTGAACTGCGGTCACGCAAGGGACTCATCGCGGAAGCCGCGGAGCAGCTGTCGGCCAATCCGCTGTACTTCGCAGGCTGGATGGTTCGAACGGGTGCGGTGGATGGGTGCGTTGCCGGCGCGATCAACACCACGGCAGACGTGCTTCGGCCAGCGCTCTGGCTCGTCGGTCCTGCGCCCGGAGTCCGGACGGTTTCGAGCGCCTTCTACATGGTGGTGTCGCCGTTCCGGAGCACGGCGCCGGAAGTCGTAACATTCACCGATTGCGCGGTTGTCCCGTATCCCGACGCCAGACAACTGGCTGACATCGCGACGGCCGCTGCGTCCGATCGCCGACGCATCGTTGGTGACGAGCCCGTGGTGGCATTGTTGTCCTTCAGCACATTTGGCAGCGCGGAGGGGGCATCGGTGCAGCTGGTGCGGGAGGCGCGTGCGATCCTTCGCGAGCGTACGCCTGACCTCGCCGTGGACGGAGAATTGCAAGGAGATGCCGCGTTGGTTCCGGCCGTGGCTGCCCGGAAGGCGCAAGGCAGCGGTATCGCGGGGCGGGCCAACGTTCTCGTGTTTCCAACGCTGGACGCCGGGAACATCGCGTACAAACTCGTCGAGCGGCTGGGAGGCGCGACGGCCATCGGACCCATCGTTCAGGGGTTACGCAAGCCGTGCAGCGACCTTTCGCGCGGCGCGACGACCAATGACATTATCACCGTAGCCGCAATCACCGCGCTGCAGGCCGGCGATGCGGGACACCTGGCCTCGACCGCTCAGGAGAGCACCACATGAGTTTTTCGATCAAGAAGCAGGACGATGTCACTGTCGTGGATGTCGAGGGACAGCTCATCGTCGGCAACCGGCAGGAGTTGAAGCAGAAAGTCCTGGACGAACTGGAGAAGGGTGGTCGGAAGTTCCTGATCGACTTCTCACAGACGGGCTACATCGACAGCTCCGGACTCGGCGTTCTGGTCTCCCTGTCCAAGAAGATTCGTGAACAGGGCGGCGAACTCCGCCTCGCCAACCTGAACGACGAT
>DASPMP010000287.1:0-4964 GCA_035626995.1 Gemmatimonadaceae bacterium
CACCGAAGAGCTCCTTCGCGCGGTCGATCGCGAGCTGCTCGATTTCGTCAATCACCTCGCACCCGCCGTAATACCGCTTACCCGGCAATCCCTCGGCGTACTTGTTCGTGAGGGGCGACCCCATGGCTTCGAGCACGGCCGGTGACACGAAGTTCTCGCTGGCGATCAGCTCAAGGCCGTCGTTCTGCCTCGCCGTCTCACGCTGGATCAACTCCGCGATCTGCGGATCGGCCTCGCGAAGAAATTCGCCAGGTGGCGGGCAATCCCAGTTTGACCATTTCATAACGGTTCTCGGTATCGGTTCGAGAGCTACTTCTCGATCTTCACCACGCGTCGCTCGTGGCGTCCGCCCTCGAACGGTGTCGCAAGCCACGTTTCCAGGATCTTTGCTGCTTCATCCTCAGACACAAAGCGCGCGGGGAGCACCAGCACGTTGGAGTCGTTGTGGCTGCGCGCCAGCTCGGCAACTTCGGGAGACCATGTGACCGCGGCACGGACATTGGGGTACCGGTTTGCGACATACGACATCCCCAGTCCTGTGCCGCAGAGCAGGATTCCCCGCTTCGCCTTGCCTTCGGACACTTCACGCGCGAGTGGATGCGCGAAGTCCGCATAGTCGGTGGAGTCCGATGAGTTGGTCCCGAAATCGCGCACGTCATAACCCATGTGCTTCAACTGCGCCTCGAGCTTTCGCTTGAGCGCAAACCCCGCGTGATCGGACGCTATCAGGATCTCTTCCATGATTCTTCCAGTCACACTGCCTTGAGTTTCAGATGGCCGAGGCCGAGAGCCGAGAGCCGAGGCCTACTTGTTCGGCCATTGCGGCCAGGTACGGACCAGTGAGCCCACCTTGCCGATGCGCTGCTCCGCCAGGCGATCCGCGGCCTGATACGTCGGAACCTTGTCCTGCTTGGCGATCGAGAACACCTTGAGCACAGTGTCGTAAATCTCGTCCGCTTTCCGGAAGGCGCGCGCCGACGTCCACCCCGCGAGCTCGCTGTAGACGTTGATCACGCCGCCCGCATTGGCCACGTAGTCGGGCGCGTACAGGATGCCCTTCTCGACCAGCGCGTCGCCGTGCCGCTCCTCCAGGAGCTGGTTGTTCGCCGCGCCCGCGACGATCTCGCACTTGAGCTGCGGGATGGTCTTGTCGTTGATGATGGCGCCGAGGGCACAGGGTGCGAAGACTTCTGCCTGCACACCGTAGATCTCTTCGGGGGCAACGGGTCGCGCGCCGAATTCGGTGACGACACGCTTCACCCGCTCGCCATCAATGTCCGTGACGATCAGCTTGGCGCCCGCCTCATGCAGTTCCTTGGCGAGGAAGTAGCCAACGTGGCCGCACCCCTGGACAGCGATCGTGCGGTCGGAGACGTCATCCTGTCCCCACTTTTCCTTGGCAGACGCCTGAATGGCGCGGAAGACGCCATGTGCCGTCACTGGCGACGGATCACCCGAACGTCCCGCGAGCCCGCTGACGTTCTTCGTCTCCATGTGCACGTAGTCCATGTCCGCGGTGCTCGTGCCGACGTCTTCCGCGGTGATATACCGTCCGCCGAGCGACTCGACGAATCGGCCATGCACGCGGAAGATCAGCTCGCGGTCCTTCGTCTTGTTGTCGCCGATGATTACGGCTTTGCCGCCACCGAGGTTCAGCCCCGCAACCGCGTTCTTGTAGGTCATGCCGCGCGCGAGTCGCAGCGCGTCGACCACGGCTTCGTCGTCCGTCGCGTAGTTCCAGAAGCGCGTCCCACCCAGCGCGGGGCCAAGAATGGTGCTGTGAATCGCGATGATGCCCCGGTATCCGGCGGCCGGGTCATGGCACAGGACCACCTGCTCGTGCCCCATGGAAGCGATCGTGTCGAACAATTGCATATCGAATCAGGAGTAAGGTGTTGTTCTAGATGGATGAAACGTGCGAATACAGCTCCCGCGCGATCACGATGCGCTGGATTTCAGACGTACCCTCGTAAATCTCCGTGACCTTTGCGTCGCGGAACAGCCGCTCCACCGGATAATCCTTCACATAACCGTAGCCACCAAAGATCTGGATGGCCTCGGTGGTCACCCACATCGCGGTTTCGCTCGCCATCAACTTGGCCATCGCGCTGAACTGCGTGATGTGCTGGCCACGGTCGCGCGCTGTCGCTGCCGCGTGCAGGAGTGCGCGTGACGCCGCGACGCGCACCGCCATGTCGGCGAGCTTGAACTGTATCGCCTGGAACTCCTTGATGGGCTTGCCGAACTGCCGACGCTCGGCCGCGTACTTCGACGCGTGAGTCAGCGCGGCCTGCGCGATACCGACGGCCTGCGCGGCGATGCCAAGACGTCCGGCATCCAGCGATTGCATGGCGTAGATGAAACCCATGCCAGGCTCGCCGAGCATGTTCGCAGCCGGGACGCGCATGTTGTCGAACCGCAGTTGCACGGTGGGCGACGAACGCAGCCCCATCTTGTCTTCCTTTTTCCCGACGGAGAACCCGGGCATATCCGGGGTGATCACGAATGCACCAATGCCCCGCGCGCCCTTCCGGTCGTGGGGCGTGTCGGTCCTGGCCATCGCCAGAATGACTCCGGCATGCGTCCCACTCGAGACCCATGCCTTCGTCCCGTTCAATACCCAGCAGTCGCCATCACGAACGGCCTGGGTGCGCAGCGACGCCGCATCGGACCCCGCATCCGGTTCCGAGAGCGCGAACGCGCCGAGGATCTCGCCACGCGCCATCGGTTTGAGGAAGCGCGTCTTCTGGTCATCACTCCCCCAGCGCAGCAGCATCTGCGTGGGGAGGGAGTTGTGCACCGACATCAGCACCGCGGTCGACGCGTCGATCGCGGCGATTTCCTCGAGGGCGACGAGGTACGTGAGGGTTTCGAGCCCGAGGCCGTCGTACTCTTCGGGCACCATCATGCCAAGGAAGCCGAGCTCGGCGAGCTTGCCGATCACCGATGGATCGAATGCCGCGGCGCGATCGAGGGCGTCGACCTGCGGCGCCAGCTCGCGCGCCGCGAACTCGCGCGCAGTCTGCTGAATCGCGCGCTGCTCTTCCGACAGCGGCGTGAGCGCCCAGGCCATTCGACCCGCCTACTGGTTGTAGCTGTAGAAGCCGCGTCCCGCCTTCTTCCCCAGCCAGCCCGCCGCCACGTACTTCCGCAGCAGCGGACACGGGCGGTACTTGGGATCCCCGAGGCCATCGTGCAGCACTTCGAGAATGGCCAGGCACGTGTCCAGGCCGATGAAGTCGGCGAGCTGCAGTGGGC
Source organism: Gemmatimonadaceae bacterium (assembly GCA_035626995.1). Taxonomy (GTDB): domain Bacteria; phylum Gemmatimonadota; class Gemmatimonadetes; order Gemmatimonadales; family Gemmatimonadaceae; genus DASPMP01. The sequence continues at coordinate 3,259 of DASPMP010000287.1, forward strand.
CCATGGGATGATTCATCCCGAGCTTCATCACGGTGTCGATGGCGTCGCGGGTTCCGACCCCTTCCATCAACGCAAAGCATGCCTCGTTGATCATCGGCATGAGGATCCGGTTCGCGATGAAGCCCGGATAGTCGTTCGCTTCCACCGGCGTCTTCCCGACCGCTTTCGCGAGCTCCACGGTGCGTCGCGTCGTTTCATCGGTGGTGGCCAGGCCGCGGATGACCTCGACCAGCTGCATCACCGGCACCGGATTCATGAAGTGCATGCCGATGACCGATTCGGGACGCTTCGTGCGTCCCGCGATTTCTGTGATGGAGATCGAGCTGGTGTTGCTCGCCAGGATCGCACGGGTGGGCGCATGACGATCGATGTCGGAGAAGATCCTGAACTTCAGGTCGCGTTGTTCCGTAACGGCTTCGATGACGATCGTCGCGTCGCTCACCGCCTCGAGCGATTCCGCGGTGACGATGCGCCCGAGGATCTTCTCCTTGTCCTCTGCAGTGACCGAGCCCTTCTTGACCTGACGGTCGAGGTTCTTCGAGACCGTGTCCTTCCCGCGCGCCAGTGCGTCGCGCGAGATGTCGATCATGGTGACTGGGAATCCGGCCTGCGCAAAGACATGTGCGATGCCGTTCCCCATCTGCCCCGCGCCGAGTACTGCGATTTTATCGTTCGATGTCGTCATGTTTGCGTCGATTGCTGCGCCAATAAAGAAAGCCAAGCGCGCCCAGCATGCCGATGGCGCCAGCGGCGCCCCCCTCGGGTCCCCATGAGCCACCCGTGATCCAGTCCGGACCGGAATCCACGATCTGGTAGTCCGGTCGGGACAGCGGCAAGCCGCTGACCGGCACATGCAGCAGCGCCGCCATCACGAAATTCCACGCAAAGTGCGCGATCCACGCCGCATAGAGGCTTTGCGTCGCAAGCAGTACGACGGCGAGAAAAACCCCCGCGAGGGTGACCAGGCCAAGAGAGAACACCGTCGCACCCGGGTTCCACCAATGCAGCAACCCGAATGCGGTGCTGGTCAGGAGAATGGCCCAGGTCGATCCAAGCCAGTCCCGCAGCGTCGCGAAAATGTAGCCCCTGCTCAGCAGCTCCTCGTAGAACGCGGCCGGGAGCAGGAGCAATGCGATCTGGCTGGCTACCACGACCCATGGACCGTCCGGCGCCGGAAGAAGCGCCAGGAGTCCCGTCGCGAGCAGGAGAAGAGACATGAGGCCGATGGGCAGGCCACCAAGCAGCGCCGCGTACCCAACGAGGCGCGGTCGGGCCGCGTTCCTGTCGAGCCAGACGTATGACGCGGGCTGCCGGTCGAACGTGCGCAGCGTCATCCAGTGCGCAAGAAGCAGCGCGATGGTCATCAGGTACGCTTCGGACGTGCCTTCCACTCCGGTCAACCGCTCGAGCGCGTCGAGCAGCGAAAACAGCGTGAGGCGAACCACGATGACGCATGCGACGGCCAGGACGAGAAACAGCAGCAGTCGCCACGGCGGATGCGCGCGTCCGTCCGCCCCGACGAACAGCGCGCGAGCGTTCAACCCTGCGGGATGCGTGTTCGCTGCCGCGCGATGGCGGCTGCGACCAGTGCCTTGAGGATGTCAAACGCGGCGAATGGCGTCACACCGAATGCGATCGCCTGGCTCAGGCTTCCCGTGAGGATCGCGAGCTGCGAAATCCCGCCGACGAAGATCACGACCATGCCG
>DASPMP010000288.1:0-10099 GCA_035626995.1 Gemmatimonadaceae bacterium
GCGCTGGCGTCGTCGGCGCACGCGCAATGGAGCAACGACATCCGGCCGTTTTCCGCGGGAGCCGTCATGGTTGGGGCCCAGGGGTTCGCGCGACCACCCATCACCGCTGCCGTGGGCGGCGGCTACGCGTACCTTCCGCTGGGCCCCTTTCTGGTGGGCGCGCAGGGTGGCACAAGTTTCGGCGACGGTAGCAGGTCACGGGCGGTCTATGGCCTCGCCACGGTGGGCTACGCACAATCGCGCGCGTTTGCGTGGCAGTTCTATCCGTTTGTGGGAGTCGGCGCCGCGTCGTTTCGGACCGCGCCCGGCACGGACAACGTGCGTCCCGCGTTCGGCGCGGGATTCGGCGCGGACGGGTTGCTCTCGCCGGCCCGCACGGGTCTCCTCATAGGAGCGCGCATCGGATACATCACGCGCTCCCTCGGCGACGACGAAAGTATCGCCTATGCCGCCGCAACCGTCGGGGTCGGCGCGCGCCGCAGGACATCGGAAACTCCCGGTGCCGTTGCACGACGGAGGCCCTGACACCATACGGAACATGCGCAACCTCGCCCTGGTCCTCGCAACAGCTACCGTCGTGGCGCCGCCCCTGAGGGCGCAGCAGCCAGCGGACACGTTGCCGGCCATCGAAATCTCCATCGCGAAACGCCGGCTGTGGGTGCTCTCTCCCGCGGGCGACACGGTCTACAGCGCTCCTGCGGCCGTCGGAAGCGGAAGGGTTCTGCAGGAAGGCGCGAAGCGCTGGACGTTCGAGACGCCCACCGGGACAGCCGTTGTCGTGGCCCGCGAAGTTGCGCCGCCGTGGATTCCCCCCGACTGGCACTATATCGAGATCGCCCGGACGCTTGGGCTGCGCACGGAGCAGATGCGATATGGAACCAGGATCGCACTCGGTGACACCACGAGCCTGATGGCGCGCGGCGCTGACATTGGACTGATCGGTGCTGATTCGTCGTTCCGGATTCTTCCCCCCGACGAGGAAATCATCTTCGGTGGCGTGCTGTACATCCCACTCTTCGGAACGCGCAACCGGAGAGTCGAAGGCACACTCGGACCCTATCGGCTGCAGCTGAGCAACGGGATCGGGATTCACGGCACGCCCTTCCGCGAGAGCATCGGCACCGCGGCGACCCACGGGTGCATCCGCCTGCACGACGCGGACATCACCTGGCTGTACGAGAACATTCCGATCGGCGCGCGGGTAATCATCCGCTGACGCGCGCGGCGTCAGAAGAGCCTGATGCTCAGGAACTTCTTGGGGTTGGCGCGCATCTCGACGATCAGCGAGCGCAGCTGCGCAACCAGGGAATCGCTCCCCACGTAGAGCGACGAATCCGTCACCAGCCGACCCAGGGTTCCCTGGCCACCGTTGATCTTCGTCAGGACGGAATCGCCACTGACCAGGAAGCGATCGAGGTGGCCCTGTGATCCGGACAGGCGGGTCGCCATGCCCGAGACGGTCGCGGTCGTGCGCTTCAGGTCCGCTGCCGCGTCACTGAGATCCTTCATGATCTGGCGCAGCTCTCCGCTCGCGATGGAGGAGTCCACGCGTCCGACGATGAGCTCTGTCGATCGCGCTGCCCTGTTCAAGGTGCGAACGGCGTCGCGCAATCCCGCGGAGAGGGTATCGAGATCACCGGTATGATCCCTGACCGCCCCCGCCAACGTCGCCGAAAGCGCGGAGAAGTTCTGGATGCTTGCCCGCAGTTCCTTCGCCGCGGCGTCATCGAAGGCAACATCCACACGCCCGGCGACTGCGGCCACGTCGCCAGCGATCTGTCCCGCCACCGCGGTCAGCTTGGCGATGTCGGGAAGGGTGGCGCCAGGAAGCAGGTCGTCCTCACGGTCGACGATCTCGATCTGCTCCTGGATGGCTTCGTCGCGAGGCAGCGCTGCACGTTCCGTGATCGTTGCCTGCCATTCACCAAAGAGGCTGGATTCATTGAGTACCACGACGGGATCCGCGGGCAGCACGGCACCTTTTTCCAACGACATCCGAACCATGACCGAGCCATCGTCGTCGAGCTCGATGCGGTCAATGCGGCCGGCACGTACGCCGCGGATGACCGCGGCGTTTCCAACGCGCGCGTTCCCCACGTCCTGGAACCGGGCAGTGACGTGCTGCCGACGGCGGCTGACATCGGTCTGCCGCACCCAGATTATCGAGCCAAGCAGGGCGACGATGGTGGCCAGCACCACCATGCCCACAATGAAGTCAGGACGTCGTCTCATCGCGCATGCCCCAGGAGCCAGACCACGGCCCAGATTGCGTCGAGTACCAGGATGGCTACGGCCCCATACACCACCGCACTCGTGGCGGCCGCGCCGACGCCATGCGCACCTCCACGGGCACGCAATCCCATACGGCAGCCAATGAGTGTCACTGCCACGCCGAAGCTCGCCGCTTTCACCAGCCCGTAGCGGATGTCGAACGTGTCAAAGAACAACCGCACGCCCTTCACGAATTCACTCGACGAGACATCGAGCAGTGCCACAGAAGCACCCCAACCCGCAGTGACACCGGTGAGCATCGCGGCGGCGACGACTACTGGAAACATCACCGCGCCCGCGAGCACCCTTGGCACGCACAGGAACGCAAACGGGTCGTAGCCGAGGGTTTCCAGCGCATCGATCTGCTCGGTGACGCGCATGGTGCCGAGCTCCGCGGCGATGTTGGCGCCCACCCGTCCGGCCAGCGCCAGACCTGTGAGGACCGGGGCGAGCTCCAGGGTGATGGTCTTCTGCACCAGGGTGCCGACGAAGTACAGGGGCACTGCGTTGGTGAAGGAATAGCTCGCGAGCAGGGCGAGCACGACGCCGGTGAACAACGCGATGAACATTCCGATGGGCATGGAATCCACACCGAGCCGCCGCGCCTGCAGCGCCGCCTCTGGAAGCCACGTCCGCAGGTCGCGAACGGCGCGTGTGACATCGCCGACATAGTGCGTCGCGTCCCCCACACGCTCCACGCCGTGGCGCACTCGAACCCCGAGGGTTTCGATGGCAGTCGTGGTGGTCATGCGGCCTCCGCCAGGATCGGGAGGTCGGGCGCTCGCGCCAGCTGCACCAACTCGATTACATACGACAGGAGCAACGGGCCGATGAGCACCCCTGCAATACCGAATGCACCGACACCAGCGAACGCGCCGACGAGCGTGACCATCGGGTGGATCTGTGACACGCGCCGGTAGACGACGAGACGCAGGGCGTTGTCGATATTCGAAACAATCAAGGCACCAAACACGACGAGCGCGCCGGCGGCCAGGTAGCGATCCTGTGCAAGCAGCAGCAGTGATGCTGGAAACCACACGAGCGCACTGCCGAACATCGGCAACACCGAAGCGAATGCAGTCACGCCGCCCCAGAGCAGCGGATGGGGCAATCCGATGCCCCAGAATACGAGGCTGACCAGCGTGCCCTGCGCGGCACCGGTGAGGACGACGCCGATGAGCATGGCTTCCGTCGTGCGGTGAAAGCGCGTGCGGAGCAGTTCGGATGTAGCGGCGCCAAATGGCAGGAGTGGCCGGACACGCTCCCAGATGGAGTCGCCGCTCACGAGCAGGTAGTACGCGCCGAAGAGCGCGACCACGAGGTTGAGCGTCGCGTTCATCCCCTCGGCGAGGGCAGTCATAGTCTGCCGGGAGCTCCAGGCAACTACCTCAGCGCTCAGCTGCCGCAGGAGCGCCCCCACCCGGATATCGCCTACCTCGAGGACCATCAGCCGCTCGATCGCCGCACCGTCCTGGAAGGACCGGATCACGTGCGGGACCTGCGCGACCAGCTCCGCGAGCAGCCACACACCAGGCACTACAAGGAGAAAGAACATGGCGATGACGGCGGCGAGCGGCACGGCGCGGCTCCGGCGCGATGGGTCGAGTCGCCGAACGACCGGACGGGCGACTACATACAGCACCGCTGCGCCGATGAGCCCCGAGATGTACGGCAACAACAAGAGGCCGACGGCGGCGACCAGGACAACCGTCAGGACGCGAAGGCCGAGCGCCCGCGACTGGATGGCTGTTTCCGCCATGTCGAGCCTAGAGGTGTCGTGGCGCGCCGAAGACGTAGGTGCGGGAGCCCACGCGATTGTCTGCCACCGCATCCGCGATGTCCTTGCTCGACACCACCACAAGCAGCGCGTCGCCTTCCATGACGAGCACGCGATGGATCGCCGCGTCGCGCATCACACGGGCCGCTTCTTCCACGTGCGTCGCAGGCGGCAGCCAGGACACCTTCCGGGTCATTGCCTCGCCAACCGTGCGGTCCTCGAGCGCATTCCATTCGGGACCACGTGGCTCATCCATCCGCTCGGTGACGCTTGCGGCCGACTCTTCCCACAGCTGCTGAAAATATGCCGCGGCAGGTTCCGGTCCCTCATCACCAGGGTAGCGATCCCACTCGCCATCCTCCTCGTCCGCGTGATCACCCGGCACGCTCGGCGCCGACGCCGCGGCTTCCGCCAGGTCCGTCAGTGATATCACGCCGACAACCTTGTTGTTGCTGAGGACCGGCGCGCCGCTGATGTGACGGGACGTGAGGATCGACATGGCGTCGCGGAGCGAATGCTCCGGGGACAGGGTGACGATGTCCCGCGTCATGATCTCGTGCAGTCGCAGCATGGTTCTCCTCCGTTGTCCGCAGTGTACGGCGACAGGGTGTCGCGGTCTGTCGGGAATTGGCGCAGGTATTGTCAGCGCTTTGCCGACCCGCGCAGCGCCAGCGTTTGCACTACACCAACTCCGGGTTTCGCTTCTGTTCGGCGATGCCTGCCAGTGCCACCGTGTTGGCAACTCCTGGCACATGGAGTGGCTCAACCAACGGAGGGTACGATCATGAGAACCAGGACAACTCTTCTCCTTCTCGCCGCGACGCTGCTCGCGGTTCCGCAGTTGTCCGCACAGCGATGGTCCGGTGACCTGCGCGGGGCGGTGGCCTCACCGACGATGAAGCTGGCGGGCGCGGAGCTCCAGACCGGCTTCGGATTCGGGATGACGATCGCCTATCGCGTGCAGCCGCACCTGCATCTCTATGGCGGTTGGGACTGGATGCATTTCGCCGCTGACCAGTCATTCGCAGGCGCGGACATGGACTTCGAGGAGACCGGGTACACCTTCGGCCTGCGGTTCCAGCACCCATTCCAGGCCGGCTCCGCGCATGCGTACCGTCTCGAAGCTGGCGGCACCTACAAACACAATGAGCTCGAGAACAGCGCGGGAGATCTCGTCGTCAACTCCGGCCACGGACTTGGCTACGAGGCCGGGGCTGGTGTCCTGTTCGCGCTGCAAGGGTCCTGGAATCTTTCACCCACGCTCCGCTACCGGTCGTTGACGCGTGACTATGACGTCGCAGGGGCGAGAACGTCTGGCACGCTGAGATACCTGGCGCTGGAAGTCGGTTTCTCGCGGGGTTTCTAGCTGTTCAGGGCACGTTGCCCGCGATGCTGACATGCAGACCCTTCTCGTAGCGCAACTCGTCGTACCCGTCCTGCTGCTGGCGTTGCTGCTCGTCGCACCGCCACGCAGCTGGATGGGGCTGGGCGTCCAATTGGTCGCATCCTTCCTCACGCTGCTCGCCATCAGCCGTGTAGGAATGTGGCTGTTCCCGCCGTGGTGGACGCCGCACGTCGCTGTAGTTGGCCTCGTACTGACATCTGCATGGCGGGTGATGCGCGATCGGCCTCGGCGGTCGTGGCCAGCGTGCGTGTTAGCGTGGTCGGCGTTGGCAGCTTTTTCGGTGGCTGCGTGCGGAGCCACAGTTATTCTCTGGCGGGCCATGGCAGGCGCGCAACCTCCAGCCGATGCCGCGGCACTCAGTCTCGAGTTTCCGTTGACGACGGGACACTACCTCGTCGTCAACGGCGGTAGCGCGCTCTGGATCAACGCGCATCAGAAGTCGCGCGATACGACCATTGCACGGCTGCAGCCCTGGCGCGGGAACGCATACGCCGTGGACCTCGTCGCGGTGAGCGAGCTCGGAATGCGTGCGTCGGGGCTGCTGCCGCGCGATCCGCGGTCGTATCACATCTTCGGCATGGTTGTGCTCGCACCCTGCAGCGGCACGGTTGTCCGAGCGGTTGACGGGCTACCCGACATGCCGGTGCCCCAGTACGACCGGGCAAACATGGCGGGGAATCATGTGCTGCTGGCCTGCGAGGATGTGCATGTCGTGCTCGCTCATTTCCAGAGCAACAGCGTCAGAGTTCGTGTCGGCGATGTCGTGCGCGCTGGAGATACCCTGGCACTGGTGGGCAACTCCGGCGGTACCAGCGAGCCGCACCTTCATGTGCATGCCCAACGGCCAAGTACGTTAGATGCACCAATGGCTGGTGATCCCGTGCCGATGCGCTTACATGAAAGATTCCTCGTGCGCGGCGACCGGGTACGCATCCCATGATCATGCCTGGTGTCGCCGTCGGGAATTCACTGACGAACATCGGGCGCGGCCCGACTGCACTGCGTTCCCTGAATCAGCACATTGATGCCATGACCACGACTCCGACTTTCTCGGCGCTGTCCGCGTCTGAATGCAACGAGGTCCTCGCGCGCAATCACGTCGGACGGCTTGCATTCCAGAACGGCCCCTGGGTCGACATCCGCCCAGTGGGATTCGTGGCACAGGGACAGTGGATCTTCCTGCGCACCGCGCCGGGGGAGAAGCTGACGGCGACGGGACAGCTGCCTCACGTCGCATTTGAAGTCGACGAGGTGGATGGGCCGTTCGACTGGCGCAGCGTCGTTGTGCACGGAAGCTTCCATCTGTTGCCCGACGATGGCTCGCCGATCGAGCGCCGGGAGCTTGCGCGCGCTGTGGACGCGCTGCGCGAGGTGATGCCGCAGGCATTCACCGCGGCAGACCCCGTTCCCGAGCGCGACGTCGTGTGTGGCATCAACATCCACAAGATGAGCGGCAGGGCAGCGACATCGGGGTGAATTGAGGATGACAACCGCGCGTTTGCTGGGCACCTGGGTACTGATGGCGATCCTCATGTCGCTCAACGGGGCCTTCCGGGAAATGGTACTCAAGCCGCGGATGACTGCCTCGAGCGCGGACCTTGCCAGCGCATGTCTCGGCGCCGTCATCCTGCTGATCGTCTCGTGGCTGTTCTTTCGTCCGCTCAGGGGCGCATCAACGCCGACGTTGCTGCGCGTGAGCGTCGTGCTCGTGGTGCTTACCGTGGCGTTCGAGTTCCTGATCGGCCGGTACGTCGACCACAAGAGCTGGAGCGAGGTGCTCGCGAATTACGAGCTCTGGAACGGTCGGCTATGGCCCCTCCTCCTCGCGCTCATTGCGCTCACACCATTCATCTGGGGTCGATGGTTTCTCCCGGAGGGCTAACAGATGCGTGCCTTCTTTGCGCTCTTCCTGCTGATGCACGGGCTGGCTCACACGATAGGCTTTCTCACCCCCTGGGGCTTCGCACCGCGCGCAGCGAACGGCGCGCCGCCTCCCCAAATGGATGCGCTTTTCGGCGGTCGCATCCCGCTGAGCGTGCCGATGTCGAAAGCGCTGGGGCTGCTCTGGCTCATCGTGGCAGTCCTGTTCGCCGTAGTGGCGCTGTCGTGGTGGCGAGGCGTGCCGGGTTCTGGAGCGGCGCTCGTTGCGCTCGTGATCGCTTCGCTCGGGTTGAGCATTGCCTGGTGGCCCGTGGCGCGGATCGGCGTCTTCATCAACGTCGCGCTCCTGCTTGGACTCGCGGGCACCGGCTATCGCTCGTTCTCGGCGGACCTCGCGCAGGCTCGACGAGCCGCAGTCCACCAGAGCCTGATGATCATGACCGCGCTCGGTCCGATGGAGTACGCCACCGCAGGGCAGGGCGACCCGGTCCTGGTCATTCACGGCACCGGAGGCGGATGGGACCAGGGGTTGTACGCGGCTGGAGCTCTCGCAGAACGTGGCTTTCACCTGATTTCCCCCTCGCGATTCGGCTACCTTCGCACGCCGATGCCGGCTGACCATTCGCCGGCGGCGGAAGCCGACGCCTTCGCGGTGCTGCTCGACTCTCTCGGAATTCAGCGAGCCGCTGTGATCTCGTTCTCCGCCGGCGCCGCACCATCGCTGCAATTTGCGCTGCGTCATCCGGAACGCGTGTCGGCGCTGGTGCTCATGGTTCCAGCCGCCGGAGGCATCTCCGCACCAACGGCCAAGGGACCGCCGGCATTCGTGATGCACGTCGTGTTGGGATCGAATCTCCCTATGTGGCTGGCACTACGCTATTCGCCCCGAACCATCGCAGGGATCACCGCGGTGCCATACGCGCTCCTCGATTCGCTGCCGCCTGGTGCGCGCGAGCATTACCAGCGCGGAACACAGATGCTTCTCCCGATCACAGAGCGCCGGCCCGGCATGCTCAACGATGGCAGAAACCAGAGTGGTGTCGAGCCGCTGTACCCGCTGGAACAGCTCACGGTGCCGACCATGCTGGTGAGTGCCGAAGACGATCTCTATGGCACAGCGGCCGTTGCGCGGCTCGCGGCGACGAAAATCGCCAATGCAGAGCTGCTGATCGTGCGAAATGGCGGACATTTCCTGCTTGGGCATGACGCGGAGATATGGCCTGCCGTTGCTTCGTTCATCCGCGCGGTGCGCTAGACGCGGGCATGAGCTTCGGCTTTCGGCCTCGGCTTTTCCATTCCCGGCCGAGGCTGATCGTCGGAGCCGTTACCGGCTGGTACGCAATGCGTTGATGATCACGGCCACGTCGATTCCTTCCTGAATGAGGGCACCCGCGACTGGTGTGATCATCCCCGCCGCGGCAAACCCCATCGCGACAATGCTGAGGCCGAGGCCGACCACGATGCTCTGTCGAGCGATGCGCATTGTTTTTCGTCCGACGTCGATCGCATCGGCAGCACCGACGACATCATCCTTGAGCAGGACGATATCCGCCGATTCGCTCGCGATCCCGCGGCCATGCGCGGCGAGCGCGATGCCGACGTTCGCCCGGCTCAGCGCCGGCGCATCGTTCACCCCGTCGCCCACCATGAGTACCTGCTCTCCAGCGGCCTGCAGCGTGGTGATGAATTCCACTTTTCCCTCAGGGAGGAGATTCCCATGCGCCTCGGCGATCCCGACATCGGCGGCAATCCGCGCCACGTAGGCCGGGTTGTCTCCGGAAAGCAGCAGCGTCCGTCGAATGCCAAGGTCCTGCAATCGGCGCAGCGTCCCAGGAACGCCGGGACGCAGTTCGTCGGCGAATTCAATCGCGCCTGCGGGAGCGTCGTCAACGATCACGAATGCCCGGAGCATGACTTCGCCGCGCTCGACGGATCGAAGCTCGCCTGCCGTCACGGGCGTCTGCTCGAGCACCAGCGACCGCGAGCCCACGAGCACGCGCCGCCCACGCACGGTGCCGCGCACCCCTCGGCCGGGAATCTCCGTCACGTCTGATGCGGTGAGCAGGCGGCTGCCGGCGCTCTGCGCGGCGCCAACGATCGAACGGGCGAGAAGGTGCCCGGAGCCCTGCTCAACAGCGGCGGCCAGGTGCAGCACGGTGGTCTTGTCGAAGGGTGGCGACGGAACGACGTGGCTGACGACCGGTTGTCCGACGGTCAACGTACCGGTCTTATCAAAGATCGCCGCGGTGATGCCTGCAACTGACTCGAGCGCTGCACCGTGTCGCACGATGATGCCGTGACGCGCCGCATGGCTTACGCCGCCGACGATCGCCACGGGCGTCGCGAGAATGAGCGGACAGGGCGTCGCCACGACGAGGACGGCGAGGACGCGCGTCCAATCGTGGGTCAGCGCAAACGCGATGGCGCACACCAGGAGCGTCACGGGCGTGAACCAGATGGCGTACCGGTCGGCAAGACGCTGCAAGGGCGCCTTGCTCGCCTGCGCGGAGCGGACCAGCTGGACGATACGCGCGTACTGGCTGTCCGTCGCCAGCGCCGTGGCGCGAATCGTCAGCGGTCGATCGCCGTTGATGCTCGCGCTCATGATGGCGGAACCGGCGGCGACGTCGACAGGAACCGCCTCGCCGGTGAGCCGCGACGTGTCCAGCCACGAATCCCCGTCTTCCACGACCGCATCGACGGGGACAAGCTCGCCGGGCCGGACCAGCAGCCTGTCCCCCGGCCGCACGGCGTCAACGGTGACG
>DASPMP010000289.1:0-6477 GCA_035626995.1 Gemmatimonadaceae bacterium
AAAGCCTCGTCATCGTGCGCGGTCTGTCGTCGCTTCTCAATGGTCCGAACACCCTTGGTGGCACGATCGAAGTGTCGCACGAAGACGCCTTCGGCCGGCTCGGTACGGGGCGCGTCTGGGGCGGCGTCGGTGTCGACGAGAATGCAGCGTACGTCGCATCGATCGGTGGGGGACGCGACTTCGGCGACGGCGCGACGGGCGTTTCGGTCCGCGGCGGCTTCGCGCACCGTCAGCGGGACGGCTTCACCCTCGCGACCGGCGCCGTCGACCCGACGGCATCGGACGGACTTCGCACCAACAGCGACCTCCTTGAAACCGACGCCTTTGGCGCGGTGCGCTGGACGGGCGCGGCAGGACGCAGCGCCGGACTCATCGTGTCCGGATTCAACGCGGAGCGCGGCGTTCCCCCCGAGGAACACATCGCCGAGCCGCGGCTCTGGCGGTATCCGTTTCACAGCCGTGCCATTGCCGCACTGTCCGCGAGCGCCGGCACCTTTGCGACTCCTGCCGGACACGGCACCTTCGACATCGGCGCCGGCTACAACAGCGGCCGTCTGCGGATCGATACATACGACGACCGCACGTACTCTTCGATCGCGACGTCCGAGTCCGGCGACGAGCGCACCTGGACGGGGCGAGCGCGGTTCACGCATACCTTGCCTGCCGGCGCGCGTCTGAAGACCGCCGCCACCACGGCCATCATCAACTACGACGAAGCACTGCCCGCCACGCCAGTGGCGGAATACCAGCAGCGCCTCTGGAGCGCCGGCGCGGAGGTCGAGATTCCGGTCGCGCAGACGCAATTCAGCGGCGGCCTGGTATTTGACCGATCGACGTCACCCCTGACGGGCGGGCGCACCCCCGGCCAGCCGCCATTCGACGACATCGGATGGCGCGCGGGAGCCACGCACGACCTGAACGCCACGACGCGTCTGCACGCCAGCGCGAGCCAGCGCTCCCGCTTCCCGGCGCTGCGGGAACTGTATTCCGGCGCCCTCAACCGGTTCGTGCCGAATCCGTCGCTGCGCCCCGAACAGCTGCTCGGGCTCGAAGCCGGCGTCACGATCGACCGGTCCATCGGCGTGATCCCCGACGCCACATTCCAGGTGAACGGCTTTCATCATACGCTGAACGACGCCGTCGTGCGGATCACGCTGCCCGATCCCGACCGCCGGTTCCAGCGTATCAATCGCGATCGCATCGAGAGCTATGGTGCGGAGCTGCTCGCAGGCATTGCGTTGGGATCCAATCGCGACCGCGCGATCACCGTCACTGGCGACGCGCTCATCCAGCGCATTCGCGTGTTCGATCAGACGGATGCGAATGCCTTGCGTCATCCCGAAAACAATCCGGAGACCCGTGGCATGCTCGAAATCGGCGTGCCCTTGGTCGCTCGCGTCCGAGGTTTCGCGAATGCGCGCTACACCGGCCGTCAGTATTGCCTCAACTCGGACACCGGCGACGAAATGCGTCTCGACGCGCAGACGGAAACGAACCTCGCCCTCGAGCGGCGGTTTCGCCTGTCGGGCGGCGGCGCGGTGCGCGGTTTCCGGGCGCTGCTGGCGCTCGACAACGTCGGCAATGCCGCCATCTACGATCAATGCGGCCTCCCGCAGCCCGGGCGGACGCTGCGCGCGATGATCACGATCCAGTGACGCATCGCGTCCTCCCAGCGCTCGCGCTGCTCATGTCGGCCTGCTTCGGCGAGCCGACGCGCCCGAGCGTCGGCGTCCCGACGCTCGACGACGCTGGGAGCGATGGCTGGACGGCGGTCTCTGCGGGGCGTGAGCATAGCTGCGCCCTCACCGCAGATGGCACCGCGTACTGCTGGGGAAGCAACGAGTTCTCCCAGCTCGGCGTGGATGGCGATGGCACGACGTGCACCCGCGCCGATCGCGAGATCCCATGTCGTCGCGTACCCGTGGCAGTAGCCACGACACTCCGGTTCAAGCGGGTTTCCGCAGGCGGGGTGCACACCTGCGCGATCAGCACCAACGACCGCGTCTATTGCTGGGGTGACAACCTGCGCGGCGAGCTCGGTGATCCCACCGTCCGACGCACGCCCGTCCCGGTGGCCATCGTGACGACCGCAATGTTCGCGGACGTCAGCGCGGGCGGACAGCATTCCTGTGGCGTACGTACCGACGGTATCGGGATGTGCTGGGGTGCGAACGACATCGGGCAGATTGGAAACGGCAGCCAGCAGTTCGGCTTTGGCGCGCCCGCGCAACTGAGTAGCGCCTTGCGGTTCGCATCGATCGTCGCGGGTGACGACCGCACCTGCGGGCGGCTCGCGGACGGCGAAACGTTCTGCTGGGGAAGCACCTGGGTGAACCGCGTGAGTGGCACAGACGTGACGCGTTCGCAGAACACTCCCGCGCCGGTCCAGACGTCGTTGCTCTTCACGCACCTCGCGCTCGGAAATGGCACGACCTGTGGCATCGCTGCCGACAACTCGGCGCACTGCTGGGAGGCCAATGCCACAGGGGCGATGGGTGACGGCACCGCCGCCGGGAGCCTGGTCCCGCAGCCAGTCGCGGGTGGCCGGCGCTTCATTGCGATCGCCGGAGGCGCCGCGCAAACCTGCGCGATTTCAGACGCGGGTGAGGCGTGGTGCTGGGGCGCCGGATCGCGTGGTGAGCTCGGAATTTCGTCCGCGTTGCTCAACTCCCGCTGCGATCGTGGCGTCGCTTGCAGCGTGTTTCCGGTTCGCGTTTCCGGGTGGCGCACCTACACCGCGATCAGTGGCGGGCAGGGCAGCCATATGTGTGGCCTAACGCTGGGGAAAAACGTCTACTGTTGGGGCGCCGGAGACATGGGCCAGCGGGGCGACGGTCGCATTTCACGCTCCGAATGGTCTCCAATCAAGACCCGTTCGCCACAAGGTGTTACCGCCAATGTGACAGGCGGCACAGCGCACACTTCGTTAACCCCTTAAATAGTGCCGGTCGCAGAATTACGTCAGAAAAACGCTAGTCCCACTCGCGTTTTCGCTGAGCTGGTCTATCGCGTAAGCATTGCATCGGCTGTAAGTTACACACCTCGCCGGAAGGTCCGGACGAGGATGTTTGCAGGACTGCGGCTGGTGCCGACGACGGCATCGGCGTAGAACAGGGAACCCCTATGCATTGGCTTGCTGCTGCGGCGGCGCGCGCCGGTCTTAAAGGCGCCGACGCTCTTGTAATTCCTCCGGATACCGGCCTGATCGACGCCTGGGAGATCGCTTCCCGAACGCTCGGTCTTTCCGCGCCCGAGCTCGCGAAGATTCTCGCCCCCACCTTCGGCCTCGCCGAAGCGGATTTCGAAAAGGCTGAGACCCGGGCACTGACGCTCCTGCCTGAGCGCATCGCGCGCAAATACCACGTCTTCCCGGTTCGCGAAGACGAACGGCACCTGGTCGTTGCGACCGCAGACCCCACCAATATTGAAGTGGAGCACGCCATCGGCTTCGCCGCCGGTCGCCGTCCCATCTTCGAGCTTGCCAGCCCCGCCGCCATCGAGGAAGCGCTGTTCGGCGCCTTCGCCTCCGACCGGGCCATGGACCAGCTCCTCAGCAGCGTGGACGAGCAGGTTGCCGATGCGGTTCGCGTCGTCGAAGATCTCGAGCCGGAATCTGTTGATGCCGCGGAAGTCGATTCCGCGCCAGTCGTCAAGCTCACGAACCTGATCCTGCGCGACGCGATCATCCAGACCGCGAGCGATATCCATATCGAGCCGGGCGCGAAAGGCGGTACGGTGCGCTTCCGCGTTGACGGCGTGATGCGCCAGTACATGCACTTGCCGATGGTCGCGCTCAATCGCGTCGTGTCGCGCATCAAGGTGCTTGGCCGCCTCGACATCGCCGATCGCATCCGGCCGCAGGACGGACGCAGCCGCGTCGCGGTCGATGGGCGCTACGTGGACCTTCGTATCGCCACCGTCCCCACGCGCGACGCCGAGAAAGCAGTCATCCGTATTCTCCGTCCGGAGAGCACCCGCAGGCTCGATGAGGTCGGCGTCACGCCGCGCGAGCTCGCCCGGCTTCGGCAGCTCCTGAACTGTCGCGACGGCATCGTCATCGTCACGGGTCCCACGGGCTCCGGCAAGACGACGACGATGTACTCCGCCATTCGCGAGATGGCCACCGGGGAAGTCAACATCTCCACGGTCGAAGATCCGGTCGAGTACGAGCTCCCGGGCATCACGCAGATTCAGGTGGACCCCAAGCGGGGAATCACCTTCGCGAATTCGCTGCGCGCGCTGCTGCGTCAGGACCCCGACGTCATCTTCGTCGGCGAGATCCGCGATTCCGAGACGGCGCAGATCGCGGCCCAGGCCGCGATGACCGGGCACCTGGTGCTCGCGACGCTCCACACGAACGACGCGATGAGCTCCATCACGCGACTCATCGATCTCGGCCTCGATCGCCAGACGATCGCAACCACATTGCGCGGTGTGCTGGCGCAGCGCCTCATCCGCCGCGTCTGCCCGGACTGCGCCCAGCCGCTCATCGGCGCCCTCACGGAAGAAGAAGAAGCCCTCGGCGCGCGCTATGGGGTGCTGCCCCTCTCCCGCGCGATGGGTTGCAAGCGGTGCGGCAATACCGGATATCGCGGTCGCCTGCCGCTCATCGAAGTCGCCGTCATCACTCCCGCGCTTGCGGACATGATCGCCGGCGGCACGAGCGGTCACGCCCTCCAGCGTGCCGCCATCTCGCAGGGGATGGCACCGTTGCGCGACGTCGCGATCGCCCGCGTCCGCCGCGGCGAGACAACGCTCCAGGAGATCGAGCGCGTCATCGGCGACCAGGTGGAAGACCAGGTGCACCAGGACAGCGGACCGCCGGCGATTCTCGTCGTCAATGCCGATCCGTCCTGGCGGCGCATGGCGCGCGCGCTCCTCGAAGGCGGTGGCTTCCGCGTCGCCGAGGCGATGGATGCCGCGCAAGCCATGCAGCTCATGGGCTCGGGAGAAGAATTTGCGCTGATGGTCACCGACCTGATGATGCCGTCGATGATGCAGCCCGCGTTCCCGTCGCAGGCACAGCAGCGCGTTCCATCGCTGCGCCACACGACAGCGATCCAGATGCCGAACGTTCCCAGCCTGCCAGGGCCGCCGCGGCAGGAGGAGCCGGCCGCGCCTCCGCCTCCCGCCACGCCTGACAAGGAACAGGCGGGGCCGGTGGACTGGGCGCGCTTCGCGGCCACCGTGCAGTCGTCCATTCGTCGCACCGAGCACTAAAGCCGAGCTTGTCGGCTTGAGAGGTTGTCCGCGGGTTCGACAAACAACCAAGCAGACAAGCGGCTCCTGGGAGCTTAGAATGCACTCACAGCCCTATCTGCATTCGACCTTTGCTCTCCTTCACGCCCAGCGCATGAACGCCGTTGCCCCGGTCATTGACGAAGCAGCGCTCGAACGCCTCCGCGGCTTCGGGGGCGACAAGCTGTTGCATGGCATGATCGAGCTGTTCGTGCGCAACGCTCCCGCGCGCGCGGCCGATGCACGCGAGGCGCTCGACTGCGGCGACGCCGCCGCCCTCCGCTCGGCGCTGCATTCCCTGAAGTCGAGTGCGGGCCAGCTGGGCGCCGTCAGCGTCCACGAGGCGTGCGTAGCCGGAGAGGAGCTCGCGAGTCGTGGGGAGCTCAATGCCTGCACGCCGCACGTCCAGCGCATCGAAACGGATTTGCCGCTGGCATGCCAGCGGCTGAACGACGTTCGCGGCGTGGCCTGAGCGATGGCGCAGCTCGCGGTCGTTGAGGACAACGCCGACAACAGGCTCCTCCTGCAGGCGATTCTCGGCGATGAGTTCGACCTGGTGGAATACGACAACGGGATCGACGCCCTGAAGGGGATCACGACGTCCCGCCCCGATCTCGTCCTCCTCGACATCTCCCTGCCGGGAATGGACGGGAACGAGATCCTGCAGCGCATTCGTGCCGACGGCACCCTGCGGCAACTGCCCGTCATCGCGCTGACCGCGCATGCCATGGCGGGAGATCGCGAAAAGTTCCTTGCAGCGGGGTTCGACGACTACATCACCAAACCCATTGTCGACGAGACACTGCTGTTCTCGTCCATCCGCCGCCTGCTTGGGAAACATCAGGGCAGTTCAGGCGTCTAACATTCAGTAGGCCGCGCGCAGTTCCCGCCTTCCGCGGCCCTTGCCTCCCGGACCCATGAAGTTCAATCGCAAGGCTTTCATTCAGCGCGCCATCCTCGCGCTTACCACCGGAATGTTCCTCGCCTGCTCGGCGCATATCGCGGCTCAGCCGGGCTTTGGACCGTAAATACTGACGGCGGACCTGACAACGGAACCAACGGCGGATCTAACAGCGGATCTAACAGCGGATCTAACGGCGGATCTAACGGCGGATCGGATTACGGATCTGCCTTCAGATATGAGGGCGAATCTACGGATCCGACGGCGGGCGGGGCTAATTGCCTCCCGTTCCGTTCTCCGCTCCGTCCCTCGGTCCGCAGTAAGACCGCAGTTCGATC
>DASPMP010000290.1:0-13517 GCA_035626995.1 Gemmatimonadaceae bacterium
ATGGAGCTCGGCGCCGCCGAGCTGTTCGCGCTGACCAAGGACGACAGATACCGGGTGCAGGCGCTGGAGTACGCGGCCATGGAACCGGTGACGCCGTGGATGGGCGCCGACACCGCGCGGCACTATCAGTGGTTTCCGTGGCACAACAATGGGCACTACGCGCTGTGGCGGAATGCGGGATCAACCGATCGCCGCACCCTCGCCGGCTATTACCGCCTCGGGCTCGAGGCTGTCGTGGCGCGTGCCGGAGAGAACGGCTTCGCCGTCGGAATCCCGTTTATCTGGTGTTCAAGTAATCTCATGGCGTCCTTTGCGACCCAGGCTATCCTGTACCGACGCATGACCGGCGACCACCGCTTTGTGGAATTCGAGCAGGCGGCGGTGGACTGGTTGTTCGGCACCAATCCCTGGGGCACGTCCATGGTGGTGGGATACCCGAATGGCGGCGTGTGGCCGAAGGACCCCCATTCGTCCCATGCAGACCGACTGGGAGTGCAGACGATCCTGGGTGGCTTGCTGGACGGTCCCGTTTACCAATCCATCTACAGGAACCTGCGCGGCATCAGCCTGCATGATCCCGACGAGTTCGCGCGGTTCAACACCGGCTTCCTCGTGTACCACGACGACATCGGCGACTATTCGACGAATGAGCCGATCATGGATGGCACGGCAAGCGTCGCCTACCTGCTCTCGGCGTTGGCGGCTGGCCGCTAGGATCAACGGCCAGGCCAACGCGTCGAGCCACCAGCTAATTGCCTGAGTCGCGAACGTCGCGCAGGTCCTCACGCAACTCGTTCGTGATGATGTCTGAGGTAAAGGTGATCAGCTGATCGAGTGCCTGGCGAAACTCTGCGACGGTTACCAGGTGCAGGGTCGCGGCCGTGAAGATTGCGCTCGGCACGGTGTTCGTCCCGATGACGTACGGGGTCAATCGGTCGGTGCCGCGCACATCCTCGCTCCAGATTTCGCGGCCGGTCCTGCGATCGAGGACGACGGCTTCCGCGCGTGTATAGAGCGAGGTGGTTCGATTTGAGCGCGCGTCGATGCCGAAGCTCCGCATGTTCAGTTCGAGGACGTAGTCCGCGCCCTCGGGCGTCGTCACAATGCGCGTACCGAGGTAGCGGCTGACGCGTTCAAGGGTGCGCTGCGCGAGCTGCTTCGTGACATCCACGTCGCGAGCGGCGGAGTCGAGTCGCGCGCTGGCGCGACGCGCTTCCATCTCCTTGGCGACCTTTGCTCCCGCGCC
This sequence comes from Gemmatimonadaceae bacterium, assembly GCA_035626995.1. Lineage (GTDB taxonomy): Bacteria > Gemmatimonadota > Gemmatimonadetes > Gemmatimonadales > Gemmatimonadaceae > DASPMP01. The sequence goes on from DASPMP010000290.1 coordinate 1,247, forward strand.
CACGACGGCCGTAATGGCATTGTTGCCCACGTCGAGGTTGTACCAGCCGTGCAGCAGCTCCGGCTGCGGCGGGTCGATGAAGACCAGCGCGAGGGTTTTCTGGGAGAAATCGTACTGATTGAGATAGTGTTTGCCGCAGCCAACGGCGGTCAGGGCAACGAGGGCTGCGATGGCAATCCGGCGAACCGCGGTGACGTCCTGGCGACGCATAAGGTTCCTTGAGGGGGTCGGACAGCGCATATGGGTAATGCGCGCCTCATGCCGAGTGATGACTGAGGCTAAATCGTTGTAGGGACTCGTGTTACAGACGATGCTATGGTGATTGGGGTCACGTCACGTCATCGCGATGGGACGACGATTGTCCTTTTCGAGGACAGCAGCTCGACTCGCACCGTCAGTCCCGATGCCGGATCAAGCAGGCGCGGCAACGGGAAACATCTGGTGCAACTTGCGCGTCTTCACTGGTGGCTGCGGCGCATTACGTCTCGATTAAAGACGTTGCATGGCTGTCACTTCGCCCCCAGTCTCCACGTAGTTGGAGGGCCAACGATTTCACCGCTGTCGGTGTCTCATACGCGGTGATTTTGCAGGCCTCCAGCTCCCCCAAGCATCAGGTCAGGCATATGCGCGTAACCAAGAATCGCTGGACCATTTCCGGCGCCGTCGCACTCCTCCTCTTCGTTCCGGGCGCCTGGCTTATGGCCGGTGATGCGACCGAAGAAGACATGTCGCTGGTGGCGCGGGTGAAGAAGGGCGAGTTCCGCGTAATGGTGAACACTTCGGGCGAACTGCGTGCGAAGAAGTTCGTGCAGATCACCGGGCCGGCAAACGCGCAGCAGGCCAACCAGTACCAGATGAAGATCGCGTCGATCGTACCGGAAGGGACGGTCGTGAAGGCTGGTGACATCGTGGCGGAGCTCGATCGCTCGACAATCGCCTCTCGCATGAACGAAGTTTCACTCGCGTTGCAGAAGGCGGAGGCGGTGTACGAGCAGGCGATGCTCGACTCGACACTGAACCTGTCGAAGGCCCGCGAAGACATGAAGACGATGGAGCTCGGGCTCGAGGAGAAGAAGCTGGCCAAGGAGCAGGCCATCTACGAGGCACCGACCGTCAAGCGCCAGGCGGAAATCGAATACGAGAAAGCCCAGCGTGCACTCGAGCAGGCGAAGAAAGACTACGTCACCAAGACGAGCCAGGCCCAGGCGAAAATGCGTGAAGTCGGCGCCGACCTGGACCGCCAGCGCAACCTTCTGAAGATCGTGCAGGACGTCATGATGAACTTCACCATCCGCGCGCCCGCGCCTGGCATGGTGATCTACCAGAAGGAATGGAACGGCAAGAAGAAGGGCGTTGGCGGCCAGATCAACCCGTGGGAGCCGACCGTCGCGACCCTTCCGGACATGACGGAGATGGAGTCGCAGACGTACGTCAACGAAATCGACATCCGGAAGATCGCGGTCGGCCAGCCGGTGAAGATCGCCCTCGATGCGGATCCCACGAAATCATTCACGGGTCGCGTCACCGAAGTCGCGAACGTGGGTGAGCAGCGTCCGAATACGGATTCGAAGGTCTTCGAGGTGAAGGTGCTCCTGTCGACCAGCGACACGACGCTCCGGCCGGGCATGACGACGTCCAACGCCATCGAGACGATGAAGATCGCGTCTGCGCTCTACATCCCGATCGAAGCCGTCACCACGGACAGCGGTGTTCCAGTCGTGTACAAGAAAGAAGGTGCCCGCGTCACGAAGCAGGAGATCGAGACGGGCACGATGAGCGACGACGAAGTGGTGGTGCTCCGTGGCCTCGAGGAGGACGATCGCGTGATGCTGGCGCCGCCGCCAAACGCGGCCCAGATGACCATCGCCCGCCTGACTGGTTCCCCCGTGAAGGCGAAGGATGTCCTGGGGGACTCGGCGCGTGCGACGACGCTGCAGGCGGGACAGCCTGCGACAAAAGTCGATAGCACGACGCCCGCGGCACTGCCCCACCCTGCGACGCCGGCGGCCTCGAAGTCCGCAGCGCCCGCGCGACCCTAAGGCCGATGCGGTTCACACGGGAAAAGCTCGCGCAGCTTCGCGGGCAGATTATCGCGCACGTCCTGTTCAGCCTCCGGATCGCGGTCGTGGCGGTGGGACACAACAAGTTGCGCGCCGGGCTCACGTCGCTGGGCATCCTCTTTGGCGTCGCGTCGGTGATCGCCATGCTGGCCATCGGCAAGGGCGCGGAACAGGAAATCCTGGAACAGATGCGCCTTCTCGGCTCGAACAACATCATCATCACGCCGATGATCGAGCAGAAGGAAGGAAGCACGAAGGAAGAGAAGGACGAGAAGTCCATCAAGAAATTTTCTCCCGGGCTCACCTATGCGGACGCGGAAGCCATCCGGACCGTCGTCCCGAATGTCGAGACCACGAGCGGCGAGATCGTGATCAACACGATGGTCACGCGCGAAGGACACCGGCGGTCCGGGAAGCTCGTGGGAGTGGACACCACGTATTTCCGGTTGAACAACCTCGAGCTCGGCGCGGGCGCGTGGTTCTCGGAATCGCAGGTTCAGTATGGGCGGCCCGTGGCGATCATCGGTCGCGGGGTGCGCAGCCGCTTCTTCACCACGGAAGACGCGATCGGGAAGCCGCTCAAGGTGGGACAGACATGGGTGACCGTCGTGGGGGTACTCAGCGATCGCGCGGTGTCGAGCGAGACGTCGCAGCGCCTGGGGATTCGCGATGCGAACATGGACGTCTACGTCCCCATCAACACCATGCTGACCCGTTTTCGCAATCGTGCCAAGGTGACGGAGCGGGACATCGAGCTCGCGTCGCGCCCCGTGGTGGTGACCACGGCGGACACGCCGGCTGAGGACGAGGATACGCGCCTGGAGAAGTCGAACCGGAACCAGGTCGACAAGATCATCGTTCGGGTGGGTGACTCGCGCTATGTCCCGCAGGTGGCCGACGTCGTGCGGCGCATGCTCACGCGCCGGCACAACTCGATGATCGATTTCGAGATCACGGTTCCCGAGCTGCTGCTGAAACAGGAGCAGCGGACGAAGACGATCTTCAACGTCGTGCTCGGCGCCATCGCGTCCATCTCATTGATCGTCGGCGGCATCGGCATCATGAACATCATGCTCGCGTCGGTGCTCGAGCGCATCAAGGAAATCGGAGTTCGGCGTGCGCTCGGCGCGACGCAGAAGGACATCCTGTTCCAGTTCCTGAGCGAGGCGGTGCTGATCAGCGTCGCCGGTGGCCTGGCGGGGATCATGGTGGGGGGAGGCCTGAGCTTCGGGATCGAGCAGTTCGCCGGCATCAAGACCATCGTGTCGTACATCTCGGTATTCGTTGCCTTCGGTGTGTCGTTCACTGTCGGCGTCATGTTCGGCATCGTGCCCGCGTATCGCGCGGCGCGACAGGACCCAGTTGTCTGTTTGAGGTACGAATGAACACGGCTCTCGGCTTTCGGCTCCTGGCCATCGGCTACCGGCTCTCGGCGATTGGCACGCTGCTCGCCGCGTCGCAGGCTGGCGCCCAGCAGATCACACTAAAAGAGGCGGTCGAGCGCGCGCAGAAGCAGAGCTTCGCCGCCGCCAGTGCGACCGCGACCCGCGATGCGGCGCGCGCGCGCGACAACGCCTTCAGCGCGCGGCGACTGCCGCAGCTGTCGCTGACCGGCACGGCGCCACGCTTTGAGAAAACGATCACCCCCGTCATCCAGCCGGACGGCTCGACGAACTTCACCCCCGTTCAGGCCACGACAGCGGATGCCGGCCTGACGCTCGCACAGCAGCTGCCCTTCTCGGGCGGGACCTTCTCGATCACATCGCAGCTGCAGCGGTATGAAGTTACTGGCGGGACGAACAACACCCTTCGCTGGACGTCGTCACCCGTGATCTTCTCGGTGCAGCAGCCGTTGCTGCGCCCCAACACGATGAAGTGGGATGGACGCGAAGCCGACATCCGGCTGGACGCGTCCGAGCGGCAGTACCTGGAGGCGCGGGAAGGCGTCGCGCTGCAGGCGACGGAAGCGTTTTTCGAGTTGTATCTCGCTACGCGGACGCTCGAAAACGCGATCACGAACGCCGCGACGAACGACACGCTCTACAACCTGAACAAGGGGCGTCTCGAGATCGGCAAGATCGGCGAGAACGACCTGTTGCAGAGCGAGCTCGCGCTGCTTCGTTCGCGCGCGACGCTGGATAACGCGCGCCTCGAGTATCAGCGGCGGCTCGCGGCATTCCGACTCGCGGTGGACCTGCCTCCCGGGGCGCCGGTCGAAATCGTGATTCCTGATGGTGTTCCTGTCATCAATGCCGACACGGCCGTGGCGGTGACACAGGCGCTGCGGAATCGCGCGCAGATCAGCGAACTGGAACTCCAGACTGTCCAGGCCCAGCGGCAGCTGTCCGTCGCGCGGCTGCAGGGGGGCCCGGGCGCCACGATCAACGCGAGCGTGGGATTCAACCAGACCGCGCCGGACATGAGCCTTGCCTATCGCGACCTGCTCCAGGCCCAGCGATTCTCGATGTTCGTGTCGGTGCCGGTGTTCAACTGGGGCGCCCGGAGTGGTGACATCCAGGAAGCCAAAGCGAACCAGAAGCGCGTCGAAGCCACGGTTCGGCAGAGCCGCGAGCAGCTCATCCAGGATGCGCACTTCGCTGCCCTCCAACTGGCACAGGCCCGGCGAAACCTGGACGTCTCGGCAAAAGCGGATACGGTCGCCGCCAAGCGCTTCGAAGTCGCGTACAACCGGTACGTGATCGGCCGCATCGGGATCGACAACCTGTACATCGCGCAGAACGAGAAGGATCAGGCGGTTACCCAGTACCTGCAGGCCCTGCGCAACTACTGGATGGCGTATTACCGGTTACGTCAGACCACGCTTTATGACTTTGAGGCTGGAGTCGCCATCCGATAGGGCGTTACTGCGGACATAATTACGGACAGAACGTTCTGTGATCTGTCGCACTAGCAGTCTCATGTGCGCTCTATAGAATATAGACCATGAAATTCCCCACTCGCAGCCTCGCCGTCGTGATGCTCCTCGTCCCCATCACGGCCTGCAAGGACAAGGTCGCCATCGCGCGCGCCGACAGCCTCGAGGGACGCCTGACGGAGCAGCAGGCCCTCGCCAATCAGCTCTCCGCCCAGAAGGACTCACTCACTCGAGTCGTGCTCGATGCCGACGCGTTTCTCGGCCAGATGGACAGTGCGATCAGCACGGTCAAAGGACTGCCGCGCACCAAGCGCGCAGCGTCTGACCCGCTCGCCGATCAGCTCCAGGCCCGCAAGGACATGCAGGAGCGCGTGAAGGCGCTCGTCGAGCGTGCCAAGTCGACCGCGAACCAGCTCGCCGAGCTGCAGCGAAAGCAGGCCGCGTCGTCCGCGGAGAATACCACGCTGCGCCAGCAGCTCGCCGACCAGGCCACGAAGATCGAGCAGGACGCGCAGCTCATCACCGACCTTGGCTCGACCATCGATCGCCAGAATACCCAGATCGCATCACTCGAAGCCCGCCTCGACACGCTGGGCAGCGAAGTGCGCGCCATGGGCGACCGGCACTACCAGGCGTACTACGTCGTCGGTACCGAGAAGGAGCTGATCGACAAGGGGATCATCATGAAGGAAGGCGGCGCGAACCTGCTCGTTGCGCGCCCCGGCCGCACCCTCGTGCCAGCCCGCGTGCTCGATGCGTCGGCTTTTACGCAGATCGACCAGCGCCAGATGCGGACGATCGCGGTACCCGACAGCACGAAGCGCTACCGGATCGTCTCCCGCCAGAGCCTCGACGCTGCAGACGTACCCTGGCGCGACGAGCGCTCGTTCCGCGGCAATCTCAAGATCGCCAAGCCCGATGAATTCTGGGCTCCTTCGAGATTCCTTATTCTTGTCCAGATGTAAGAGAACTGCATAGGACGGACATTTAAGACGGACATAACGGCGGACATAACTGCAATTGCGGTCGGCGGACATAACCGCAATTACGGTAGGCGGACAGGACGGCGGATATAATGCCTCCTGTCCGCCTTTCCTTTCCGATCAGGGCGTTGGCGTCTCGGGGAGCAGCGTGAAGTGCGCGTAGTTCCCGGTATTGAACACCTGTCGCGCGAGTGATTGCAGGCGCGGCGCGGTAAGGCCCGCGACGAACGCCTCGTACCCCAACACGTCGCGCGGATCGAGCCCGGCACTCAGCGAACCAGCAATTGTCCCCACCCAGTACTCGTTCCGCCGCTGGTTGGTCTCGTATTCGCGCCGGAGCTGCTCTTTCACCTTGTCGACGTCAGTCGCGGATGGTCCCGACCGTTTGAGCGCCTCGATTTCCTCGAACACGACGCGTGTCAGCTCGTCGGCGCGGTCAGGCGATGAGCCGAAGTTGACGGTGAAGTTGTACGCAGCGGTTGGGCGGTTGCTGACCGAGCCGCCCGCGTTCACGCCATACGTCCCGCCAAGGTCCTCGCGCAGGCGTTCGCGCAGCCTGATCTCGAGTACGTCGCCCAGCGCTCCCATCGTCCGGAGGTTTTCCCGACTGTAATCGATCGGTCCGGTGAACATGAGCAGCGTGTTCGCCTTCGGCTCGAGCCCCTTGCGAACCACGCGTCGCACGACGCCGCTCGGTGGCCGGATTCCTTCGTCCTTCCAGCTCTCTCTGCGGCCGGTTGCCGGGAGGCCGCCGAGGTACCGCTGCACGAGCGGCCGGATGCTGTCGAGGGTAAAGGCGCCGACGATCACGAAGGTGAAGTCGCTGGCGTCGGCGAACCGTTCGCGATAGAACCGGATCGCTGTTTCGAGACGCAGCTCATCCACACGCGCGGCGCTCAGTGGTCGGCGTCGCGGATGGCCCTGGGACATCGTGACCTGGACGGTGTCCGAGAAGACCGCGTCGGGATCAGCTCCCTGATTGGCGAGCATGGACTTGAGCCGCTGAACTGCCGACGCAAACGCGAGGCTGTCCGGGCGAGGGGCAGTGGCATACAGGTACACGAGCTGGAAAAGTGTTTCGAGATCCTTTGGGCTCGCGGAACCGGAGAACCCCTCTTCGTACCCCGCAATGCTCGGCGAAACGCCGACGGCCTTGCCCGCGAGCTGCTTCTGCAGGTTCACCGCGCTGAACGTCCCCACCCCACCGAGCGTCGCCAGCGAGCTCGCGAACGCAGCCGACAGGTAGATGGAGTCTGGCGCGAGTGAAGCGCCGCCCGGGCTGAACGCCGAAAGAATCACCTGGTCGGCCTTGAAGTCCGTCGGCTTCAGGAGCACGCGCACACCGTTCCCCAACGTCCAGTCAGTAACGCCAAGTCCACGAATACTGTCCTGGCGGACAATCGCGGCAGCCGCCGGCACAGCCTTGAGCAGCGGGTCGGTTGACGCCGAGTCGACGTAGGCGGCGATCGTCTGGCTTTCCGCGGCATTGAGGATGGCGCGAAGACGGTCCGCGGTCGGAAGCGGTACAGCGGTCCTGTCAGGCGCGGTCACGGTCACCACGCGGTTCTCCGCCCCCATGAGCCGCCGAGGAAGCGCATTGATCTCGGCGAGGGTGATCGTGGGGATGATCCGCTGCGCGAATGCATACTCCCAGGCGATGCCGGGGATCGGTTCGCCTTCGAGAAATGCGCGGACGTATTCCGACGCATAGTTGTCGGATTCACTCTTGTCCCGTTCGGCGTACGCGCGCTCGTAACTTCGCAGCATGTCGGCCTTGATACGCTCCAGCTCTGGCGCGGTGGCGCCATACCGGCTGATGCGCTCGGCCTCCGTGAGCATCGCCTCCAGCGCCGTCGCTACGGCATCGTCCCGCGGCGCTGCGTTCAGGAAATACGCTCCCTTTGCGCGCACCAGCTCTCCCCGTCCTGACCCCGCGCCGATAAACGGCGGGTTGGGGCGCTGCACCGCTTCGTTGAACCGGCGATTCAGTATCGCGCTGTACAGCCGCTCAATCATGATCTGCCGTTCCACCGCCTCGGTGCCTCGCGTGATCGGTTGCAGTTTGTAGACGACGCTGACGCTGCTGTTGGTTTCCTCGGGGTCGGTCGCGATCGCAACGAGGGTTTCGCGGTGATCGGGAACGGTTACCGCCGGTCGCGGGCGCGGCCGCGCCGATCGAGGAATCCGGGAGAATTGCTCCTTGATCCAGGCTTCGACCTGCGCCTTGTCGAAATCACCCACCGCGACGATGGCCGTCAGGTCCGGGCGATACCAGTCATGATAGAAGCGTCGCAGGCTGGCATGGTTGAATCCCTCCAGCGACTCCTTCGTGCCGATCGGCAGTCGTTCCGCGTATTTGGATCCTTTCAGCGTCGTGGGCAGTGTCTGCATGAGCAGTCGCATGCCCGCACCGCGCCCCCCGCGCCATTCCTCCACCACGACGCCTCGCTCCTTCTCGACTTCGGTGGAGTCGAAGGTGACTCCCTGGGCCCAGTCGCCGAGAATCCGCAGTCCCTGGCGCAGGAGGGCGATGCTGTCCGTCGGCACGGTGATCATGTAGACCGTCTCGTCGAAGCTGGTGTAGGCATTGACGTCCGGCCCGAACCGCATGCCGATGCGCTCGAGGAAGTTCACGAGATCCTGCTTCGGGAAGTTCCGCGTCCCATTGAACGCCATGTGCTCGACGAAGTGCGCCAGCCCGCGTTGATCGTCGTCCTCGAGCACCGAGCCCGCGTTGATCGCCAGGCGAAGCTCCGCGCGGCCGACCGGCCGTCGATTCTCGCGAATGTAGTAGCGAAGCCCGTTCGCGAGCGTCCCCACTTGGACATGGGTATCAACCGGAACCGCCTGTCCCCGCAGCGACGCGAAGGGCGCACTGATGACAAGACAGGCTCCGAAGAACGCCGAGTGAAGTCTCATGGAGATTTCCAGCGAAGGACGTGAGGGTGATTATCCGGAATGCCGCAAGCGCTCAGAATGAATAAGACGGGGTTGGCGGCGGTGCACCACTACTGCTCCCGTGCCAGCCGAAGGATGTCATTCAGCACCCCCGCGGCCGTCACCGCGGCGCCCGCCCCGGGCCCCCGGATCACCAGCGGCTGCGCATGATACCGGTCTGTCGTAAACGCGAACTGGTTGTCGGTTCCGTCCAGCGCGCCCAGGGTGTCGGTGAGACGGACCGGCGTCAGCCCAACGACCACCGAGTTGGGAGTTACATGCGCCCGATAACGCAGCACTCGCCCCTTCCTCCGCTCGGCGTTGATGCGCTGCGCCCAATTCTGGTCGCACTCCTCGGCGCGATCCAGAAACTGCTCGAGACTAATTGAGGCGGCTTCGATGGGCACCAGCGACTCGACCCTTATGTCGGAGATATCGCCCCGGAAGCCGATCGCCCGTGCGAGTATCAAGGCCTTCCGCGCCACATCCAGGCCAGAAAGGTCCACCCGCGGATCCGGCTCGGTATAGCCAAGGGCAACCGCGCGCCTCAGGGCAACGGAGAATGCTTCGCCGCGCCCGAGCTCACCGAAGAGGAAGCCGAGGGTGCCGGACGGGCACCCTTCAATGGAGCGCACCCGGTCACCGGCCTCGCCGAGCTTCCGAAGTGTGTCCAGAACGGGAAGTCCCGCGCCCACCGTCGCTTCATGCAGGATCGTCCGCCCGCCACGCCGCGCCACGTCGCGCAGGCGGTCGACGGAATGTTGTGCGGCCGCCATGGGTACCTTGTTCGCCAGTACCACATCGAAACCGCGCGCGAGCGCGACGTGCAGTACGTCCGAAGTCTCGGCCGGTGTGGCATCCACCAGGATTGGGCGGGACAGCTGCGAGCGCGAAAAGAGCTGCATCGCCTCCATCGTGGAGGCAGCGCGCCCCCCTGCCCCAGCCAGTGAACGTCCTTCGCGCTTGGCGAGTGATAGTGCATGGAGCCGCTGCTCTGGAATCCCGCCCGGGTCAAATACGAATCCCGACCGATCCACTACGGCACAAACACGTATTGCATCTCGCACGCTGTCCGTGGCCTGGGTCAACAGCTCGCGCCCGATCGCCCCAGGCCCGAGAAGCACGAGGTCTGCGCTCCGCCGTTCACGCTCCCGCACTGCGGCAACACGCGTCGTCCTGCGACACTGGTCGAGCGCGGCGTACAGGTCGTTTACGAGGTCCTGCGGACTTTCGATGCCGACCGACAGGCGGACCAGGGAGTCGGTGATGCCCGCATGTGCGCGCGCCTCAGCATCCATGGACGCATGCGTCATGGTCGCCGGGTGCGCGACCAGGCTCTCCACGCCACCGAGCGATTCCGCGAGTGTGAAGCACGTGAGCGCGCCTGTCAGACGTTCTACCGCATCCACTCCACCGTCCAGATCGAAGCTGACCATAGCGCCGAAGCCCGCCTGCTGTGCACGGGCAATCTCATGTCCGGGATGCGTCGCCAGCCCGGGGTAGTGCACGTGTCTCACGGCCGGGTGATTGCAGAGCGCCTCCACCACCGCATCTGCGCCGGCAAGGTGATCGCGCATCCGCGCAAAGAGCGTCCGCACGCCGCGCAGAGTGAGGAAGCTGTCGAACGGTGCCCCGGTAATTCCAAGGCAGTTCGCCCACCAGGCCAGCTCCGACCCCAGGGCCGCATCCCGTGCGACCACCGCACCACCCACGACGTCGCTGTGGCCGTTGAGATACTTCGTGGTGGAATGCACGACGAGATCCGCGCCCAGCGCAAGTGGCTGTTGCAGCACCGGGGAAAGAAAGGTGTTGTCCACGACGACGAGCGCGCCGACCGAATGCGCTGCAGCGACCACCTTCCTGATATCGGTGATCCTGAGCAGCGGATTGCTCGGCGTCTCGGCCCAGATGACTTTGGGCTTTCGAGCGGCGATTGCGGCACCGGCATCGTCGCTGGTAAGGTCGATGAACTCCGCCCTGAACTGTCCGCGACGGCTTAGGCTGCGCAACAGCCGCTGCGTCCCACCGTAACAGTCATGCGCTGCGACGATGCTGTCGGCGGGACCGAGGAGCTGCAATACCAGGGTCACCGCTGACATGCCCGTGTTCGTCACCACCGCCGAGGCCCCGCCTTCGAGCGCCGCGAGGGCGTCGCCGAGTTGGGCCCGCGTAGGATTCCCGCTGCGCGTGTAGTCGAACTGACGCGGTGCGTTGAAGCGCTCGAATGAAAACGTCGACGACAGGTGCATGGGAGGCACGACGGCGCCATGTTCGCGGTCGGTGGCGATGGACGCGCGCACGGCACGCGTTGCTGGGGATAGCGGATGCGTGTTCATCGATGGGCGTTTGAAAGTGCGGTGGTGAGGATCTCGCCGAGCGCACCTGGCTCGGTGAGAAAAGCGTCGTGGCCATGGATGCTCGGTAAATCCACGAGCGTGGCGGGACCCGCGAGCCGTTCCGAGAGCTCCACGAGCTGGGCGCGTGGCACCACGTCGTCATTCGCAGCGGCGACGATGGTGACAGGTACGGCGATGGATTCAGGATCAACGGCGTGGAGATCCGCGGAGAGGGAGAGCGCAAGGAACCGCGCCGCCGATACTTCACTCGCGAACCGCTCGCCCAGGCGGTGCAGGTATGACTCGATCGCCTCCAGGCTGTGAAACCTGGCGGCAAACTCCGCGCGTGACCGGTACGTGGTCATGGCGAGCGCTCGCGCGATCCGTACGGCGTCGCGAGCAGATCCGGTGCGCACTCCCAGACGCAGGATGTCCCGCTGGATGGAGCGTCGCGCGGCAGTCATCGCGTCGGTGCGGTGCGCAGCCGAGATGACGACGATCCGTTGCACGCGGTCGGGGTATCGCGACGCAAACGCGAGGGCAACCATCCCACCGTAGGATGCGCCGACGATCGCGTCTATCCGCACCGCCCCGAGCCCATCCAGCACGGCGGCAAGCGCATCTGCCTGATCGTGGGTGGTGATGCCATCCGCCGATGCGACGCCGCTCTCCAGCCAGTCGAGTCCCACCACCCGATATTGCGTCGTGTCGATAGCCCGGCCGACGCCAACCATGTTGTCCCACCAGCCCGGCCGCGGATCGGCGTCGCTGGCGCAGACATGCGCACTCGCGGAGATGCCTCCCAGCACGACCACGACCGGCGCGTCGTGTGGACCCACGCATTCGTGGTGCGGAGAACGCACGAGGACAGCTGACCCAGCGGACATTGGCGGAACGCTCCGTGTGTGAGAACGCCGCCAACGCAACTGTCCCTGAAACAACAAGCGCCCGGGCGAATGGCCGCCGGGCGCGTCGCGTTTTAGCTCCTTGTTTTACGTGGCGGCAATAGGCGGCAAATGACCACGAGGCACTTCGATTGTCAGAGCACAGTAAGGTGCGCTGGCGCTGCTGTCAACAATC
>DASPMP010000291.1:0-16428 GCA_035626995.1 Gemmatimonadaceae bacterium
CCGCCAGCCGGTCCTCGACGTATGGCGCGATGTCATGCAGGCGCAGCGCTTCTTTCCGGATGCCGCGCGCTTGCGCGGGGCCGTCCGCGTTACGCGGACGGATCGCACGTTCACGCTCGAGGGAGCGAAGCAGTGGGCGACGCATGCCGCGTTCTTTGGTGCGCTGCCCGGACTCACGCAGCTGTGGTGGGCGCCTGATGAGAAATCCCGTCGCCTTGTCCAGTCCCGCACAGCTGACGCGGCCGGCGCGTCGTTCGCGCAGGTGAATCCCGAAGTCGCCGCGCTGCTGCGGACGCGGGTGATTGCCCTGGCCGAGTCCTATGCGCCGCGGACGGTGGTGGACGCGTATGCGGGCACCGGCGAATACGCGGCGGCGTTGGCGGGGAAAGGTGCGCGCGTGACAGCGATCGAGCTCGATCGCGACGCGGCCCGCATCGCCGGAAGCCGACTCGCGCAGCCTTCACGGGCGGTCGCCGCGCCCGTCGAAGCGGTGATCGGCGATGCGCTGCCGACGGATCTCGTGATTCTCAACCCGCCGCGCGCTGGTGTGCACGCCCGGGTGACGGAGGCGTTGCAGAGCCAGTCCAACAAGCCGCGCGCCATCATCTACGTCAGCTGCAACCCGGCGACGCTCGCGCGCGATGCCCGGCGTCTGGAGGGCTATCGGATCAAGTCGCTCGCCGGATTCGACATGTTCCCGCAAACGGCGCACGTCGAAACCGTCTGTGAGCTGGTGCCGGCGGCATGAAGTATTTCGTGCGGATCGGGGATCGCGACCACGTCGTGGTGATCGAAGGGGAGACCATCACCTTCGATGGTGAAGAAGTGCGTGCCCATGTCGAAGATGTTGCCGGTACTCCGTTTCAGGTCCTGCGGCTCGGAGACGAAGTTCATCGCCTGCAGGCTCGGCGCACGGGTTCACGCGGCGCATACGACATCTCCGTTGCGGGCCACCGGGTGAGTGTCGAGGCGCTCGACGAGCGCTCCCGCGCGATTCGCGAGCTCTCTGGTGCTGGCGGCGCGCACGCGGGTCCCGCCAACCTGATTGCACCAATGCCCGGGCTCATTGTCCGGGTCAACGTGAGCGAAGGCGATGTCGTTCGCTCGGGACAGGGACTCGTTGTCATGGAAGCCATGAAGATGGAGAACGAATTGCGCGCACCCGCCAACGGCACCGTACGAAAGGTCCTCGCGTCTCCCGGAAAAACCGTGGAGAAGGGCGCCCTGCTGCTGGAACTGGAACGGGACGCATGAGGGCGAAACGTGTCGTGCTGGCGCTCGCTACGGGGTTGAGCGTGCTCTCCTGTCGCCGGGAACCCGATCTCCGATCCCCCGCGCCCGCCGCTGAGGCGCCGTCCACCGACGTCTACCTGTATCGCTTCGCGCGGCTCGGAATGGGCAGCGGCATCTCGAACATTTCGAACCGGCGCGGCTACGACAACCAGCCCGCCTGGACCAGCAACTCACGCATCCTGTATACGACGCAGCTGCCGGGACAGACGGACATCTACGAGATCGATTTCGAAGCCGCGAGCATCCGGCGCGTCACCTCCACGCCCGAGAGCGAGTATTCCGCCGCGCCATCGCCGGATGGGTCGTCGTTCACCGTGGTGCGCGTCGAGGCGGATTCCGCGCAGCGGCTGTGGAAGTTCCCGAATTCGGGCGAAGCACCCTCGGTCATTCTTCCGGGGATCAGGCCGGTCGGCTACTTCGCCTGGCTCGACATGAACCGGATGGCGCTGTTCGTCCTGGGAAATCCGGCGACGCTGCAGATCGCGGATGTCCGGACGGGCGCCGCGCGCGTGGCTGCGCGCGACATTGGTCGCTCCCTCCAGCGGGTTCCCGGGAGCAACCGTGCGTCGTTCCTCCACCGGGAGGGCAACGCGTGGGTGCTCAAGACCATAGATCCAGCCCTCCGGAGCGACTCCACCTTCGACATCCAGCGGATTGTCGTCATGCCCGACAGCGCGGACTACGTCGCCTGGAGGTCTGCAACCGAGGTGTACACGGCCGCGGGCAGCCGGATTCTGCGGCTCAGGCTGCCGGGGGCGGCATGGACCGTGGTGGACGACCTCGCCGACAAGGGGATCCGCCGGATTTCGCGAATCGCGGTGTCTCCGGACGGTTCGCGGCTCGCACTGGTCGCTGACGACCCGCTACCAAACCCTTGAGTATCTGTAAGTCGTTTGGTAGCTTGCGAGTCTGTTGAAAAAGCCTTTGGGCTGCCGAGACCCGGGTTGCAACCCGCACCGGTGAGGCGCAGGACCATTCCGTTCAGTTGAGTCAATGAAAACGTTTTCCGCGACGCCGCGCGACATCACGAAGCGCTGGTACGTCGTTGACGCCGAAGATCAGGTGCTCGGTCGCCTGGCGTCAGAGATCGCGAAGATTCTTCGCGGCAAGCACAAGCCGATCTTCACGCCCCACATGGATACCGGCGATGGCGTCATCGTCATCAACGCCTCCAAGGTCCGCGTGACGGGTCGCAAAGCCGAGCAGAAGCGGTATTTCCGCCACACCGGCTACATGGGCCACGAGCTCTACACGCCCTTTTCGTCCATGATCGCGAAACACCCCGAGCGGGTGATCGAGAAGGCGGTCTATGGGATGCTTCCGAAGACCGCGCTGGGTCGGCAGGTCCTGCGTCGCAAGCTCCGGGTCTATCCCGGTGCGGAACACCCACACCTCGCGCAGGCGCCCACCCCGCTCACCTTCGACAAGGACGAGAAGTAGTCATGGCCGACATGGAAAACATTCACGCGATCGGCCGCCGCAAGGAAGCGGTGTGCCGTGTCTATCTGCGTCCTGGCTCGGGCAAGTGGAACGTCAATGGGCGCACGCTCGGCGACTATTTCCCCCGTCCGTCGCTGGTGACCGCCATTCAGCAGCCGTTCACGGCGACTGATACGCTGGGCCGGTACGACGTGCAGGCGAACCTCGAAGGCGGTGGCCAGACCGGACAGGCCGGTGCCCTTCGTCTCGCGGTCGCACGCGCGCTGGTGAAGATCGACGAGAACTACCGCCGCAAGCTCCGCGATCTCGGCCTGCTCACGCGCGACGCCCGCGCGGTCGAGCGCAAGAAGCCGGGCCGTCCGAAGGCACGCAAGCGGTTCCAGTTCAGCAAGAGATAGCATATCGGCTTGTCAGCTTGTCGGCTTCTCGGAGAAGCTGACAAGCCGTCAAGCAGACAAGCGTTGTTGCAGTACCATCACACATGCTCCCTGAGTCCTTTCCGGTGCCGAGACGAATCGGTGGAGACGGACGCTGACGGGCGCAGAGGCTTAAACCAATAGAGGATCTGTTCCATGGCTGATACCCAGCCGACACTCGAAGCATTGCTTGCCGCTGGCGTCCATTTCGGACACCAGACCCGCCGCTGGAATCCCAAGATGCGCCGCTTCATTTTCGCGGAGCGCAACGGGATTCATATCATCGACCTCCAGAAGACGCTGCGTCAGCTGGAAGTCGCCCAGAAGCTCGCCCGCGACGTCATCCTCAAGGGGGATAACGTCCTCTTCGTCTGCACGAAGGCCCAGCTGTCGGGCATCGTGCGCTCCGAGGCCGAGCGTTGTGGCGCCATGTTCATCACCGAGCGCTGGCTCGGTGGCCTGCTCACCAACTTCCAGACCGTGAAGAAGCAGCTCCGTCGCATGAAGGAGCTCGAAGCCGGCACGGAAGAGGGCGGCGGGTTCGAGAACTACACCAAGAAAGAGCAGCTCATGCTGTCCCGTGAGCGCGAGAAGCTCTCGAAGTACCTGGAAGGCATCAAGACCATGACGCGCCTGCCGGGGCTGATGTTCGTCGTCGATTCGAAGAAAGAGCGGATCGCGGTCAGCGAGGCCAACAAGCTCGGCATCCCGATCGTCGCGATCGTCGATACCAACGCCGATCCGGACCAGATCACGGTGCCGATCGCCGGGAATGACGACGCAATCCGTTCCGTCGAGTTGATGACGAAGGCTATTGCCGACGCGATTTCCGAAGCCCGTCGCGAGGCGCCGGTACGTGAGGAAGTCGAGGACGCCGAGAGCTATACCTATAGCTCGGACCGCGGCGCCGAGCCCGCTGCGGAAGACACCGACCGCAAGCGTCGTCGTCGTCCGCGCCGCCGCCGTGCGAAGCCCGACGCGATTGCCGCGCGACGCATGGGCGGAGCCGCTGATGGGGCGGTGGAAGGCGTCGAAGTCGAAGGCGGTGACGTCGGTGATGCTGGCGATGCCGGCGACGCTGGAGAAGCACCGGCCGAGTAACGCAGCACCAGTTGTAACTCAGTAGTTTTCCATCGCCGCCGGGAGTACCTCGGCGGCGTTTCCACGAATGAAGGGATTTGAGATGACGACCAAGCAGAAGGCGATCAGCGCCAAGGAAGTGGGCGAGCTCCGCAACCGCACCGGTGCGGGGATGATGGATTGCAAGAAGGCACTCGAGCAGAGCAACGGTGACATGGAGGCGGCCATCGAGCTGCTCCGCAAAAGCGGCGCGGCCAAGGCCGAAAAGCGCGTGGGACGCACGGCGAGCGAAGGACTGATCAGCAGCTATATCCACCACAACGGCAAGATCGGCGTCATCGTCGAGGTGAACTGCGAGACGGACTTCGTCGCGCGCACGGACGACTTCCGCAACCTCGTGAAGTCCATCGCCGAGCACATCGCCGCCGCCGCGCCGCTGGCGGTGGACAAGGACCAGATTCCGGCCGAGAAGATCGAGTCCGAGCGCCGCATTTTCACCGAGCAGGTGAAGGAGAGCGGCAAGCCGGCGAACCTCGTCGACAAGATCGTCGAGGGGAAGATCGAGGCGTTCTATAAGGAAGTCTGCCTGCTCAGCCAGCCGTGGGTGCGGGACGACAAGCGCACGGTTGGGGAGCTGGTGAAGGAGATGTCCGGCAAGACCGGGGAGAACATCCAGGTCCGCCGGTTCGCGCGATTCATGATGGGCGAAGCGTAATAGTGCGGCTTGTCAGCTGATTCTCCATCCCCAGTCAATGCCCGATCTCAAGTACCCCCGCGTTCTCATCAAGCTCTCCGGCGAGGCTCTCGCCGGCGACAAGGGATTTGGCTTCGATTTCGAGACGATGAACCGCCTGTGTGATGAGGTGGTCGCCGTGACGAAGCTCGGGGCCGCGGTGGGACTCGTGATCGGCGGCGGCAACATCGTTCGCGGAACGCAGCTCGCGAAGATGGGGATGGAGCGGGTCGGCGCCGACTACATGGGCATGCTCGGCACGGTCATCAACGCGCTGGCGCTCCAGGACATCCTCGAGCGCAAGGGCGTCGAGACGCGGGTGATGACCGCGATCCGCATGGAGGAGCTCGCGGAACCGTACATCCGTCGGCGCGCACTGCGGCATCTCGAGAAGGCGCAGACCGTCATCTTTGCCGCGGGTACTGGCAATCCGTACTTTTCCACCGACACCGCAGCGGTGCTGCGCGCCATCCAGATCAAGGCCAACGTCATCATCAAGGCGACCAGCGTCGACGGCGTCTACTCGGCGGATCCGAAGAAGGAAAAGGACGCAAAGCTGTACGATGAAATCAGCCATCGCGATGTCATGATGGCGGAGTTGAAGGTGATGGACCAGACGGCGATCACGCTGTGCAAGGAGAACAACCTGCCGCTGATCGTCCTCAACATTCACCGACCTGGCGCGATCGCCGCTGCAGTGCAGGGCGAGCGCGTGGGCACCCTCGTCCGATGACCATCCAGAACATCATCAAGGACTCGCGCACGTCGATGGAGAAGGCGCTCGACAGCACGAAGCGCGAGTTCGGCACCATCCACGCGGGCAAGGCATCGCCCTCCATGCTCGACACCGTTCGCGTCGAGATGTACGGCACCCAGATGTCGATGAACCAGGTCGCCACTGTGTCCGCGCCGGAGCCTCGCCTCCTGCTCGTCACCCCATTCGACAAGGGGCAGGCGAAGGTCATCGAGAAGGCGATCCGCGACGCCAACCTCGGGCTTGATCCGGCGCAGCAGGGTGGCGTCATCCGCGTCCCGTTGCCGTCGATGAACCAGGATCGACGCAAGGAGCTGGTGAAGGTGGTGCACAAGTTCGCGGAAGAAGGGAAGATCGCGATCCGGCATGCACGCACCCACGGGCGCGACGTCCTGAAGAAGCTGACCGGCGTCTCGGAAGACGACGTGAAGCACGCCGAGAAGGATCTCCAGAAAATCCACGACGATTTCATTCACAAGATCGACGACCTGATCAAGGCGAAGGAAGCCGAGATCATGGAGGTGTAACCGCTGCGCGATGAGTGAGCTCGCCAGGCGGGTCGTCGTCGGCGTCATCGCCGCTCCGCTGGCGCTCGCGATCGTGCTGGCTGGCGGTCCCGCGTTCGCTGGACTGCTGGCGGTCGCCTCCGCGATCGCGGCGTGGGAGTTTTACCGGATCGCGCGCGCCGCCGGGCACGCGCCCCTCAGCGATTTCGGCTGCGCCGTTGCCGGGCTGCTTCCGCTCGCCGCACACGCGCATTACCTGAATCTCTATCAGCCACGGCTGACGCACTTCGCCCTCGTGGTGATCATCCTGCTCTCCGTCGTGATCTGGGCGCGCGGCGCGTCGGGGAAACCGCTTGGCGCGGCCGCCGTCACCCTGCTGGGGATTCTGTACACGGGCGGCCTGCTCAGCTTCGGCTACGAGATCAGGTACCACGAATACGCCGTCGGCGGCGCGCAGATCGGTCCCATCCCGCTTGCCGCCGGCGCAGTGCTCCTCGGGCTGCCGTTGTTGATCACGTGGGCGTCCGACATCGGTGCGTTCATGGTGGGACGCACGCTGAAGGGGCCGAAGCTGATCCCGGCCGTGAGTCCGGGAAAGACCGTCTCGGGAGCGATTGGCGGGCTCGCGGCCAGCGTCCTCGTGGCATGGCTGTACGTGGACTACGCGCTGATTCCCGTCGCGCAGCTTGCGCTCACGACCGTCGGCGTGGTGGGTTTCGGCATCCTGATCAGCATCGCCGCGCAGTTAGGGGACCTCGTGGAGTCGCTGCTCAAGCGCGAGGCCGGCGTGAAGGACAGCTCGAACCTCCTCCCCGGGCATGGTGGCGTACTCGATCGCCTGGACAGCCTGTTCTTCGTGCTCCCGGTTGCGCTGGTACTGCTCGACTGGCTCCTGATACCGGCGCCCCGATGACCCAGCGGGGGCGCACAGGCGTCGCCGTTCTTGGTTCCACCGGCAGTGTCGGCACGACTGCCCTGAAAGTTCTTGAACGACACGCCGGGCGCTTCAGGGTGGTGGCGCTCACCGCGTTCGCCAATCGCGAGCTGCTCGACGAGCAGGCGCGTCATTTCCGGCCGGAGTTTTCGCAGCTCGTGAGGGACGGCGGGAGTCGCTGCCTCGTGGACGCTGCCACGCGGCAGGACGTGGACATCGTCCTCAATGCCGTCGTGGGCGCCGCGGGGCTCGATGCCACGCTGGCCGCGCTGCGTGCAGGGAAGCGCGTGGCGCTCGCGAATAAGGAAACCCTGGTGATGGCGGGCCATCTCGTGCAGCGCGCGCGCGAAGAAGGCGGTGGGCAGATCGTCCCCGTGGACAGTGAGCACAGCGCGATCCTGCAGTGCATTGCCGGCCGGCCTGCCGCAGACGTCCGTCGGGTGATCCTGACAGCCTCCGGGGGGCCGTTCCGTGGCTGGACCCGCGAGCGTCTCGATGCAGCGACGGCCAACGAGGCGCTCAAGCATCCCACCTGGCGGATGGGGCGGAAGATCACCGTCGACAGTGCAACCCTCGCGAACAAGGCGCTCGAGGTCATCGAGGCACATCATCTCTTTGGCCTGGAATACGATCGAATCGACGTCATCGTGCATCCGCAGAGCGTGGTGCACAGCTTCGTGGAGTTCGTGGACGGAAGCGTGCTCGCCCAACTCGGCGCGCCCAGCATGGAGCTTCCGGTGTTGTACGCACTCACCCATCCCGACCGGATCCCGGACTCGGCGACCGGGGCCTTCGATCCGGTGGCACTGTCCCCGCTGACCTTCGAGCCGGTGCGCCACGACGACTTTCCGGCGTTGCGAATGGGTATTGCCGCGGGACGAACGGGCGGTGCAGCGCCTGCCGTGTTCAACGCCGCGAATGAGCAGGCCGTGGAAATTTTCCTGAACGGGGGTATCACGTTCGGGGAAATCCCCCGCGCGATCGCGCGCGCGCTTGATACCTTGCAAGGAGCGCCGTTTGCGACCCTGGAAGCCCTCCAGGCCGCCGATGCAGCGGCGCGTACCCTCGTGAAAGAGCAGTGTGGATGATTGCGATTCTCGCTCCAATCTTCGTTTTCGGTCTCGTGATCTTCGTGCACGAGCTGGGACATTTCCTCGCGGCGAAGTCGGTCGGCGTGTATGCGCCACGGTTCTCCATCGGCTTCGGTCCGGCACTCCTGCGCCGCCGGCGCGGTGAAACGGAGTACATCCTCGCCGCCTTTCCACTCGGCGGGTACGTCCGGATGGCGTCGCGTCACGATGAAGCCACGGCGTTCCTCGAGGGGGGCAGCGAGACCGCGGTCGCCGAGAAGATGAAGGAGGACCCGCGGTACGATCCGGAGGCGATGATCCCGTTCGGACCGAAGCCTGTTCCGGAAGACCGCTGGTTTGAGTCCAAGCCACTGTGGGCCCGGCTGTACATCCTGCTCGCTGGCGTGACGATGAACTTCATCCTCGGCCTCGTCGTCGCTATCGGTCTTGCGATGCACTACGGCCGGCCCGTAATTGCCACTCGCGAAGTCGGCGCCGTCCGCCCCATCCAGGGGCAGCCACTTCTTGCGCAGGTTCAGCCTGGGGACACGTTGCTGCAGGTGAACGGGCAGCCCGTCCGCACCTGGTCCGAGGCAAGCCGCTTCATCGCCGAGAGCCAGGACCAGGTAGTCATCCAGACCAACCGCAGCACTGTCACGGTGCCGCTGAATCAGCCGGGATCGCCCAGTGGGACCGATGTCGCGCAGGCGATGGACTATCGCATGCCGCCGGTGATCGGCGACCTGCTTCCAACGGAGGCAGCCGCGAAGGCCGGCTTCCAGGCGGGGGACAGCATCGTCGCGATCGACGGCACGCCCGTGCGAAGCTGGAGTGAGATGGTGGCGATCGTCGCGAATTCCGCAGGGCGGGAATTGCGCTTCGAGATTGCGCGGGACGGCGCGCGTGAGACCATCGCCGTCACCCCGCGCGGGATGGATTCACCGCACCCGGTGACCGGCGAGCAGGCGAGCAACGTCGGGAAAATCGGCGCATACGCTCCGGATATCACAACCCGCGAACCCGTGTCCGTCGTCGAGGCGGTACAGCTTGGGGCTCGCACGACATGGTTCATGGGAACCACGATCATCACGACGGTCCGCGACCTGGTCACCCGCAAGGTGTCCGTCGACCAGCTCGGCGGCCCTATCGCCATCACGCGGGCATCGGTGCAGGCAGCGCGCTCAGGCTTCGAGAGCCTCTTCTATCTGATTGCGTTGCTCAGCATCAACGTGGGGATCCTGAACCTGCTGCCGGTACCGATCCTCGACGGCGGTCAGGTCGTGGTGAATGTGCTGGAGTCGGCGCGGGGGAGGGCATTCAGCCTGCGGACGCGGGAGTACATCCTGCGCGGCGGGCTGATCTTCATCCTCATGCTGTTCGTGCTGGTGATGTTCAACGACACACGGTCATTGTTCCGTTAGCGAGAGCCGAGGCCGTCACTTTACATCAAGGGAGTGCCTGTCTAAGTTCAAGTGCTACAGCTAATTCGACTCAGATAGAGACAGCGGTTTCAAAGCAATGGCATTCGATAAAGCGCCCACGATTCAGAAGCATCGGACCCACGAGACGGACACCGGGTCTGCCAAGGTTCAGGTAGCGGTCCTGACCGAACGCATCAACTATCTCACGGACCATTTCCGTGAGCACCGCAAAGATCACCACAGTCGCCAAGGCCTCCTGAAGATGGTAGGCAAGCGGCGGCGGTTGCTGAACTACTTACGGCGTACAGACGTAGATACGTACCGCAAGCTGGTTCAGGAACTCGGCCTCCGTTACTAGGACGGCGATCACTCTGACGCGCGGGCGCACCGATTGCGGCCCGCGCGTTTTGTATTGAGCTGCGTGCAAAAAGGCGCTCTCGCCGGCTTGCTCAGCTCCGATTCCAAAGGCAAAAAAGCATATGCAACGCGTTGAGACGACGTTCGCTGGCCGCAAGCTCTCGATTGAGACCGGCCGCATGGCCAAGCAGGCCGCAGGTTCCGCCCTGGTGCAGTACGGCGACACGATGGTCCTCGCCGCCGTGACGGTGAGCGACAACCAGAGCCCACTTCCATTCTTCCCTCTCCTCGTCGAGTACCGCGAGAAGACCTACGCCGCCGGCAAGATTCCGGGCGGCTTCATCAAGCGGGAAGGGCGCCCGAGCGACGGAGAAATCCTCTCGGCCCGCATCGTGGACCGGACCATCCGGCCCCTCTTTCCCGAAGGCTTCAAGAATGAAGTCCAGTGCTACATCTACGTCATCTCGGCAGACCAGGAGAATGACGCGGACGTCCTTGCGGTCATCGCCGCGTCAGCCGCGCTGAATGCATCGAAGATCCCCTTCACGGGCCCGGTCTCTGGTGTCCGCGTCGGCCGGTTGCAGGGCAACTGGGTATTGAACCCGACGTTCCAGCAGCTCGAGTTCAGCGACATGGACATGGTCGTCTGCGGCACCGCGGACTCGATCATGATGGTTGAAGGCGGAGCGCTCGAGGTGTCTGAAGAAGACGTCGTCGAAGCGTTCACGATCGCGCAGAAGGGGCTCGGCGACCTGGTGAAGCTGCAGGACGAGCTGCTGAAGAAGATCGATCGCCCGAAGAAGATGGACTGGAAGAAGGCCGAGATCCCGGCTGGTCTCGAGGAGAGCGTCAAGAAGCTCGCCGAGGGGAAGATCACCGAGGCGATCAACCAGAAGGACAAGCACACGCGCATCGAAGCCGTGGAGCGCGTGAAGGGCGAGATCGCGGAGAAGCTGCTCGCTGACTTCCCGGACAATTCATCAGACATCAAGAACCTGCTGGGAGACGTGGAATACCACACGCTCCGGTCGCAGGTGCTCACGTCCGGATTCCGGGTGGACGGCCGCAAGCCGAACGAAGTCCGTGACATTTCGATCGACACCGGCCTGCTGCCCCGTGCCCACGGCTCCGCGCTGTTCACGCGTGGACAGACCCAGGCGCTCGTGGTGGCCACGCTGGGCACCGCAAATGACGTCCAGCGGCTGGACAGCATCGACGAGGCGAAAGAGCAGACGAAGTCGTTCATGCTCCACTACAACTTCCCGCCATTCTCCACCGGCGAAGTTCGCCCCATGCGCGGCACGTCGCGTCGCGAGATCGGCCATGGCAACCTGGCGGAGCGCGCGGTCCAGGCCATCCTGCCGCCCTTCGAGGAGTTCCCGTACACCATCCGCATCGTGTCCGACGTCCTCGAGTCCAACGGCTCCAGCTCGATGGCGTCCATCTGCGGCGGTTCACTCGCCCTCTTTGACGCGGGCGTCCCGATGCGCGAAGCCATTGCCGGCGTCGCCATGGGTCTTATCAAGGAAGGGAAGAAGTACGCGGTCCTCACGGACATCCTCGGCACCGAGGATCACCTGGGCGACATGGACTTCAAGGTGGCCGGCACTAAGAACGGCATCACCTCCATCCAGATGGACATCAAGATCCAGGGGCTCGACCTCAAGATCATGAAGGAAGCTTTGGCGCAGGCCAAGGAAGGGCGGCTTCACATCCTGGGTGAGATGAACAAGGCAATGTCCGCTCCGAATAAGGACTTGTCGATGTACGCCCCACGGATCATCACGGTGCAGATCAGCCCCGAGAAGATCGGCGATCTCATCGGCCCCAAGGGCAAGACCATCCGGGGTATCCAGGAGGAGACTGGCTCCGAGATCACCGTGGACGACAGCGGCACGGTCACCATCGCTGCCGTCGGTGGCGAAGCCATGGAGCGCGCGCGCCAGATGGTCCAGGCCATCACGGCCGAGCCGGTGGTTGGCGAGACCTACGAAGGACCCGTCAAGTCGACGACCCCCTTCGGCGCCTTCATTGAGATCATGCCCGGCACCGAAGGGCTGCTCCACATCTCCGAGATGCAGTGGGGCCGCACCGAGAAGACCGAAGACGTGGTCAAGAAGGGCGACCGCGTCCAGGTGAAGCTCATCGAGCGCGACGAGCGCGGACGCCTGCGTCTCTCCCGCAAGGCACTTCTCCCGAAGCCCGAAGGCATGCCCGAGGGGAATGGCGGCGAGGGTGAAGGCGGTGGCGAGAACGGCGGCGGTGAAGGGCGCAGCAGCGAAGGTCGTGGCGATCGCGATCGCGGCGATCGTGGTGGCCGGGGCCGCAGCGGCGGTGGCCGGAGCCGGGAGCGCTCGCGCTAGCACTGACGTGACACACGCGTTAGCCGAGCACCGACAGCCGAGAGCCGAGAACTGAAAAGCGACAAGGCTGAAGGCCTGCGTCGCACCGTATTGCCCAATGGGCTGACCGTGCTCTCGGAATACATGCCGGGAGTACGGTCGGTTGCTTTCGGGGCCTGGGTGCGCGCCGCCTCGCTGAACGAGACGCGCGAACGCATGGGCGTATCGCACCTCCTCGAGCACATGGTGTTCAAGGGGACGGGCCGGCGAAGTGCGCGAGACATCGCGCTTTCCCTCGAGCAGCTGGGCGGCTCGCTGGACGCCTATACCTCCCGCGAACACACGGTGTATCAGGCGCGCGTGCTCGACGAGCACCTCGAGATCGCGGCGGACGTCATCGGCGACCTCGTCTTCGAGCCTGTGCTGCGTTCCAGTGATCTCGCCCTCGAGCGGAACGTGGTACTCGAGGAGATCGCGATGGTCGAAGACACCCCCGACGACCTCGTGTTCGAGCTCCATAACGCGGCCATGTGGGGCGACCACCCCCTGGGCTATTCGATCCTCGGCACTCGCGAGACCGTCAGTGCCCTCGACGTCCCGGACCTGCAAAACCTGCACGCGTCGGCGTACCGGCCCTCGCAGGTCCTCGTCGCCGCGGCGGGGAACGTGGATCACGACGAGCTCCTGGACATCCTGTCGAAGACCGGATGGCACGACCGGCAGGGATCCGGGGTTGTAGGGACCGCGCCTGTGCCAAAGCCCGCCGCGCCCTCACGCCGCCGGATCGAGCGTCCGGGAAGCCAGACGCACATCGTCCTCGGGTCGCCAACCCTTGGCCATGACGACCGGCGTCGTCACGCCCTGGTCCTCCTGAGTGTCGTCCTGGGCAGCGGGATGAGTTCCCGGCTGTTCCAGCGCATCCGGGAAGAGCTGGGGCTCGCGTATGCCGTCTACACCTTCCAGAACTTCTATGCGACGAGCGGGGTGCAGGGGGTGTATGTGGGAACGGCTGCGGCCACCGCCGACGCTGCCCTTGCCGCAATCGAAGAAGAGCTGGCGAAAGTGGTGGAGCATGGGCTGCAGGACGACGAGATCGCGCAGGGGAAGGGGCAGCTGAAGGGACAGATCACCCTGTCGCTGGAGAGCCCCACGGCCAGGATGTACCGGGCGGCATCAGTGGACTTGTACAACGAGCCGTATCGCACGCTGGACGAGATGCTCGCTCAGGTGGAGGCCGTCGATCCGGCCGAAGTGCACGCGCTCGCGCGCGAATTTCTCGTCCCCGACCGGCAGACGGTGCTGACGCTTGGCCCCGCGGCGCCGAAAGCCCGTCGGCCAGCGAAGCGGCGGGCGCGACCGCACGGGTGAAAACCCCTTCGGTGCAGCGTATGTTACGGGCTGCTGTATGGCACCCCCTGCTGGCCACTAACTGACATCACGACATCACATTCGATGAAAATCGGCGTACCGAAAGAGATCAAGACGAACGAGAACCGCATCGCGCTCGTGCCAGCTGGCGCGGAAGCCCTGATCGGCGCAGGTCACCAGGTGACCATCGAAACCGGCGGCGGTCTCGGCAGCGGGTTCACGGATGAGGCGTATACGTCGGTCGGCGCGAAGATCGCTCCCGACGCGGCGTCCGTGTGGAAGGACGCGGACATGATCATGAAGGTGAAGGAGCCCATCGAGCGCGAATGGCCGCACATGCGCCAGGGCCAGACCATCTTCACATACTTTCATTTCGCGGCCGACGAGAAGCTCACGAAGGCGCACATGAAGAGCGGCGCCGTCTGCATCGCGTACGAGACCGTGGAACTGCCCAGCCGCGAGCTGCCCCTGCTCACGCCGATGTCCGAGGTTGCCGGACGCATGGCGGTCCAGGAAGGCGCCAAGTACCTCGAGAAGCTCTATGGCGGGCGCGGCGTGCTGCTGGGCGGCGTCCCCGGCGTGGCGCCGGCCAAGGTCGTGATCCTCGGCGGTGGCATCGTCGGCATCAATGCCGCGAAGATGGCGGCCGGCATGGGAGCGAAAGTTGTGATCCTCGACATTTCGCTCGAGCGCATGCGCTACTTATCTGATGTCATGCCCGCGAACTGCCAGCTGATCTTCTCGAACCGGCACAACATCCTCGAACAGATCACCACCGCCGATCTCGTGGTGGGTGGCGTCCTGATCCCGGGTGCCAAGGCTCCGCGGCTCATCCGTCGCGAGGACCTGAAGGTGATGCAGCCCGGCTCCGTGATCGTCGACGTGGCGATCGACCAGGGTGGCTGCGTCGAGACCATCAAGGCAACAACGCACGAGAACCCGACCTACGTCGTGGATGGCGTCATCCACTACGGCGTGGCGAACATGCCCGGTGGCGTGCCCCGCACGTCCACGCTGGCACTCACCAACGCGACGCTGCCGTACGCGATGCAGCTCGCGAAGAAGGGCTGGAAGCAGGCACTGAAGGACAACCTCGCGCTGCGAAAGGGACTCAACATGTACGAAGGCAAAGTCACCTATCCGGGTGTCGCCGAGGCCTTCGGCCTCGAGCTGCACGATCCCGCGGCGGCGCTATCGTGAGCGCGTCGAACACGTCCTGGTTCCAGAACAAGTTTCCCTTCCTCAAGAAGGGATCGTTGTTCCCCGCGAACGCCATCGGCGTGGATCTCGGCACGGCCAACACCCTCGTCTATGTGAAGGGGGAAGGCATCGTCCTGAACGAGCCTTCGGTGGTCGCGATCGACCGCGAGACCAAGCAGATCAAGGGCGTGGGACTGGAAGCGAAGCGGATGCTCGGCCGTACGCCGGAAGGAGTCATCGCGGTGCGTCCCATGAAGGACGGCGTCATCGCGGACTTCGACGTGACCGAGAAGATGCTGCGCTATTTCCTGAAGCTCATCATCGATAATCACGTCTTCAAGGTGAAGCCGCGGGTGATCGTGTGCGTCCCATCGGGGATCACCGAAGTGGAAAAGCGCGCCGTCCGCGACTCGGCGCTCGGGGCAGGCGCCAAGGAAGTGTTCATGGTCGCCGAGCCGATGGCTGCTGCCATTGGCGTTGGGCTGCCGGTGGAGACCCCGACGGGCAACATGGTCATCGATATCGGCGGCGGCACCACCGAAATCGCGGTGATCGCACTGAGCGGCATCGTATCGGACACATCCATTCGGACGGGTGGAGACGAGCTCGACACTGCAATCGTTCAGTTCTTGCGTAAGAACTACAACCTGTTGATCGGTGAACCCACCGCGGAGCAGGTGAAGATCCAGATTGGGTCCGCGGCACCGGTCGGCGAAGAGCGGGAGATGGAGGTCAAGGGACGCGACCTCGTTTCCGGCATTCCGAAAACTGTGCGCGTGCATTCGAGCGAGATTCGTGAGGCGATCCAGGAACCGATCCAGCAGATCGTGGACGCCGTGCGACGCGCGCTCGAGATCACGCCGCCTGAACTGGCGAGCGATATCGTGGATCGTGGAATTGTGATGACTGGTGGCGGCGCGCTCATCCGGGGCCTGGACCTGCTTCTCAGCCAGGAGACGGGCCTTCCGATACATGTGGACGAGGATCCGCTCACCTGCGTGGTGCGGGGAACCGGGCGCATCCTGGACGACGAGGAGAAGTACTGGTCGGTCCTGAGCAGCTAACACCATGGCACGAGGTGGCGCTGCGAGATTTGGCAGTCGGCTGGACACCATCGTGTTCGCCGGCTGCGTCATTCTGGCGCTCGTCGCGAGCGCGTTGCCGACCCAGATGCGTGAGCCGGTCGAGTCGGGGCTGCGCCGCAGTATCGTCGCGCCCCTCGTAGGGCTGCAACGCAGCGCAGAGCGCTGGCGGTCTGCGTGGCTCGAGAGCGAGCGCAAGACCATCGAGCGTGATTCACTCGCGCTCCAGGTCTTCCAGGGACACGCGCTCGCCGTGGAGAATGAGCGGCTCCGCAAATTGCTCGGACTGGGGAGTCGCCTGGCCTGGGGGTTCATCCCCGCCGAGGCCCTGCACACGTCGGGACGCGCGGAAGACGTCATTACCACGCTCACGCTGACCGCCGGGAGCAAGGCCGGCGTCGCGCAGTACAGCCCCGTGGTCGCACCCGAAGG
>DASPMP010000292.1:0-7349 GCA_035626995.1 Gemmatimonadaceae bacterium
GACGGCACTGTCGATTCGGCCCGCGTCCTTGGCACAGACGAGACGAATGACATCGCGGTGCTCAAGATCGACGCAACGGGGCTTCCCGTCGCGACCCTCGGCAATTCATCCGCGACGGCCATCGGCGAATGGGCGATCGCCATCGGAAATCCCTACGGGTTCGTGCTCGGCAACTCGGAGCCTGCGGTGACGGTGGGCGTCGTGAGCGGCACGGGTCGAAATCTCGTGGCGCGCGGCGAAGGGCCCAGCGCCTACTTCGACATGATCCAGACCGACGCGTCGATCAATCCCGGTAACTCGGGCGGGCCCCTGGTGAATGCCGACGGTGAAGTCATCGGCGTGAACAGCTCCATCTATTCACCCAGCGGTGGCTCCGTTGGCATCGGGTTCGCGATCCCGATCAATCGCGTGCGCCGCATCGTCGAAGACCTGGTGGCGCATGGATCGGTTCGACGCCCCTGGATTGGCGTGCGGCTGCGCTATCCGCAGTCGGCGAACGTTCGCGATGCCATCACCGCCGGCGCGGTGATCGCCTCGGTGATCCCGGGCTCCCCCGCTGCACAGGCCGGGCTCAGGCCGGGCGACGTGATCCTTCGTTCCGGAAATCGCGTCATTCGCAACGCGTTCGACTGGGAGGCATTGCTCCTGGACCTCCGCGTCGGCGAAAGTGTCGCGCTTCGTCTGCGGCGCGGCAGCCGCGAGTATGACGCCAACGTGCGCGTGCAGGACCTCCCAGAGGTCAGCGCACCGAAGGTGCAGGTACTGCGCGACCTCGAGCTGGCCACCCTCACGCCGGCCATTCGCGCTGAGCGCGGCATCCGGAGCGCGGCGGGCGCGCTGATCGTGCGCGCTGGCGAGAGCAATGCCGCCGAGCTCGGGATCGAGCCCGGCGACGTCATCGTCCAGATCAACCAGACGCGAATCACGTCGGCGCAGGACGCCGCACGCGCGCTCGACTACTACGGCAGCCGCGGGGTCATTCGCATGTTCCTCGAGCGCGGGGGCGCTATCTACACCACCGATTTCGTTCTCCGCCAATGAGCACATTCGACCGGTACTCATCCCCGCTCGCCGAGCGCTACGCGTCGAAGGCGATGCTGGAGCTGTGGTCGCCGAGGATGCGCTACGGGCTGTGGCGTCGCCTGTGGCTGGCGCTCGCGGAGGGCGAAAAGGACCTCGGCCTGGACATTCCGGACGACGCGATCGAGCAGATGCGCGCGCATCTCGACGACGTGGATTTCGACGCCGTCGCCGCATACGAGCGGCGCTTCCGGCATGACGTCATGGCGCACATCCATGCATTCGCAGACGTCGCGCCCGCCGCCCGTCCGTTCATCCACCTCGGCGCCACGAGCGCGTTCGTCACCGACAACGCGGACCTGATCCTCATGCGCCGGGGGCTCGGCCTCCTGCGCGGAAAAGCGGTACGGGTTCTCCGCGCGCTCGCCACCTTTGCGCGCCGGTGGAAGGATGAACCAACCCTCGGGTCGACGCACCTGCAGCCTGCGCAGCCCACTACGGTTGGCAAGCGCGCAACCCTGTGGATGCAGGACCTCGTGCTCGACCTCCGCGAGATCGATCACCGCGTCGGCGTGCTTCCCTGCCGCGGCGTAAAGGGCACCACGGGGACGCAGGCGACATTCCTCGAGTTGTTCGATGGGGATCACGGAAAGGTGAGGGATCTTGAACGCCGCGTCGCTGCTGCGATCGGCTTCGACACCGCCATCCCGGTGTCCGGCCAGACGTACAGCAGGAAGCTCGATGCCCAGGTGCTCGATGTCGTGGCGGGACTCTCGGCGAGTGCGGCAAAGTTCAGCGCCGACATCCGGATGCTCCAGTCGCTCGGCGAGATCGAGGAGCCGTTCGAGTCGTCGCAAGTGGGGTCATCGGCGATGGCCTACAAGCGGAATCCCATGCGGTGCGAGCGGATCGCGTCCCTTGCCCGCTTTGTCCTCAGCATCGTGGGCAACGCGAACCAGACGCATTCCGTGCAGTTCCTCGAACGCACTCTGGACGACAGCGCCAACCGCCGACTCACCATTCCCGAGGCGTTCCTCGCGACCGACGCGATCCTGGTCCTGATGGAGAATGTCGTTGCCGGTCTTGAAGTGCATCCGGCGCGGATCAGGCGACGCCTCGAGGCCGAGCTTCCCTTCATGGCCACGGAGCAGCTCCTCATGCGCGCGGTCCGCGGCGGCGGCGACCGCCAGGAAGCGCACGAGCGAATTCGCACGCACAGTATCGAAGCGGCCCGCGCAATCAAGGAAGGCGCGACATCCAACGACCTGCTGGAACGCCTCGCGACCGACAAGGCATGGACGGTATCACTGAAGGACATGCAGCAGGCGCTCGATCCGTCCGCGTTCGTGGGTCGCGCGCCACAACAGGTGGACGAGTTCCTTCGCGAAGTCGCCGAACCACTTCTGGCAGGTGTGGACGTTTCGGAGACGGAAGAGGTGCGCGTATGAGCGCGGCCGCCATCTCGTCGCTGACCAGGCTGCCGCTGCAGCACGTTCGACGCGGCAAGGTTCGCGAAGTGTATGCCGTGGATGACGCGCGCCTGCTCATCGTCGCGACCGACCGCGTGAGCGCATTTGATGTTGTGATGGACGAACCGGTGCCCTTCAAGGGCGCTGTCCTTACGCAGATGACTGCATGGTGGCTGCGCCGTTTCGAGAACGACGTTCGGCATCACATGCTGTCGAGCGACATTGATGAGATCGTCCGCATTGTCCCAGACCTGCTCCCCTTCCGTGCAGAGCTGGCCGGGCGGGCGATGCTGTGTCGTCGCACCGACGTCTTCCCGGTGGAGTGCGTGGTTCGCGGGTACCTCTCCGGCTCCGCGTGGAAGGAGTACCGGACCAGTGGCACGCTCGCCGGTGAGAAGTTGCCCCCCGGTATGCAGGAGAGCAGCCGCTTCGAGCGTCCGATCTTCAGTCCCGCCACCAAGGCCGAGACCGGGCACGACGAGAACATCACGCGCGCGGGAATGGCCGGGATCCTTGGCGCCGACGTGGCGCGCGAGCTGGAGCGGCTGAGCATGCACGTCTATTCGCTGGGCCGGGACGTGGCTGCCACTCGCGGGATCATCATTGCCGACACGAAGTTCGAGTTCGGACGCGATGCGGACGGCAACATCACCCTCATCGACGAGGTGATGACGCCTGACAGTTCGCGCTTCTGGCCTGCCGCCGACTACGCGCCGGGCCGCACGCAGCCGAGCTTCGACAAGCAGCCGCTGCGGGACTATCTCGACGCGGAGCGCCGTCGAGGCGCTTGGAACGGTGACGCCCCGCCGCCCCCGCTTCCCGCCGCGGTGATCGACGCAACCAGTACCAGGTATCTTGACGCATTCCGGCGCATCACGGGCCAGCACCTTTCGGAGATCATCGCAACGTGAATTTCGCGCGTGAAGGTCTGGTCTTCATCGTCATCGCGGCGCTGCTCGCCGCCGGTGGCTACGCTCTCGCCCTCAATCGCCGGTCGTGGCCGCTCTGGCTGCTCGCGTTCCTGCTGACGCTCATCGCGATTTGGGTGGCGTACTTCTTCCGCGATCCGGAACGCACCGGCGAGCGCGGCGAGCATCTCGTGGTGGCCCCGGCCGACGGGAAGGTCGTGCAGATCGTCGAGGTGGACGAGCCCAACTTCATCAAGGGGCGCGCGCTGCAGATCTCGATCTTCATGAACGTCTTCAACGTCCATGTGAACCGGTATCCGGTCAGCGGCACCGTGCAGTACGTGCACTACAACCCCGGCAAGTTCCTGAACGCGGCGGCGGACAAGGCCAGCCTCGAGAACGAGCAATCCTCCGTGGGAATCGAGACGGAACGACACCGCATCCTCGTGCGGCAGATCGCGGGGCTCATCGCGCGGCGCATCGTCACCTACAGCAAGATCGGCGACAAGGCGACGCAGGGTGAGCGCTTCGGCCTCATCCGGTTTGGCTCCCGCGTGGATGTCTTCGTCCCCGTCGGCTCGAAGGTGCACGTGAAGCTGGGACAACTGACTACCGCTGGCGTGACCGTCATCTCGGAATCACCGGGCCCATGATGCGGAACGGGCTGGGCCCTCTGCCGCGTCCCGATGTGCGACGCGTGGTCGTGCTGTTTCCCAGCGGACTGACGCTGGGCAACCTCTTCTTCGGCATCTTCGCGATCGTCGCGGCATCGCGCCAGCAGTTCACCCAGGCCGGGTGGTACGTCGTGCTGGGCGGCATCTGCGACGCCTTCGATGGCCGCGTCGCGCGCGCGACAAACTCCGAGGGACGGTTCGGCGAGGAACTCGACTCCCTCGTGGACGCCATCACATTCGGGCTCGCGCCGGCGATGATCATGTACTTTGCGGTGCTGAATCGCGAAGGATGGGACTGGTTCTTCGTCTTCATCTTCACGGCGTGTGCGGTGCTGCGGCTCGCCCGATTCAATGTCGAGCAGGCGGGCACCAACAAGAGCTATTTCCAGGGGCTCCCGAGTCCGGCAGCGGGAATCACCCTCGCCACGTACTACTGGTTCAGCCAGTCCAACTTGTACGCCGAGACGGCGATCGAGAACTGGCCCTGGCACCAGATGCTGCGGATCGTGATGGCGACGCTGAGCTTCCTGATGATCAGCAATGTCCCGTACCCCGTGATGCCTCCCGTGGGGCTGCGGTCCCTCAAGGGTTTTCTCGGGACGTTTATCCTGGTTGGTGGCGTGTCGATGCTGATCTTCGGCAAGCTTGAGTGGTTCTTCCCCATGGCGGTGTCGTACGTCGCCTTCGGCCTCTTCCGCGCCGGCCTGCTCGGATTGCTCGACCGCCGGCAGGGGACAATGCGTCCCGGCTGGTTCCCCGGCGGCATGCGCGAGTCGGACCTGCCAACTGTCGAGACGGTGGGCGACGAAGGGATGGGTTCTCGGCGCCGTCGCCGCCGGCGTCGGTCCCGCCAGCAGGAGCGCGTCGATCGCGACCCAATGCATCCTCCAACTCACGAACCCGAAGCATGAGCCAGTTCCGTGTTGCCCTTCATATAATCCCGCGCCGCGGCCTGCTCGATCCGCAAGGCAAGGCGGTCGCCGACGCGCTGCAGACGCTTGGGTTCAGCTCCGTGAGGGACGTGCACGTCGGCAGGCACGTCGTCGTGGAGCTGCAGGCGAAGGATGCGTCCTCGGCCGAAAGGGAAGCGCGCGCGATGTGCGAGAAGTTGCTGGCGAATCCGGTGACGGAAGACTTCGAGGTCGCCAACGTGAGCGCCGCATGAAATTCGGCATCGTCACCTT
This sequence comes from Gemmatimonadaceae bacterium, assembly GCA_035626995.1. GTDB lineage: Bacteria > Gemmatimonadota > Gemmatimonadetes > Gemmatimonadales > Gemmatimonadaceae > DASPMP01. Next base: position 5,256 of record DASPMP010000292.1, read on the forward strand.
CCCCGGCTCGAACTGCGATCATGACACCTTCCACGCCATCACCGACGCGCTGGGAGAAGAGGCCGTGTATCTCTGGCATAAGGAGCGTGATCTCGCGGGAAGCGACGTGATCGTCCTTCCAGGTGGATTCAGCTACGGCGACTACCTACGCGCTGGCGCGATCGCCCGCTTCAGTCCCATCATGAATGAAGTTGCCGCGCATGCCCGGCGCGGTGGCCCCGTGCTCGGCATCTGCAATGGTTTCCAGATTGCCTGCGAGGCGGGGCTGCTGCCGGGCGCGCTGCTCCGCAACGAGAGCCTGAAGTTCGTGAGCGAGCCGGCACGACTGCGTGTCGAGAATGCCGACACGCTGTTCACCAATCGGTATGTGAAAGGCGCGATCCTCACGATGCCGATCGCGCATGGTGACGGACGGTATACGGCCGATGCGAAGGTGCTCGACCGGCTCGAGGGCGATGGCCAGGTCGTGTTCCGGTACGTGCATGGTCCTGGCGACTCCGACGAGTACTGGAGCCCCAACGGTGCCATGCGCGCCATCGCCGGCATCGTCAGCGACGCTGGCAACGTGATGGGGCTCATGCCACACCCCGAGCGTGCGGTCGACGAGCTCCTCGGCTCGCGCGACGGGCTGGGGATATTCGAATCCATGCTGGCCAGGGTCGCAGCATGAAGTCTGTCGTGCATGGTGCGCAGCACTGCAACAGCAATTGCAACTGCAAACAGCAACTGCAAACAGCAACTGCAATCAAACGCAGAGACGCGGAGGCGCAGAGAGTCTTTGACCCTCTGTCGATGTTGTCTGTCTCTGGATGTCCTCTGCGTCTCCGCGCCCTCTGCGTGCATTCTTGTCTTCCGTGATGTGATGACAACTGCAACACGCCACAGCAATCACCAGAGCATTACAGAGATGATCAGTTTAATGCTCCTCATCCGACACTGACATGACTACTCGACGCCACGAAGACCAGCCCAGCCGCAACGAGGATGAGTACTTCGCCAAGCAGGACGCGGAGCTCATCAAGCAGATGCGCGAGAAGCTCGACGCCGAGCGCAAGGCGGCTGAACGCAAGCAGGCGCTGATGAAGTGCCCGAAGGATGGCAGCGACCTCAAGGAACAGGAGATCGGCAATGTGAAGGTGGACGTCTGCGCAGAGTGCGGTGGCATGTGGCTCGATGCCGGTGAGCTCGAGATGCTGCGGCAGGTCCAGAAGTCCGGCGGGAATGTCTTCAAGGGCATCTTCGACCTGATCCCCGGAAAGTCGTCGGTTCGCAAGTGACCGTTCTGCCCCGCCCTGGCGATCCACGGATTACTCCCGCGCTCGTTGCCGAGCACGGGCTGACGGACGACGAGTATCAGCGGCTGGTGAAGATGCTCGACCGCGAGCCGACCTTCACCGAACTGGGGATCGTCAGCGCGCTGTGGAACGAGCACTGCGCGTACAAGCATTCGCGCCCGCTCCTGCGAACGCTGCCCACGAAAGCGCCCTGGGTCCTGCAGGGACCAGGTGAGAATGCCGGCGTCATCTCGATCGGTGACGGAATGGCCGTCGCGTTCAAGATCGAGTCGCACAACCACCCCACAGCGGTCGAGCCGTACCAGGGAGCTGCCACCGGCGTCGGCGGAATCCTGCGCGACGTGTTCACGATGGGCGCCCGGCCGATTGCACTGCTCAATTCCCTGCGCTTCGGCTCCCTCGATTCGCCGCGCGCGCGGTACCTGTTCGCGGGTGCCGTGAAAGGCATCGGTGACTACGGCAACTGCGTCGGTGTTCCCACGGTCGGGGGCGAAGTGGTGTTCGACGAGGCGTACGAGGGAAATCCGCTGGTCAACGCGATGTGCATCGGCACCATGCGCGAGGATGAGCTGATGCGCGCGGTGGCGCAGGGGGTCGGCAATCCGATCATCGCGGTCGGCGCACGCACCGGGCGCGATGGCATTCATGGCGCATCATTCGCCTCGGCCGATCTCTCCGAGGAGAGCGAGGCGAAGCGTCCGCAGGTCCAGGTCGGCGATCCGTTCACCGAGAAGCTGCTGCTCGAAGCCAGCCTGGAGCTGATTCGCAGCGGCGCCATCGTCGCCATCCAGGACATGGG